>JBGGNE010000339.1:0-3761 GCA_041287705.1 Methylacidiphilales bacterium | reverse complement strand
CACCGGCCGCCCCGGTCCCGTGCTCATCGATATTCCCAAGGACGTCCAGATGGCCGAGACACAGCCGCTCTGGCCGGAAACCATCAGCCTGCGCGGTTACTTCCCGGACAAAAAGGCCGACGACGTGGCGCTGCACGAGATCCTCGGTCTCATCGAGAAGTCCGAAAAGCCCGTGCTGTACGTGGGTGGCGGCATCATTTCCAGCGAAGCCTCCGCGGCGCTGCTGGAGTTTGCCGAACTCACCAACATCTTCGTGTGCACCACTATCATGGGCATCGGATGTTTCCCGGAGAATCACCCGCTCTCCCTGAAGTGGCTGGGCATGCACGGCTCCGCTTACGCCAACTTTGCCGTGGCGCAGTCCGATCTGTTGCTGGCCTTTGGTGTTCGCTTTGACGATCGCGTGACCGGCAAGGTCAGCGAATTCGCCAAACACGGCACCATTGTCCATATCGACATCGATTTCTCCGAGTTCAACAAGAACAAGGACGTTCATCTGCCGATCGAGAGTGACATCAAATACGCCCTGGAACGCCTGAACGAGATCATCAAGAGCCGCCGCACCACCCCCAAAGCCTTTGCCCCCTGGAAGACGACCGTGGAAGGCTGGCGTGACAAGCACCCGTTCAAGTTTAACGACTATCCGGATGCCATTGCCCCGCAGAAGGTTATCCAGACCCTGTGGGAGATGAGCGAAGGCAAATGCATCATCACCACGGGCGTGGGTCAGCACCAGATGTGGGCCGGCCAGTTCTATAACTTCTCGCGTCCCCGCACCTTCCTCACCAGCGCTGGTCTCGGCGCGATGGGCTTTGGTTACCCCACCGCCCTGGGCGCACAGGTGGCCTGCCCGGATGTTAAGGTGGTGGATATTGACGGCGACGGCAGCTTCCTGATGAATGTGCAGGAACTCGCCACCGCCCGCGTGGAGAACATCCCGGCCAAGGTCATCATCCTGAACAATCAGCACCTGGGCATGGTGGTGCAGTGGGAGGATCGCTTCTTCAAGAGCAATCGCGGCCATACCTTCCTGGGTCTGCCCGAAGAGCGCGAGAAGATCTATCCCGACTACGTGACGATCTGCAAAGGCTTCGATATCCCCGCCGAACGCGTTCTGCGCAACGAAGACCTGCGCCCCGCTCTGGAGCGCCTGCTCAATTCCGAAGGGCCCTATGTCCTTGATGTCGCCGTGCCTTACACCGAGCACGTGCTGCCGATGATTCCCGCGGGTAAGACCGTGGATGACATCATTCTGGAATAACTGAGATGACCAGTGTGACGCCGGACCCTGTTTGCGGATTGAGGTTCGGCGTCCCTGTAAAAAACGGGAAAACCTCCACGCGGAATTTCTTCGTGCAGAACGTTGTCACGCAACAGGTTGTCCCCTTGTCTAAGCTTCCCCTCGTCGCTGCTTTGCCTGCAGTACGGGGGGATTTTCTTGCACAGCGACGCACCTGCATTACACTTTTCGGCTTTTACAGAAGGAAGAAGAGCAAACGGTGAGAAACTTTCTGCAGAACGGCAATCTCCATACCTTACGCGTGGGGATGACTCTGGAAGAAACACTCACCTTGCTTGGAAAACCTGAAGATGTCGGATGTATAAAGAAGAAGGACAATTCCGGCATTCTGGCCTATAGCGATTACTGCCTGCAGATCTCTTATCAACAGGGAGTTGTCAGCTATATCGCGATTGAATTCGTCAGATACAACGACCATCCGCCTGCACTTCCCGCTGTCATTGCGCAATCTGTAACCATCCCTTTCACCCACAGCACAACCCCGGACGAGTTTATCGCTTACCTCACGCAGCACCATATTTCCTGGATTCGCCAGACAGAATACGCGGCGGAAGCAGATGATATGGTGATTCGTATTTTAACGGCAAAGGATAAACGCATCACCATACATTTTCAAGACGGCCAACTCGACAGCATGTATTCGCAGTAGCTAATGCTTGCAGTCCTTCCATCTTGCCCCATTTTTGTAGCACCGCAACTGATACCACATTGCATGCCATAAAGCGCTTGCGATCGGACTTCCCACGTAACTAACCAGCGGGCCCATCCCCAACATCATCCGGGTGACATCTCCCGCCGGCTTCCCCCAATGAGCAAAACAAACGCACCCCTCAAAGTAGGCCTTATCGGCGCCGGCGGCATTGTCCGCGGCGCGCACCTTAACCCCGGCTGGACAGCTATCCCGGGCGCCGAAATCGTTGCCGTAGCCGATATCAGCCTCAAGACGGCCGAGACACTGGCCACAGATTTTAAGATTCCCCACGCGTACGATGATTTTCTGAAGCTCCTGGAGCATGACGAAATCGACGCCGTGGATATCTGCACCCCCAATCGCGTGCACACGCCCGCCGTTATCGCCGCGCTGAACGCCGGCAAGCACGTGCTGTGCGAGAAGCCGCTGGCCGTTACCACGGAAGAAGTGAATCAGATGGCCGCAGCCGCCGAAAAATCCGGTAAACTGCTGATGACCGCGCAGCACCAGCGTTTCTCCGCCATCTCCACCAGCATCAAGCGCTGGGTCGATGCCGGCAGCTTGGGTGATGTGTATCATACCCGCGTTCACGCTGTGCGCCGCAATCTGCTGCCCATTTCCGTTGGCTTTATCGTGAAGGAACTCAGCGGCGGCGGCCCCTGCATGGATATCGGCGTACACGCGCTTGATCTGGCCATGCACATCATGGGCTTCCCCAAGCCCGTGCGCGTCTCCGGCACCAGCAAGGTGAACTTTGCCAAGGGCGACACCATCCCCGGCGCCTGGGGCGAGTGGGACCGCGAGAAGTACTCCGTGGAAGATTTCGCCGCCGGCTTTGTGCATTTTGATAACGGCGCAACGATGGTCCTGGAAGCCAGCTGGCTGCAGCACCAGAAGGAGAACGAAGATATGAGCTCCCGCATGTTCGGCACCAAGGGCTCCGTCACCTGGCCCTCGGGCGAGTTCTCCACCGCCATCAACCGCGTCAACATCGACGGCGTCATCCAGCCCACCCCCGGCCTGCGCCCCGCACACACGGAAGAAATCTTCGCGTTCTACCGCGCCATCACGGAAGGTCTGCCCTCCCCCGTGCCGGTCTCTCAGACGCTCTCCGTCATCGCCATACTGGAAGGCCTCATGCAGTCCAGCTTCGAAGGCAAGGAAGTCACGCTGTCTCTGTAAGCCCACAGGTTCACGCAGATTTCTGTACAAAGCAAAGCCGCTCCGGTTTCGATCGGGGCGGCTTTTTGCTTTCGAAAAACTGTTGTGAGGTACTGATGCAACTGACTGATTACCACTACATGGCTGCGATCACGATGCGCTGGTTATCGATCGCATCGTGATCATCTGCCTGACAATCAGACTTTAAAACTTGCGCTTGCGCGGGCCGGAGAAACCGCCGCCGCCACCCCAGCTCTTGCCGCCGCCGGAGGAACTGCCGCCTCTGTATCCGCCACCGCTGCCACCGCCGCCGGGAGGGCGTGATGAGAAGCCGCGCGGTTTGCCCATGCCACGGAACTCAGTGCGTGGCTTTTCGTTGGAGAAGCCGGCCGAAGCGCCGAATTTGCGCTTGGGGTAGCTGGAACCACCACCGCCGCCGCCGGAGCTATAGCCACCGGAACCGCTGGAGCTGCCGCCTTTGTATCCGCCCGAGCCGCCGCTTCCACCACCTGCTCCGTATTTACGGGGGCCGTACGAGCCTTTGCCAGCCGAAGAAGCCGAGTCGCCGCCGCCATATGAGGATCCGCCGCCGGATGCCGAGGCGCCGCC
>JBGGNE010000338.1:0-72537 GCA_041287705.1 Methylacidiphilales bacterium | reverse complement strand
GTTAACAATAGTGCTTGTATCGCTGAAAATGGCATCCGGTTTCTCGCATTTGATCCAGCGGCTCAGGCTGTCGCATTGCGTTTCGGGCCTTGTAAGATCCATGGTCAGGATCGGAACGACTTCATTCTGTGGAATATCGAGTTGCGCAAGAAGGACTCCGGCTTCGTGGACGTGTTTGCGGTAAGCTTTTTGATCTCGACGCGTTACCCATCCCACGCGTTTGTAACCGCGCTCTCGTATGGAATGGAAACCCAGGATACCGTTGGCTATCTGATCCGACGTCACCACATGGGTTGCAGGGGTGAGAATAGAGCGACCAATTCGCGTTAGGGTGAACGAACCAACGTCAAACGAACTGAGGTCCGTCAGGTAGTTGGAGGGGGAAAGCAGCACCCCATCAATGCCACGGGTCTGCAGGATGCGCTGGATTTGTGGGGCCTTAGTCGGAGTGAAATGAAATTCCTCGAGTCGATAGCCAAATTTTTCGGCATATTCGCGTGCCCCGGTAAGATAACGGGCGAACTCTTTGTGCTCGATTAATTTTCCGGGCTGATCCCACAGGTTAAAGAAGGCAAGCGCGGCGCGGATAGGTTTAGGGAGGGAAACGCGCTTGAAATGGCTGAGATTGACGGCGGCAGAATTTGCCGAATACCCCATTTCACGCGCAACCTTTTGCACGCGGGCGCGACACTCGGGTGTCAGGCGCGGAGCATTCTTGAGGGCAAGGGAAACTGTGGACTGTGATAATCCCAGGGCTTCCGCCACCTCTCGTTGGGTGACAACGGTTGGTTGGTCAAAAGTATGTGCATAACTTTCGTCACTCATCGGGGCACCTTTTTCATACGTATGACTGGAATATAGCATGCATCGCCGCATAAGCGACGATATTGTTCTTTAAAGGCGCCACTCGTTTTGTTGCCTAACCAATTTCAGTTCGTTCGCTCCACGGAGCCCATCGTTGCCATGAACGCCACCGTCCATTCTCTCGCAGGCTGCCATCGTCCCCGCATTTTACGCAGCTGTCACTGCTTTGCCTCGGGGCCGAATCACGCTACGAAACGCGGCGTGGCCATTGTCATCGTGCTGCTTTTTATCGTACTGCTAAGCGGTATCGTGCTGGCTTTCTTTATCCGCTCTGCCAGCCAGATGAAGATTGCAGAAAACAGCGCTGAGCAGGTCAAGGTGGATATGTTCGCCAGGGGGATGGGGGAAATCATAGTGGGGGATCTGAAACGGGAGATAGTGGATGGGTCCGCGCCGGCGATTACCTTTGGTGACGACAGCCAGCTCTACGTACCGACGGGCAGTACCAATGCGATACCGCAACGCGTGGGCACAGATGCAGTTCTGCCCAATCTGGTCAAGCGCAGTGCCAACGGGGTAAAGCTGTACGCCTTCACATCGACAACCGGACCGGAACGTGCCTCTTCTGTTTCCACGGAAACAGTGTCGCCCAACGGTCGTTCGATGACGAAGGAACGCTGGAATCGTTCCTATCTGCTTCCAAAACAGACGCCAACCGATAGTACCACCGCGACGCCAGTGTCGCAGTTTACGTCGCCAGACTGGATTTACGTGGCGCGCGATGCGTCCAATCCCAAGAGCTGGGCTTCCAGTCTTGGCGTGAAAGGTGCAAACCCGGTTCTGGGACGCTATGCGTTTACCGTCTATGATGAGGGAGGGCTTCTGGACGCGAACGTTGCGGGTTATCCCGTGGGGACGAACGGCTCCACACAAGAGCAAGCCTGCGTCAAGCCCGGCGCGCCTTACGCGGACCTGACCCAGATTCTGGGCACCGACACAGGCGGGGCGGGTTTCACCTCTTCCCGCAGTCTGGCGCTGGTAAACCAGCTTGTGGGATGGAGGAACTATGCCACGCTTAAGCCGGGCGGAAGTTTTCCGGCTTTTACGTACACGGCGGGCACGGGCGACACCTATTTCAATTATGTGCGGTCCAACAGCAAAGGCTATTTGGCCGTCGGCAATACATCGCTTTACAACAGTCAGAGTGACCGGGCCTTCGCCAGCCGGCAGGAGCTGATCAAATTTCTTATACAGTCCATGGCCACCGATTCTGGCGAGCGTGCCAAAATGCAGACAGCACTGCAATATCTTGGAACCTTTACCCGCGATATCAACCAGCCTTCCTATGCTCCAGAGGCAGGCAGACCGTTGATTAAGGCAAATAGCGCCTCGGGAGGCAATTCCGCGTTCTCGGGAGATAATATCATTAACCCTTCCTTCCTTCGGGCTCGGGTGGCGAGCGCTTTTACCCGAAATGACGGTACGTCCGCGGTAATCGGTGAGCCTCTTGTGAAACAGCGCTTTGCCCTGGCGCGGCTGGCATGGATCACATATGCCGGGCCGAGCGCAAACCGGAACGTAACGTCGCCTTCCTCCGCAGCAGGTTCCGCCGACTACGATATGTGGTTGCTGATGAACAAGCACGGTGTAACCTCCGATTTTCTCCAGCAGGGAACTGCAGCAAATATCTACAAATACTTTGGACTAAGCTGGGTGGCGGATCCTAACAACCCGGGCTCGAACGCATGGGTGTACAGTCACGAGGCCACGGGCCCTCTCGGTTCCACAGGCGCGGCGTCTGCCAATCCCATACGCACTCTCAAGGATGGATCCAAAGTGGTTACCGGACGGGAAGCGGACTTCTTTGAGCTGCTTAAGGCTTCCGTTAATGTGGGCTCTATTGCCAAAGCCTATACCTCCACCACAGATTCGGCTGGCACATTTGGTGGAGGCTACCTGACTCGAATCTATACTGCCACCCGGGATTCGGACGCGGACGCGGCTATCGTTCAGCTTGGTGCTAATATCCTGTCGCAGGCCTCTACCTCCGGCTACTCAGTACGCATCTTCTTTAACAATGGTCTCTTTGGCAAAATTCAGGAATACCGTGGCGTTCAGGATTTGCCCTACATGACCCGCGTTCGCGAGGGCAAGATTATGCAGACGCACCCCACAGGTCCCGGCTATGCTACCATCGGAGCTCTGCCGATCTCCGGAACCAACGTGGTGACGAATCCCGGCCGCGGCATCGCTTTGCAGGAGCCGGAAATATGGAATCCGCACGGATGGAACGCCGCCCGGGCCGATGTGCTGACGCGTCCGACAGCGTTCCGCCTTGTTGCCGTGACGGAAGATCCCAACGGTAACCCGTTGAGCGATATTACCGCATGCAGCGCGTGGCGCGGGCAGGTGAGTCTTTACAAGTCCGACACATTCGCCGCGCAGATGCCCGTCGCTGTAAAGCTGACTCCCTCAAATACGGAGATGCTTTTTGATATCAACCGGAACTTCAACTACCTCTTCCGCGAACCCACCATGCTGTCGAGGCCGAGTGTTCCGACAAACAGCAATCTCCGGGTTGGAGCCGCCCATACTCTGATGGCGACGCTGGGCGTCGGGTATGCCACTTCGCAATTTCCCAATTATATGTATACCAATAACGGTATCAACGCTGCGGACAATAAGCAGTATATCGGGGTAGTGATCGCGCCCAATTTGCCGATGGCGATCCCTGCTTCCAGTGTGCCGCGAAACGAATTCTTCTGGGGTGGAATGCCAACCACCCCCGGTCTTCCCGGCGTTATCCCCGCAGGCTATACGTGGCTACTCACCGGCAGCGCGATTACCTACCGCCTCCAGTACAGGGATGTGGCCGGCAACTGGATCACCTACGACCAGAAGTTCGCGCCTGTCCTCTGCGCCGGCAGCTACGACACCCCCGGTGGAGGTGGCAGATCCAATACATATGCCACCGGCAACGAAAGCATCAGCGAGGAACTTATGTCGTCCTGCTTCGATCCCCGTACCGGACGCTTCGGCATGCAGTACATGGGACGAAACGGCTTGCGGGGCTACGCCACCCTGGATTTCCCGATCACATCGAGAGGCTACAACATTTCTTACGATATCGGCGGGCGTACCGGCTGGGCAAAGGTCGTGGCAGCCCCCGGGCCAGGATGGGATGGTACGTCCACCAAAAACGCCGCTCAGCAGAATGCGGTCTGGACCAATCGTCCCGATGTATGCGCGGGGTACCTGTTTTCAACGTCAACAGGCCCCATGAGCATCTTCGGCTTTAACGCCGGCCCCACTGTGGGAGGGTGGTATCCCGGTGGAGCCAATGCGCTCTATCCCTCCGGCATCATTACGCAGAATAATCCCGCCTCAGTGGTCAATGTGGCCACGCAATACCGGTTTCTGTGCGACAATCAGGGTTCGCAGCCGACAGGACTGCGGGGATTCGCGGATCCCGACGGCGTCTTCCGGCGCGGTATGTCCGCCTACGTACGTCCCTCGACGACAGTGGCCGCACAGACGAGTCCCGTCGGTTCCGCATCTGGCCTGCCGCTTAAAGTAGCCTACAGCTTCAGTGCAACGGGAACCATCACCGACGCCGGGGAAAGTAACAGCCGGCCAGTGATGCTGAACCGTCCCTTCCGGTCCGTTGCCGAACTCGGCTATGTTTTTAGTGGAACGCCCTGGCGTAATATGGATTTCTTTACACCTGAGAGCGGTAATGCCGCGATGCTGGATGTCTTCTGCATCAACCCTACCGACAACGCGAACGCCCTGACGGCAGGCAAGACAAACCTGAACACCCGCCAGCCGGTCGTGCTCAAGGCCATCCTGGCCAATGGTTACATGGACGAGTTTGTCCCCTCCAGTACGTCCACCTGCATCGCCGCCAGCGGCACGGTATCTGCGGAGACGATCGCCGCAGGCCTGGTTGCGCGGACAACCGATACTTCCGCGACGGCCGGTCCGCTTGCCAATCTAAGCGATCTCGTAGGCAAATGGAACTCCAGCCAGCCCGCTTCCGGGGCGACCGCTCCCTTCAACGTCGACGGATCAGCATCATATACAGGTTTCAGCGGAACAACCGCTACGGCAGCGGCGCCGTCCGCTACGCCGATCACCCTTTCCTCGCTGCTTACGGCAGACAGCTCTGCACCAGCCTACACGGCCACCGTTAACCAGCGCTACAGGGAGTCGACGGTCCGCGCTTTGTCGAACGGGGGACAGACCAGGGTATGGAACCTGATGATTGATGTCGTGGCGCAGACGGGCGTGTGCCCGGCTAACACCACTAATCTTGCGGGCTTTGTCGTAAAGGGCGAGCGCCGCTACTGGATCCATATTGCCATAGATCGCTGCACGGGCGCTGTGCTTGATAAACAAATTGAGGTAGTTCAGGAATGAAACGCACAATCTTCTCCCTGGTCGAACGCGGCACCGGTGTTGCAGTCTTAACTTTACTTTGGCTCCTTTGCCCGAACGGGACCGTTTTTGCCCAACCGGATAAACCGCCGGTTCCGTTGCCGGCAGGCCCGCTCATTCAAAAGCGGATGCCCGCTATGGCGCAATGGACGATCTCCACCGTCGTTACTACGCCCTCCGACAAGGCTGACAAGTCGGGCAAGGCGGAGACTGCAGCCCGAACGACCTCAGAATCGCCGCAGCCTGAGAGCGCCAAGAGTGCGAAAGCGCTGGTTGTCCTGGAGCAAACTTACACCAAAACTCAGGACATCGTGCGCATGGAGTACGTGGATGGAGCGAAACAGCAATGGACGGTATGGTCAGCGCAGGGCTTCCAGATTCTTGTGCCGCCCGATGGCAAGGGGTGCGGAGAAGTGACCATTTCTCTCGTCAAGGACATCCCCAATCCTTTCCAGATCAACTTTACGGCTACTGACTTTCCGGGTTTTGAATGGATCTCGGCCGGCAATTATCAGGATGTAGTCGAATACGAGAAAATTCCCTGCATGCTCTTCCGAGGCAAGGTTCTTTCGTCCATAACAGAGGAAGGGAAAGTAGTGTATGCCCCTGTCTCGGCCTACATTAATGTGGAAACGCGCCAGCCCGTCGCCCTTCAGTATGAACAGCGAGTCATCCTTTATACATACAAAGCGCCTCCGTCCGTTGTTCTCGCTCTCCCCTCCAATGTAGAGACACTTATTCAAAGTCGCATTAAGAGCCTAAAGCAACTTACAACTCTCCCTCTCCAGCCATTTTGAGCCGTTTGGAAACTCATCCCTTTCTCCCGACTCTGTCTTCGTACCATATGAAGGTCGCTTCACTTCGCACTGTTTCGGGCCTCATTCACTTTATTCTACCTGCATTGGTACTGATTTACGCTGTGTATTTCAACGCAACACTACGGGCACAGGATCACCCTGGAAGCAGCCTCCGGCAGATCATCAACCTGAATCGCGAGTGGAAGTATCAGCAGGGTGACGCCAAAGGTGCGCAAGCCGAAAGCTACAGCGAGGACGCGTGGCAGAATATCGGATTGCCTCACTCGTTTTCGATGCCTTATTTTGCAGCTGGAAAGGATTTCTACGTAGGCTACGGCTGGTATCGAAAGCATTTTGACATACCTCCCCAGTGGATTGCGGATGGCCGGCGCATCAGCCTGGAGTTCGAAGGCGTTTTTCAGGTCGCCGAGATCTTCATCAACGGCAAGCGCGTCGGCGAGCACAAAGGCGGCTACACGGGCTTTGCGCTTGATGTGACCGAGGCGGTGAAGCCCGGGGCCAATGTAGTTGCGGTCCGCGTCAATAATCTATGGAACGCCCGCCTGGCCCCGCGAGCAGGCGAGCACGTTTTTTCCGGCGGCATCTACCGCAATGTACGGCTCGTGGTAACAGCCCCGGTACACGTGGCATGGTACGGCACGTTTGTGACGACACCTCAGGTCTCCCGTGAATCCGCAAAGGTGAACGTCAAGACAGAGATTGTAAACGCTTCCGCAACGCCCAGAGCCACCGTGACGGTGAGAACCTCCATTGTCGGCCCCGACGGAAAGCTGGTGACCGAGATTATTTCCCCGGAACAGACCATCGCGGCTAACGCCACCTACACGTTCGATCAGACTTCTGGGCCCATTGCCAACCCGAAGCTGTGGCACCCCGACCATCCCCATCTCTATACGGTCAGGACAACCGTGCTGGAGAAGGGCAGGCCGGTTGATGACTTTATCTCGCCGCTGGGCTTCCGCTGGTTTCAGTTTACAGCAGACAAAGGCTTTTTCCTGAACGGCGAGCACTGTTACTTCAAGGGCGCAAATGTCCATCAGGATCAGGCAGGATGGGGAGACGCAGTGCCGGACAGCGGCGCTTTTCGTGATGTGAAGATGGTGAAGGAGGCCGGGTTCGACTTCATTCGCGGCTCACATTATCCGCACGCACCCGCTTTTTCCCGCGCGTGCGATGAGCTTGGCATGTTGTTCTGGTCGGAAAACACGTTTTGGGGCACGGGCGGCTTCAAGGGCGACGGCTACTGGAATGCGAGCGCCTATCCCACAAATCCCGCCGACGAGGAAGAGTTCGAGGCCAGCCTGAAGCAAAGCTTGCGGGAGATGATCCGAATCCACCGCAATCACCCCAGCATCATCGTCTGGAGCACCGGCAACGAGGAATTCTTCTGCCCTCGTGAGGTGATGCCCAAGGTTCGTGAATGCCTGAAGCGTTTGGTAGCGTACTCCCGTGAGCTGGATCCGACGCGTCCCTCGGCCATCGGCGGCGCGCAACGCGGAGAGATCGACAAGCTGGGTGATCTGGCAGGTTATAACGGAGACGGCTCCCGCCTCTTCCTCAATCCCGGCATACCCAGCGTGGTGACGGAGTACGGCTCCGGATCGACCGATCGCCCCGGCAAGTACGATCCCGGCTGGGGTGACCTGCAAAGCGTTCCTGGAATGGAAAAGCGAGATGACGCCGACTCTGCTCAGCCCTACGCGTGGAGGTTCCCGTGGCGCAGCGGCGAGTGCATCTGGTGCGCGTTCGACCATGGCAGCATTGCCGGTCGCCGGTTTGGCGCGATGGGTATCGTCGATTACTTCCGCCTTCCCAAACGGGCCTGGTACTGGTACCGCAACAGTTACCGCAAGGTGTCACCGCCCGAGTGGCCCGTCGAGGGCAACCCCGCCGCGCTAAAGCTAACGGCGGACAGGACCGAACTGCCGCGCGTGGACGGTACCGAGGACGCTCATTTGATCGTGACGGTGGTGGATAGGGAAGGCAAACCGCTCAGCAATTCGCCGGCGGTAACACTGACGATCGAGTCCGGCCCCGGCGAATTCCCCACCGGCCCGAGCATTACGTTTGATCCCAAATCGGACATCACCATTCGCGACGGCCAGGCGGCCATTGCTTTCCGGTCCTACTTTGCGGGCAAGACGCGAATCCGCGCCACCTCTCCGGGTCTGACGGATGCCACACTGGACATATCGTCAAGCGGCGGGCCGGAGTTCGTCGCGGGGAAATCACTTCAGGTCGGAGTGCGCCCGTATGTTCGTTTCACCCCAGCGGTCAGCGATTCCAGCACAACGCTGGGGCAGAATAACCCCGCGCGCTGCAGCAGCGAGGCACCTGACCACGGCGCACGTCTGGCCAATGATGGCAACGAGGCAACATATTGGCAGTCCGCGGAGGGCGCGAAGGACGCCTGGTGGCAGGTGGACGTGGAGCGCGACATCAAAGTTTCCTCGGTAAAGCTTACCTTTCCAGAAGAAGGCAACTGGCGCTATCGCGTCGAAATATCGGATAAGAGTGATACCGGATGGAAGCTTGTGGCCGACGAAACGTACGGCTCAGGTAAGGACAAAGTTCGCACACTGAAGGCTGTCGAGCCGGCGGCAACCGGGCGATGCCTGCGCATCGTCTTCCCCAGTCTCGCCAACGGCAAACGCGCCGCACTCTCCGAGGTGGAGGTGAAGGGAGAGATTCTCTCTCCATAGGCACAGCACGTCGCAAGACAACGAATTTCTACTCATGATCAATCGTATTTTACCCACATTCTCTCAAATCTGCCTGGCCACCATATGCATGTTTGCCTGTAACGAAATTCCCGTCAACACCAGCGCCGTCGCCGCCGACACGATGCCCTCGCCAAACACTACCCTTTGGTACAGCAAACCCGCCGATCTCTGGATTGAAGCTCTCCCCGTCGGCAACGGCCGCCTGGGAGCCATGGTCTTCGGCGGCACCGACAAAGAGCGCCTTCAGCTTAACGATATAACGGTGTGGTCCGGCGGGCCGAATCCCGGCGCGGATCGTCCCGACGGTCACACGCACCTGGCAGATATCCGCAAGCTGATCCGCGACGGTCGCTTCGACGAAGCGGAAAAGCAATGCAACCAGAACATGACGTGCAAGGCTAACTACGATGTGAGCAAGTATCAGACACTTGGTGACCTCTCGTTTGCCTTCCGTTTGCCCGCCGGCGGAGTAACACAGTACCGTCGCCGGCTTGATATCGCGCAGGCCGTTGCGGACGTGGAGTTTAAGGCGGGTGATATCACTTTCCGTCGCGAGATCTTATGCACCGCTCCGGAGAAGGCGCTGGTGCAGCGCATGACGGCTGACAAGCCGGGCAGTATCAGCTTTGAGATGAATCTTACCCGCGACGACAAAGCACACACGGAATTCGTCGCTCCCGACACGGTGGTGATGACTGGCACTACCGCGGGCGACAAACTCCGCTACGCCGCATACGCCCGTGTCGTCACCAAAGGAGGCACGGTGCGAGGAGAGAACGGCAAACTTACTGTGGAAGGCGCAGATGAAGCGACGCTATGGCTGACAGCTTCCACGTCCTACGTCATGGATTATTCCAAAGGATACCAGGGCGCGGATCCCACGGAAGCGGCGGCGCAACTCAAAACGGCATCCGCCAAGGCGTATGACGAAGTCAGATCGACGCACATCCGTGATTTCCAGCGCTATTTTCAGCGCGTTGCGCTGGATCTCGGCTCTGGAACGGGCGACGCCGCGCACCAGCCTACAGATCAGCGGTTGCGCTCTTTTCGGGACAATCCCAAGGCGGATCCCGCATTGGCGGCGCTTTTCTTCCAGTACGGGCGCTATCTCCTCATCTCCTGCAGCCGCCCGGACAGCCCCGTCCCGGCCAATCTCCAGGGACTCTGGGCGGACGGCTTTAACACGCCCTGGAACGGCGACTACACCATCAACATCAATTTTCAGATGAACTACTGGCCCGCCGAGCCTACGGGACTCAGCGAGATGCATCAGCCGATGCTGCGCCACATCCAGAGTCTGGTGGAGCCCGGCAAAAAGACGGCGACCGCCTACTTTGGGCCCGACACCCCCGGCTGGGTTACCGCCGCCAAGAGCAACGTGTGGGGTTGGACGAGCCCGGGAGCCAAGCTGCCATGGGGAGTGTGGTTTGGCTCCAACGGCTGGCTTTGCCAGCATCTGTGGGAGCACTACGCCTTTACGCGCGACAAGGAGTACCTTCGCAACGTCTACCCTACTATGAAGGGCGCTTGCGAATTCTGGCTTGCCGAACTGGTGGAAGGCACAGATGGAAAACTGATTACGTCACCCTCCAGCTCGCCGGAAAACTTCTTCTGGACGGACTCCGGCATGAGGTCGAGCGTCTGCGAAGGGGCCGAAATGGAGAAGGCGATCGTGTGGGATCTCTTCGACAACACCGCGCTTACCTGCGGTGTACTTGGTATCGACGCGGACTTTCGTCGCAAGCTGGAGGCGGCACGCGACCGCATCCGGCCGCCGCAGGTCGGCAAGGCCGGCCAACTGATGGAGTGGGGCGGCGACTGGGACATGAACTCAAGGGACATGAAACACCGGCACGTATCCCACCTCTACGGTCTGCATCCCGGCCGGCAAATCACCGCCCTGGGCACTCCGGCGCTTGCCGCCGCCTGTCGCACTACCCTGCAGCAGCGCACCGACGACGGCACAGGCTGGAGCAAGGCATGGAAAATCAACTTCTGGGCGCGTCTGCGCGACGGCGATCACGCGCTCAAGATTCTCACCGAGCAACTCCGTCCCACTACGCAGCTCAAGGTCGTCATGTCCGACGGTGGCACCTACCCGAACCTCTTCGACGCGCACCCGCCCTTCCAGATCGACGGAAACTTCGGCGCCATCTCCGGAATCGCGGAGATGCTGCTGCAAAGCCACGAGCTCTACCGCGATCCCTCCGCGCTCACCGAAGATCGCTACATCATTGACCTGCTGCCTGCTCTTCCCGGTGCCTGGCCTACAGGCTCAGTCTCCGGTCTTCGCGCTCGTGGCGGTGTTCAGGCTGACATCGCCTGGAAGGATGGTAAGCTGGCCTCGGCAACGCTGACATCACCTTCCGGCGCCATCTGCAAAGTCCGCATGGGAAACAAGACGGTAGACCTGAAAATCCCCAAAGGAAGCTCCGTGCGGCTGGATGGATCCTTGAATCTAACCAGGCTTTGAGAATTCTTCCCCTATCGAAAGTGATTAAAATGACAACCACATTGCGCTCGCTATTCCCGGGTTTGGCCATCCTTGGGCTGGCTCTCTCGCCGATCGCTGCCGTTGCGGCAGATTCCATCCCCGAGACCGAGACGCCCCAGGTTATTGTCAGCACTGCAACAGAGCCCGTGGCGCAAGGCAAGTTCCTGCCCACGTGGGATTCGTTGAAGCAATACCAGGTGCCGGACTGGTTTCGAGATGCCAAGTTTGGCATCTGGGCGCACTGGGGTCCTCAGTGCCAGCCGGAGGCGGGAGACTGGTACGCGCGCAACATGTATCTTGAGGGCAGCGGCCAGTATAAAGCGCACATGGCGAAGTACGGCCCACCATCCACATTTGGGTTTAAAGACGTTATCCATCAATGGAAGGCGGAGAAGTGGGATCCCGACAAGCTGGTAAGTCTCTATAAGCGGACTGGAGCGCAATATTTCTTTGCGATGGCCAATCACCACGACAACCTCGATCTCTGGGACAGCAAATATCAGCCGTGGAACACGGCAAAGGTTGGCCCGCAGAAAGATCTTATTGCCGGCTGGGCGAAGGCGGCCCGCGACCAGAGGCTGCCCTTCGGCGTAAGCGTTCACGCTGCGCACGCGTGGAGCTGGTATGAGGTGGCCAAGGGTGCGGACAAGAATGGCCCTCAGGCCGGCGTGCCGTACGATGGCAAGCTGACGAAAGCCGATGGCAAAGGACTTTGGTGGGATGGGCTGGATCCGCAGGATTTGTACGAGCAGCGGCATGAGCCTAGCAAAGAATTTCAGAACGGAGGCAAAGTGCATTCCCGCTGGAACTGGGGCAACGGCGTCAGCCAGCCCGATCAGGCCTACTGCGAAAAGTTTTACAACCGTACCATGGATCTGATCAACCGGTACCACCCCCAGCTTGTCTACTTTGATGACACGGCGCTTCCTCTGTGGCCTGTCAGCGATGCGGGGCTAAAGATTGCCGCACATTTCTATAACACAAACCTCCAGACCAAAGGAAATGCCGGAGTCCTGTTCGGTAAGATACCAACAGAGGGACAGAAGCAATGCTTTGTCTGGGATATCGAGCGAGGTGTACCGGCAACCGGCCTGCCTCTGGCCTGGCAGACAGATACCTGCATTGGGGACTGGCACTACAATCGAAGCGTTTACGACAAGAATCGATACAAGAAGACCCACACTGTTATTCATATGCTGGCGGACATCGTCAGCAAGAATGGTAACCTGCTGCTGAATATTCCGGTGCGTGGCGACGGAAGTATTGACGAGAAGGAAGAGGCCGTCCTTACCGGTATCGCCGAATGGATGGATGTGAACAAAGCTAGTATATTCGCCACTCGCCCGTGGAAGATCTTTGGCGAAGGCCCCGCTTCTGATGGCGCGCCGATCAGCGCCCAGGGCTTTAACGAAGGCAAGGGCAAGCCTTTTACTCCGCAAGACGTACGCTACACCGCAGGCAAGGACGGCAATACGCTGTATGTTATTGTACTGGGATGGCCTGATAAAGCGTTGGAACTGAAGTCCCTGGGAGCCGCCGCAAATCTGCTGGAAAATAACAAGAGCATAACCTCCATTGAGTTGCTTGGCAGCAACGAGACGATTCAGTGGAAGCAGGAACCCAATGCTCTGAGCATTGCAACCGTACCAGCCAGGCCAACGACGGGCGCTTCCGCCTCGGCTGTCTTTAAGATCAATCTGAAATAATGGCTTAGGAGACTCTGGACGTTGCTATTGGATCCTTGGAAGAAAGAGGAGAACTCTTCCTGAGGAGAGGCTTACGCCCATAGAGACGGATCCTGGAATAGTCTCCAGTCAGTTCTTTCCTGGCCGGAAGCACTACCATCTGTCAGAGCTGCCTTTCCTTTTATCATAAAAGGAAAGGCAGCGCAGAAAGCATACCCAGCGATTACTGCAAACAGGCATCAAAATGCACCGTAGACTTTACACGGCTGTAATAACTATTCGCGAAAAGTAGCGTGAAACGGGTCGAAAGCTGTAGCCGAAGCTTCTTCTTACCTCAAATCTTTGCCAGCCGTTCTTTCTCGCGCTGCGCTTCCTTTTCAAGAAGTGCCTTCTGTTGGGCGACGCGCGCTGGAACAATGCGGCGGCGCGGTACGGTGGGCTCGAATGGAAGATGTTCAACGCCCAGCGCCCGCAGCACGACTTGCTCCATCGGAGCGTAGGCAGAGCCATCGGATCGGCGATCATAGCGCATCGGCGAGCGCAGGATGCCGGATGGATTGATCATGAGGCGCGCTTCGGGCCGATGGTTGTAGCTCGAGGTGTGAAGCGTGAAAGGATGGAGCAGGAAGACGTCGCCTGCCTCGCCGGTAGTCTCGCGAAAGTCACGGCACTGATGAATCAGGTCCTTCGGAAATCCGTTCGGTTCCACGCCTTCGGGGTGCTCCGCCAGAAACCGTGCGATGAGTGGTATAGAATCGCACGCGATATACGTGCCGCCACCTTTGGGATGGATATCGCTGAAAAGCGCCACGATGAGCAGGCCCTGCTCAGGGCTGTCGAGGAAATGGAGGAACCAGTCGCCATCGACGTGCCAGCCGGAGACATTCGGGCCAGGTGCCATCCAATCTTTGTCGCGGCCGAAGCCGTAGTTGGCGATGAAGCCATTTCCCCAGGACTGGGTAACATCAATCTGCTCCTCGCCGCCGCACAGTTCGCATATTGCGGCGTAAGCCTTGGGCGAGAATTCGGAAACGCGCATCGTCTCCGTGTTGGGCATGTGAATCTTGTCGTTAGGCCATGTGGTGCGGTTGTTCGGATCGATGCCGTTGCGTAACCACGATTCCTGAGCCCAGCGATGGGCGATACTGCCGGGCGAAGTGTCGAAACAGTCCTTGAGATGAACAAAGCCGTAGGCCAGAAATTGTTCAAGATCTGCCGCGCTTAGCACCGATGCCTGATCAGGGTGGAGGGACATTTGTGAGATATGATAGCGCAGTCAGATTCGATGCGCAAGCCGTACCAAATCCGCCATTCAGGTTAACGGTTAACCAGCCAGACGCATTGCGGTTCAACTCGTGTACTGCAATAATTTCAAAGGTCGTATCTGATACGATACGACCTGAATAAAACATGAAAAGCTTAACGTATATAAACCAGGCCTCTGTCGTTTCAAAGGCTATCGCTTCTCTTTGCTTGCTTGCTGTATTTGCATTTGAGCCTGCTGCGGCAGCTGATCCCACGGCCAGCGGTAGCGGCCCCACTCCCTATCCGGCAGCCGGCAACGTGGCTGCATGGCCGGGGAAAGGGCCCATTAAGTCTTTGGGGTATATGGCAGGCGAGCGGGCAGCGTTCTGGAAACGGAGAGAGATCGACCAAGGTAAAGTCGTCTTTGTGGGAGATTCCATCGTAGGCGGATGGAAGCTGCAAAAGGACTTTCCCGATAAACCGGTGGCCAACCGCGGGATCGGCGGGGATGTTTCTCGCGGTGTCCTTTTCCGCTTTCAGGAGGACGTGCTGGACTTGCATCCGAAAGCGGTCGTGATCGTCATTGGAGGAAACGATACCAGCGCCGACGGCAGGCTGGAGGACTATCTCTCAAATATCAACGCCATCCTGGATCTGGCACAGAGCGCCAACCCGGACATGCCAGTTATTCTGTGTGCAATTACGCCCAAGGGTATTCCCACTTCGGGTCCCAAGGCTGCCAGTCCCGGTCTGGCGACCTATCTACAACGCGTTTACGCTACAATACCCTCACGGAATGCGGAGCTGGCCAAAATCCCCTCCACTCGCAAAAACGTGACGTATGTTGACTTCTACACGCCACTCCTGCTCCCGGATGGAAGTGGTATAGATGTCTCCTTATTCAATGCCGATCAGGTTCACCCGACGGATGCGGGCCATACCAAACTGGCTGAGATCCTGAACAAGACACTGACGGATTTGAAGGTGTTTTGAGCTGCGCTTGAGGCGCTGCCATTCTGCTGGATGTGGATTTAAAAATACTGGTGCAGCGCTGTTGCCTCAAAAGTTTTGACACCGAGGGATGCAGTGTAGAGGGGATTGCGCGAAGAGCTGTTGCCGCGGATGCATCAGCGTTATATGGGACGGGGCAAGGAAGGAAAGAGCCGCTTGCGGGACGAGCTGTGTGAGCGGTTTGGCTATAATCGCAAGCTTTGGATTCCAGCGCTGAGTGCGGTCACATCAAAAACAAGCTTTGAACGCAATATCGACTTTGCAGCGGTCGAAAACCTCTCTGAAACGTCGCCATCATTATCGCTCAAGTAATAATGTCCTTGGCCCTGCTCAATAAAGGACTATTCTGGCTTTTCTTTTCCACACTCTCTATGAGCCTTCAAATCAAGCCTGCCTCATCCGCTCTCTACCACCAAGTTTCCCTCGGCGAAGTCATGCTCCGCCTTGATCCCGGCGAAGGCCGCATCCGCACCGCCCGCTCGTTCAGGGCCTGGGAAGGCGGCGGCGAATACAACACCTCCCGCGGCCTGAGGAAGTGCTTCGGCTATAAGACGGCCGTCGCAACTGCCTTCGTGGACAACGAAGTCGGCCACCTTGTCGAGGACTTCATCATGCAGGGCGGCGTCGCCACCGACTTCATCAAGTGGCGCGATGATGACGGCATTGGTCGCACCGTTCGCAACGGCCTTAACTTTACCGAGCGCGGCTTCGGCGTGCGCGGCGCGGTGGGCAATCCCGATCGCGGTAACACCGCCGCCTCGCAGATCAAGCCCGGCGACTTTGACTGGGACAACATCTTCGGCAAGCACGGTGTTCGCTGGTTCCACACAGGGGGCATCTTCGCCGCTCTGTCCACCTCCACCGCCGAAGCCACTATTGAGGCGGTGAAAGCCGCCAAGCAGCACGGCGTCATCGTCTCCTACGACCTGAATTACCGGCCCTCCCTCTGGAAGACGATCGGCGGTCTTAAGAAGGCCCAGGAAGTGAACCGCGAGATCGCCAAATATGTTGACGTCATGATCGGCAACGAAGAAGACTTCACCGCCTCCCTGGGCTTCGAAGTCAAGGGCCAGGAGACTCTCGGCCACATCGAACTCGACGCCTTCAAGGCCATGATCGAAACCGCCGTTAAGGAATTCCCGAACTTCAAGGTCGCCGCCACCACGCTGCGCCATGTCATTACCGCCACCAAGAACGACTGGTCCGCCATTCTGTGGCACGATGGCAAGTTCTACGAGAGCCGCCAGTACCCCGGCCTCGAAATCCTCGACCGCGTTGGCGGCGGCGACTCCTTCGCCTCCGGCCTGCAGTTCGGCTTCATGGAGTTCAACGATCCCCAGAAGGCCGTTGAATATGGCGCTGCCCACGGTGCGCTGGCGTCGACCACCCCTGGTGACACATCCATGGCCACCCGCAAGGAAGTTGAGAAACAGATCTCCGGCGGCGGCGCGCGCGTGGTCCGCTAAAGGCTGAGTATCTGCAAGCAGTGACGCCTTCTTCTGGCGAAGCCAATGTCCATCATAACAGACGGCTTCGCCAGACTCGATTCCAGCCACGGAGTTGCGGCTGTCATGGAGTAAATTTATTTTGGCACCCGGATTACGGATATATTGCGATATCCCAGAGGAAGAATCCGTACTGGGTGGCCCGTTTTATACAATGGAGGCGCACGTAACACGTAACGGGCGGTGACGGAAGCGAAGCTGGTACCCAGAGGCAACGGCATGAAATGATCTAGCCCATGCTGGAAGTTATGAATCATTGGGCACGGCACAAACCATTGCAAGCGACGCTCTGCAGCCGCGTCGAGGCCGTCTACAAATATCGATTTGCTTAAAACTTAGAAATCTCCTGAGAAAGAAATGCACTTGCGTTGGATCGGGCGACATCTTCTATAATTCATCTGGACATAATCCAGATCGTTATCTGAGCGACATTTCTTTGGGTGAGGTTGATAAAGTTCACTCATGGCTCTAAGTTCTCTTTGTACAATTGCCTGGCAGTAAGGCAAACATATGGATAACAATGCAAAAGAATACTATTTGCCTTTGGTATAACGACGATGCGGAAGACGCTGCGCGCTTTTATGCAAGCACCTTTCCTGATAGTTCTGTGGGCACGATTTACAAAGCACCGACCGACTATCCGGGCGGTAAGCAGGGCGACACCCTGACAGTTGAATTCACCGTCTGCGGCGTAGCGTGCATCGGCCTTAACGGTGGAGATACGTTCAAGCACAGCGAAGCTTTTTCGTTTCAGATTGCCACGGATGACCAGGCCGAGACCGACCGCTACTGGAACGCGATTGTCAGCAACGGTGGCAGGGAAAGCCAATGCGGCTGGTGCGAGGATAAATGGGGCCTCTCCTGGCAAATTACTCCCCGTGTCCTGACTACCGCAATGTCTCAGGGAGGCGATGTGGCAAAACGCGCGTTTGAGGCCATGATCCATATGCGGAAGATTGATGTCGCCAAAATCGAGGCGGCCGTGCGCGGTTAAGGCCGGCGGAGATCACGCAGAAAGCCAAAAACATACATTAAACGGCCCTGTCCTCTAACCCGGATTTTTCATGAGGTCAGGCAATCCGTGAAGTGCAGGAGTTTGCTGCATTCCTCGTAGCTTAAACTGAAGTCTTTATTTACACACTACCGGTTTAATACCGCGAAGCTTGCTTCGTCTGTCTTCCATATGTTGGCAGGTCGACCCTTCGAGCTGCCCCACTCTCCAATGCCCCGGAGCTTGCTCCGGGGTTCTTTATTGCGTAACTTCAGCGCAGTCCAGCGAGCAGCAACCTCGCTGAATTTCATTTAACTGGAATAGTAATTTTGGGCTTTGGAAGAGCTGGTTGCGAAATTATCGTCTCAGTCGCAACTCATAGAGATCCTTTTCCAAATTCCCCCGGTTCGGCGACAGACGTGTTGGCAGCGGCTTTGCGCTCGTGGCCGTGCTTGGCGGTAGTAGCGCTATTGTCTCTCCTGCTGGTAACGTTTCTCAGCGCGGTGTCGCAAGATCGCATGCGTTCTCCAGATTGCGCCTGCCCAGCGCGTCGAGTCGCGCCACGACCTCCTGCATGATACCTGGCTTGTTTTCCTTATCCAGAATCCGGGTCTACGGTGCACAAGCGCTTTATCCGGTGGTCAAAGAGCGGCGTGTGGCAGGTGTCAGCCGGATGAGCAGCGGGTTGTGTCCGGGGTTTCCCGGCAGCAATCCTTCGATGCTCTTCCGCTGATCTTTATGCGCCCGCATAACACGATCGCGGGCTAATGTCGGCGGCCTCTTGGACGCCACATCATTTTTGTTTAATTTTAATCAGTTTCCTTTCCTTGGAGTCGGAGGAGGAAGTCGCTTAAATGACGAAGAGAAGCAATTTTATCGAGAACGGTTTCCAACTCTTTCATGTATGAATCTCTCCTTTCCAAGAATTCGTCGGCTTAAAGTCTGGACCCCGGGCTTTACTCTCATTGAGTTGCTGTCCGTCATCGCTATCATCAGCGTCCTAGCTACCGTGGGGAATTCGCTCCTCTCCGGGGGAAATCGCGCGGCTGCAAAACTCACCTCTGCGGGCAACCTCATCGTGGATATTGCGAATCGCGCCCGACAGAATTCTATGTCCAAAGGTGTGATGACGGCGGTGGTGATGGCAAAGAGTCTGCAGGCGACCGACTCTAACTACCGATCGCTGGCGCTGATGGAAAAGGCTTCGGGGGATACGGAGTGGAAGCCCTTAACGCCTTGGATTTTTCTGCCGGCAGGAATCACGGTGGATCCTGTGAAGAGCGCCAACTTTATCCATCAGAGGCCTCTTTTTACGCCTGTACCGGATAACCTGCCACGGCTGGGCAGTGGTAGTCCCTCGGCGACAGACTGCGCCTATCAGGTCTATCTTCCCGACGGACGCCTGTCGGTAAACGGAATCTCGCCCGTGCCGGATTCTCCCTCACTGCATCTGGTGGAAAAGGTGCGTGGTACGGGCTCCGACAACTATTATCGGGTCGTGCTGAATCTCCTGACCGGCATGCCGCGTATCGAGCGCCCCTGAGGCGAGGACTCCCCTTATGCCTGCGACCTTCCACACTCCCGCTGCGAAAACCCTGGCGTTCAGCCTGGTGGAAATTACGATTGCCCTGGGTATTATCTCATTTTCGCTCGTGGCACTGCTCAGCCTGTTTAGCGTAGGGCTTAACCTCAGTCGTCAGTCCAGCATCGACACGGCGCTTGCCTGCATGGCGACGCGCATGGCGGCGGAGATGACAGCGCAGCCCAGCTTCGATTTCGCCACAACGTACTATTTCGACGGCAAGAGCCTGCCTGTGGCGAATCCATCGACGCCGGGCATCGTGTACTGCTGCAATCTCAGCACCAATCTCGTGACGGATACGGAGATGAGCGGCGTATCGCCCCAGCTTCGCCGGGTGCACATCACCTTCTCCTGGCCCTTTCCCAAGAACGCCAATACCCAGACCTTTTATGTTACGCTGCCGCCTCCATAAGCGCTTTACGTCTCGCGCATCCGGCGTACCACGCTGCGGCTTCACCCTGGTGGAAGTGCTGGTGGCCATGACCATCCTGACTTTTATCGTCCTGATATTAACGCAGCTACTGGGACAAAGCACCCGGGCGTGGCAGCAGGGCATAAACGATACGCAGCACCGTCAACGCGCCCGCGCGGCCCTGGATTTCATCTGCCGGGATCTCCGCAAGGCGATGCTGCCACTGGATCGCAGCAGCCAGACCTCCTTGCGCTTCGAGATTAACCCGGCGGGTGCGGCGGCTCTTTCGCTACAGAACGCGCACTCCATGTTCTGGCAGGCTCCGATAGCGACAGAAACAAGCAAGGGCAATCTGGCGGAGGTGGGCTACTTCGTGCAATGGATCGATGGAAAGGCCGCGCTCTACCGCTTTTTCCTCAACCCTTCGGACGCCGGCTATAACTTGGCGGATCCCAACGCGGCCGTTTCCACTGTAACCGACTGGAATCGCTACCTTTTTCTGGAGAACGTTATTGGCATGTGGATTAAATCGTATGACAGAAACGGCATTTTGCTTGCCGCACCGTCCTTCGATTCCCGTGTGGCAAAAGTATTGCCGGCCCGGGTCGAGATCATTCTTGTGCTAATGGATTCGACGCACGCTCGGCAACTTGCCGCGGCACCGCCCAGTGCGGCGGATGCTGAGACCTTTATGAGCACGCTTCCGAAATCTGTCCTCCCTGGCGCCACCGCCGTCAATATCACCGTTAACCTGGAGAACCCCACCGGATGGTAACACAACGTGCTTACGGTTGTCTTCAGCAGCGGCAGCAGAGCCAGGGGGGATCTGCCCTGGTCATTGCGTTGCTCCTTGTCGTGCTTATCACGATCATGCTGCTGGGTTTCTTCGCCACAGTGCAGATGGAGGTTGCGATGTCGCGGGCGCATTTGCATGGCATTCAGGCGGGATTTTACACCCGCATGGGCACCGATGCCGCGCGCGCCCGGCTGCAGAGTGCCCTGGGCAGTACCAATAGCGGCATTGCCTGGGTAAGCGCTCCGGGTCGTATTACCGTGGCGAATACCAATATCGATCTCTTCTCCGGCTATAGCGCCAGCACAAACAGTGCCGATACCGTGAATCTGAATCCGCCCGGCCTTGAAGACATGAGCCGGTACGCCATTGCAGCGCCTCATCTCTTTGTGGATGCGGCGAATCCCTCCATGCGTGTGCGGTGGATGTACGTGGATAAGAACGGTGCGTTCAGCACGTCCCACTCCACCAATTCCACGGGTCGCTTTGCCTTTTGGGTAGATGACGAGGGCGGAAAAGTCAACGTCAACACGGCGTGGAAGCGAGGGGCCGCCAACACCAACGAAGCGGGCCATCCTTCCCAGGTCGACCTGGAGACGCTTGGCTTTACCAATCCCGACGATATCAAGGCGGGGCGCCCCTTCAATACCGTGCAGGAAGCGCGGCGCACGGCTCTGCCGGCATCGGCTGTCGAGACGAATACGTTTCAGCTTACCGCCTTCAATCATGCACCGGAGCTCAATATGTTTAACGAGCCGCGGATAATCCTGACGACACAGAGATCACTCGCGGGAGGCTCCACCAACTTTATCGATATACTGCGCGTCGATAACTCCGACCCCGGTCTGATCAACAATGTGGACGGCGCCAAAGTCACGGCGCAGGTTAACAGGATCGCCACGCTGCTCAATCGCACCAACTGGCCGCTGCCCACCCTTGCAGGCAAAAGTGTTGCGCAAAAATATGCACCGGGCGGAACGCATCAACTCGCCCTTAATATCATCGAATACGTGCGAGCCTGCGAATCCCCGACACCTGTGGTGGAGCCGATGAGAGGGACGGTTACGGGCGGCATTTTCACCTTCGATATCAATCCGTATTACAACGTTAACCAGGCCATCTCGCTCGGCATCGCGGGTAACAACCGCGGTCCGCGCATTACGGAATTCGGCTTCTTTGCCGCGTCCGGTCCTACCAGCGTTACGTCTGCAGGCGTGCCCTACTATCTGGTCAAGCTTAAGGCAAAGATCTTTCTGCCTGCGGGCTTCGGCCTCAGCCAGTTGGATTTGACTCAGTTAAAGTCCGGATGCGTCGTCTTTTACAGCGCCGGGGATTCTATTTCCCCCTCCGGCTCGCTTGCTATTGCCGCGACGCCGCCCAGCCCTCCGCCGCCCTCCAATCCCAAGACGGTCTCCGGTGCAGGTGTGGAAACCGGGAGCACCATGCTTTACCCAGGCGAGTCGCGTGTCATTATCCATAGCGGTTACTTTGAGGCAGCGACCCGGAGCCAGATTACCATACAAAGCATCCGCATTGTTCTTTATAGCGCAAGCGGAGCGCGTGTGGAACTTATTCCCACCCGTAACATTGGTATTCCTTATTCCATAGATACGCCGGCGGTTCCCGAGAAGGACATTACAACACGTTCTGTGGATGATCCTAGTATTAACAAGAATTTCTTTAAAGACTGGTCCGTACAGAAAGCGAATACATTTAAAACCACTCACTCTACCACAATAGGGACGGCCTCCACCATAACGCCGGAACAGGATACGGATGATAGCAGGAAAATTACAGATGCCGGCATGCATTTTCCTCCCCCGAAAGGGCAGCCCGGAAACCTTAATGGTATCATGCAGTCCGTAGCTGACCTGGGATATGTGCATACGGGATTACAAACCCTGGATAACAATAAAGCCGGGGTCCCCTGGCGCACCATACGTCTTCAACCTCAGAGCATCACGACCATGTTGCCGGACTGGGTGATTCTGGATCTCTTCCAGGTGCCCAGACAGCCGAGCGAAACATTCTTTGTCCGCCCCAAACCTGGCAATGATGTTAACTACGTTAGCTCCGGCGGAAAAGTTAATATCAACGCCCGGATACAGCCCTTCCCTACGGAGCTGCAGCGACCGCTGCCTCTTGAAGCGGTGTTCCGCAACGTCAACGATGGAACGGGTACTCTGTCGGATGCTGCGGCCAAGAGCATTACCTCTGCAATTCTACAGCAGAGGCTGGCCGACAATGGATCGCTATATGGTCTGAACGCCTACATTACGCCTGCTCAACTTGCTGAAGTGCAGGGCGTCAGCGATGCAGGGGAGCTCAGTGAGGCGACCCTGCGCCAGACGGTGGATCTGCTGACCACGCGGAGCGGCGTATTCTCCATCTATGCCATTGGGCAGAGCATCCGCGAGATGCCCAATGGCACCATACAAGTGCTGGGAGAGCGTTGCGACCGCACTGTTGTGGAGCGCGTGCCGGATGCTTCCGGGGTTATGCACTTCCGCACCGTATATACAGAAGCATTTAATCCGTAAGGACTTCCACCTCTCTTGACTCCGACCTGCGACACCTCCCATGCATTTTTTCCTGATGATTCTCAGCGTCTCCGTTTCTATTCTGGCCGCCTCCTCACCGCGCACGGCGGAGTGGAATTATACCAGCCGTACTGACACGCCGGAAGGCTGGGGTAACGCCAGGCTCTCGCTCAGCAGCGACATTAAGACACCGGACGGCAAGCCGTCGCTGGAGTTCGTTCCCGAGTATAATCGCGAAGAACAGGAGTGGCCCGCGCATCTCCGCTTTCCCGCACGGACCGAGCTTCTGAAGGGTGCAAAAGCAGTCGAAGTGACTTTCTGGATTAAAGGCGATGCCGACACGCAGGTTGCGGTGCGAGTCACGAGCTCCCGGGCCACGCACTACTCCGCCACACGCACCTATGACCTCACTGGCGACTGGCAAAAGATCGAGTTTAAAAGCGATATCACCGGGCAGATCGGGGGCAGATGGCTTAGCGCGCCCCGTCTGCTGCTGGAGAAAGCCCGGGCCGGCCAACGCTTCTTCATCGGCCCAGTCACGTTTAAAGCCACCCCATAAAAACTTTAAACACTTTCTCTATGCGTTCACTCCTTCTTCTGTTTCTCTTGCTCTTGCTCTCCTTTGGCTTACTACCCGGCGTCGCGTCAGCCCAGGAGCTGGCGGTGCACAATGGCGCTTCGGCGGAAGTCGTTCCGGGAGAGATCGTTATCCGTTTCGCAGGCAGAAAGGGCGACTGGCCGCCTGCTGTAGGTATCGTGCAGAAACCGGCATTTTCCGTCGGCAAAAAGATCACCGTCACCTTTGAGGCGAGAAGTCTGCAGGCAATTTCCGCCCGACTTGTGGTTTCCGATGCCGCGCCGCCCCATACCCATCGCATGCCGGCACAAAGCATCCAGCTTAGCCCGGAGTGGAAGCCCTTTTCGCTTACCTACATCGTCAATGCAGCCGTTGCCGCCAAAGTGAATCTCCCCATGATCGCGTTCGACTCCTTTCCCACAAGCGGCGAAGTCCGGCTGCGCAATCTCAAGACCTCGGAGATCGAACGAAATTGGAAGCCGCTGGATATCAGTGACTTATACATTAAGCCCGGTACTGCGCTGGACTTCTCGCCGCACTTTGATCAGGCGCCCGCTGGGACATATGGTCGCGTGATCGTCAACAAGAAGGGGGAGCTCACGTTTGCCTGCAGGCCGGATACAGCCGTGCGTTTTTTTTCCGTGCAGCTAACTCCCCCGCAAGACTTTACGCTGTGGACGGATCAGGACATCGTGGACTATGCGGCAGCTGTCAGTCGCCAGGGTTACAACATGGTACGTTTCCACTTCTTTGATACATTGATTAACGGAAACTATAAGGCCGCGGCGCTTAAGAAGGCGCCTTCGCAGACGAATCGCTATACATTACCGGAGAAGCCCGAGGACATCGTTTTTGACGCCTATACACTTAGCCGGTTCCAGCTTCTGCTTGCGGAACTAAAGAAGCGTGGCGTTTACTGGAATCTAGACTTCATGTCTTCCTTTGTGGGCTACTCCAATAACAAGATACAGGATACGCCGAAGCAAGGATGTTATAATACGAAGGTGCAGATGTACGTTAATCCTAACTTCCGTGCAAACTGGAAGGCAGCTGCCACGCGCCTGCTTCATGACGTTAATCCCTATACCGGGCTGGCTATGAAAGATGATCCCGCACTTGCACTTGCCCAGTGCCTTAATGAGCAGGAGATTATCTTTGAATATCGTGACTATGGCAGGGAGTTTGACGGTATATGGCATGCCTATCTTACCAGAAAGTATGGCACCTACCACAAGATGCGTGAGGCATGGGCAGGGAAATGCGGCGTCACTCCGCTTCCGGAGAGCGGAGCGTTTACAGACCTGCCTCCCATCGCCGCCCCAACGGTATTGTCCGACACGCCTGCCGGCCACGATATGGCGCAGTGCTGCAGCCAGATCGAGTACGAAATGGCGCAGTGGTTTCAGCGCACGCTGGGAGAAATCGGCTTCGCCGGCCTTGCGTCCAACTACAACATGCGCAGTAGGATAGGCACAGTGCCCGCGCGGTCGCTTTTCCCGCTCATTACGATGAACGACTACCATGCGCACCCGCACTATGGCCCGCAGGTGGCGGTGAACCAGCGCAGCTCCCTGGCCGAGGGCGGCGCCAGCTTTAAGAGCCAGGCTATGGCGCGCTTTCTGGATCGCCCCTTCGCTAACACCGAATTCGGGCACGTCTTCTGGAACCCCTATCGTCACGAGCAGGGCCTGCTTCACGGCGCCGGCGCTGCCCTGCAGAACTGGAGCGCCCTTACCTGCCACGCCGGGCAGGTGCAGGACAGCGGCCTCACTCTCTCCTGGTTCCATGCCGGGGATGATCCCGTCATCCGCGCCTCGGAGGCTGTCGAAGCGCTCGTGTTTCGTCGCGGCGACGTTGCTGCGTCTCCACACACGATCGAAATCCCGCTGAACGACGCCTTTATCCACGCCGGCCGGGGAATGAAGGCGATTGATGATGAGCTCTCGCGCCTCTGGGTGCTGTGCCGCGTCGGCATCACATACGGCCCCAGACTGGTGGACTACCCAGCCGTTTTATCCGTGTCGCCGGATAAAATGGCCTCCATCGGCGGCAGCATCTGGTTCTCCGACGTTGCTAAATCCGACGAGACAGGGCGCCTGGTGGCTATTGTCAGGAAACTGAAAGAGCTGCTCGCACTTCCCGCAACGAATGAAAGCGATCCTGCTGCGGGCATCCTGCAAAGCGATACGGGTGAAGTGACTCTCAACATTGCGTCTGGTGGCGAGATATTGATCCGCACACCACGCTTTGAAGGCGCGGTTCTTAAAGGCGACAGGCAGGTAAAACTTGGAGCGGTAACTATAGAGACATGCAATGTCCCGGCGTCCCTGAGCGTCGCGTCGCTGGACGTCGACAAAACTGCGGTGAGCGATGCATACCGGCTCCTTCTGGTCATCGCCACAGACGCGCGCAACAGCAATATGACGTTTGCCGGCGCGGATGAAGGGAAAGTCGTGAGCCTGGGGACATTGCCTGTCCTTGCCCGCACCGGCATCTTTAAGCTGAGACTGACCCGCTCTGCGCCGCCGAAAAGCGCGACAGCTTATGCCCTTAAGCTCAACGGTGAGCGTGCCGAACCCATTCCGGTCGTAGTCAAGGGCAATACCCTTTCCCTCAGTATCGATACGGCAACTCTGAAACAGGCCGGGCCAACGCCCTTCTTTGAGATTATTGTCGAACCAGCATCGCCCTGATGAACTGTTATTTCTGTTATCTCACACTCTGCCAACCTCTTAAACCATCTCCCTTCCTCCGCCCCGCCGTATGAAACGAGCTTCCTTTCCCCTGTCGACTGTCCGCACCCTTGCCTTTGCCGCGGCTACTTTTCTGGCCACTTTATATCCCGCGTTCGCCGCTGATCCCCGCACCGAATCGCGAATCGATATCATTGGCAGCGGGTCGGTGGACATCAGCGCTACAGCAACGGGCGCAACGACGGAGCGCGCTACATGGCCCGGCACGCAACCGGCGAAACACATCGTGGTGAAGTTTGCCGCCGACGAAGTGTGGAAGGAGTCTTCCGTCACCATTACCCCCTCTCACGACGGTACGATTTATCTGTTGCTGATGGGCCCGCATGTCAAGGTTTCCGCGGACACGAAGGAGATCGAGCAAATCCGCATCTGCTATGACAACATTCGCACGGATGCTGCCGAAATCAGGAACGGAAGTTTTGAGGATGCGGGCGGGCCAGATAAAATAGAAGGCTGGAAGCGGGTGGACCTCGCTCCGGTGGAGCCTCTGGTGACGGAGGCTAACGGCGCTCGCGTCGAAACCGGATCCGCCGTGGACGGAAAGTGTTACGCCAGCGTGTGGCACCATTCGCGGCTCGGCCAGTCCATCTCCGTGACTGCAGGGTATCCGGTCACGATCACCTTCTCGTATCGATTGGATAAGCCTTAAGGTAGGGTGCAGGTATGGCGCAAGAGATACTTCTACCGATCGCATGCGAAGTCACCGCGCGCGGTTGGGCGCCACTCCATTTTGGCTGTGGAACATGCGGGTAAAGTAGCTGGGGTGATTAAAGCCGACGGCGTAGGCCACGTCGCTAATGCTAAGTCGTGGATCCTGAAGGAGTTGCTTCGCGCGCTCCATCTTGGCTGCGTTCAGGTAGCGGACGGGCGACAGGCCAAACTGTGCCTTGAACATCCGGCACAGATGCGCGTAGCTGAAACCCAGCGAGGCGAGTGAAACCTGGATCTCCAGCGTGCCGCGCGGCGCCGTATCCAACAGATCCTTTACAGCGAAAGCAAGTTGCGTCGCGCGGTCGCCCGATGCCGCACCCTGGGCGGGAGATGCCTCCTGTTGCCATAACAACAACAGGAGCAGCTCTGCCAGAGAGAGATGAGAGGCGGCCTGATCCAGCTTGTCCCCCGTGCGCCAGCGATAGATAATGCTCTCCAGCAGCGGCGCTATCGGGCCATTCAGTTGAAAACTGCCACGGAGCCGCATGCCCGGCACAAAGGCGGGTGCCGGTTTTACCGCCGCGGCGTTTATTTTGTTCGGATGATACACCCAGATGGGGTTGCGCGAGGGCGGCTGGCTGCGCAGCCAGTCGAAGTGGATGCACATGCGTTGCACATCGCTCTCCGCCGTGGTGGCGTGGCTGCGCCCGGGCGGTACAATGATAAAGCTGCCTGCCTGCAGATCGTGCGTCTCGTCGTCAATCTGCACCCGGCAGCGCCCTTTGGAAACGATCACGAGTTCGTGGTCGAAAATGAAGCGGGCGGGCTCCACCATGCCCACCTTCCAGGCGCCGCGCCAGATCGCGTTGATGCGGGGATTCATGCGCTCCAGCCATTCGTTAACAGGCGGGATGCCCGGCACTTTGGCTAACGGTGCTGTGGCCGGCCGGGAATGAGGGCCGCGCCCTTTTTTTGACGGTAACGACACATGAGTAACTTCGCTGCAATATCATATTTGTTCAACCACAATCCGTTCTAAATGGGGCTCAACCTGCGAGGCATACTTCTCGAAGTTTTTGGTAAACAGGGCTGCCAGTTTCCTGGCACTTGCGTCGTATGCCGATCCGTCCGCCCAGCTTTCGCGAGGACGCAGGATCTCCGAAGGAACGCCGGGAACCTCAGTAATGATATCGAAGCCGAAGACCGGATCTTCTTCCCTTGCGGCGGTCGAGAGTGCGCCGCTGTGTATCGCGTCGATTATGGCCCGCGTATTGCGGAGGCTGATGCGCTTGCCGACTCCGGCACCGCCGCCGTTCCATCCTGTATTAACCAGCCAGACTCGCGAATTGTGCTTCAGCATTTTCTCAGCAAGGAGCTCGGCGTATTTGCTGGGGTGCCACACGAGAAACGGGCCGCCAAAGCACGGCGAGAATGTCGCCTGGGGCTCTGTAACGCCCATTTCGGTTCCAGCCACCTTTGCGGTGTACCCGCTGATAAAGTGGTACATGGCGTGAGCGGGCGAGAGCGAGGCCAGCGGCGGCAGAACGCCGAAGGCGTCGCATGTAAGGAATATCACGTCGTCGGGATGCCCGGCAACGCAGGGGATCCTGGCATTCTGGATGAACTCGATCGGATAGGCTCCGCGGGTATTCTGGGTTATGGTGGTGTCGGTGAAATCCACCTCGTGATCCTCATCCAGCACTACATTCTCAAGAACTGCGCCGAAGCGCAGTGCCTGAAAAATATCGGGCTCGCTCTCCGGGGTAAGATTGATCGCCTTGGCGTAGCAGCCGCCTTCAATGTTGAATATGCCGTCATCACTCCAGCAATGCTCGTCATCGCCAATGAGATGGCGCTTGGGATCAGCCGAAAGCGTTGTCTTGCCCGTGCCGCTGAGGCCAAACAGCAGGGAGGAAATTCCGGTGATCTTGTCCGCAGTTGCGGAGCAATGCATGGAGAGTACTCCACGCTTCGGGGCCAGGTAGTTAACGATAGTGAAGACGCCTTTCTTCATTTCGCCGGCGTATTCGGTGCCCAGGATGACGAGTTCTTTGGACTCAATGTTAAGGTCGATGCTTGTGGCGGAATCCATGCCGGTGGTCAGCCGGTTTGCCGGAAACGCCCCCGCGTTGATAATGACGAAGTCAGGCTGCCCAAAGTTTGCCAGCTCTTCCTTCGTGGGGCGAATGAGCATTGTATGCATGAACAGGGCGTGGTACGGCCGCGAACAGATAACGCGCACCTTGATCCGGAAGCGGGGATCCCATCCGGCGAATCCATCGAAACAGTACAGCCGATCACGCGTGTTAAGATAGTCGATCGCGCGCTGGCGATTGACCTGAAACGTGTGCTTGTCGCAGGGAATGTTGACGGGTCCCCACCAGACGTCCTCCGTGGAGGCCGGATGATCAACAACTCGCTTGTCCCTGGGTGAGCGGCCAGTTTTTGCTCCAGAGTAGGCAACCAGCGCGCCATTTTCAGCAATGCTTGCATCTTTTTCATAGCGGATAGCATGTTCGTAAAGAACACTGGGGGAGAGATTGTAATGGACTTCGGTGATATTGAGTCCATACCCGGTAAGATCGAAGATTGCGGATTTTGTGTTCATGGTGGTGTAGATACAGATCCGAATGGGAAGCTGTCTTCCGCTTTGCATTGAATGCTGAGTCAGTTGCTTGTGAAAGGGATGCGCACTATTTCATTTTATGATAATAGTATCGGTTCTACAGTAACGGGAACCATGATGCGTTCCGCCGCTATTTTGAGGCGTTCCACGGCACCCTTGATTGCCTTTCCGAGGGTTTCCGCCTCTTCCATTACCGCAATGGTATGGTGATGCATCATGCAGACTTCAATCAGACATCGGTTGTCCCTGCCTTTACCGTTTACTATTTGCGCACGGTGCAGATACATATCCAGGCTGACGAATTGACGAGTCAGCCGTCCCAGAGTATCGCTAATGGTAGTTTCGACATATAGTATCAGATCGGCTGGCTCTGCGAATGCACTGGAAGTGTTGGCCACAATATTCATAATTCTCGGTTAAATACTCAGCAGGTGAGGAATTCGCCTCTGATGTTCGAGGCCTGTCAACCGGCTGCCGCCTTTCGCAGACAGCCGGATCAAGAGCTTGCACGTCTGCAATTGAAGAGTAGCGGAGTTCCAAGGCAGATTCTCTCCACCTGTTGTCATAGATTGACCATTTTGCGTATCCTCCCGGCCGGCCAGCGCTACATCTTGGGCACGATGAGCACGGGGCAAGGGGCGTACCGGGTGATGGTTTCCGCCTGGCTGCCGAAGAAGAAGTGGTTCCAGCCCGTATCGCAGTGCGAGGTAAGGATAATAAGATCGACGTGCTGTCTTTCGGCAACATCCACAATGGCGCTAAACGGTCGGCCTACAATCACCAGGGTCTTCTCCAACTGCTCCGGCTTAAGCATGGTCTCCGCAGTTGCCCGCAGGGATTGCCTGGCATCTTCTATTGGCAGGAGATCCTGAACGGAATCATAGGGAAGCTCAGGCGCGTAAAGCCTGGGATCGATTACATGCAGAAGAATGACTTTCGAGGAAAACTTTTCAATGAGCGGCATGGCATAGGTGAATGCTCTCATCGATTCTTCCGTAAAGTCTACGGGGATCAGGATTGAACTATATTTCTTTGGGCTGACTTCAGTGCGTAACAATGAATCCTGAGGGGTTCTGGAATTGCTGACCCCGGAACTGGATGTGATGGCCGGTGCTGTACTTTCTTTTTCTGCCGCAGGCTGGGAGAAGAATGTAAAGTTCATGCTAACAACCTTCCATAGCTACGGGCGATTACTCTCCACATTTTGGCTTAATCTACACAATTCTTGTGCTGGGGCTTCTTCTCATTTCTTGTCCATTTATCATCATATTTTGTTGATGATGTTGGTTTGCATAAAGCAATCCATTCTCAAAATGACACACAAAGGTGTGCTTTTAATAATATGTGGAGTGAACCGTCCTTAAATGAAGCTTGCTTTAAGAAGCCTTAACAGATGCCACACTTTTTCCACTGCAAAAGCAATTCAGCATTTCGCCCCAGCTCGCCCCAGCTCAGAACAGGTCCGATTGCTAATGGCTCACCAACCTGTTCCCTTTTTACCACTATGCCTGCCAGTGACGTTACCCTTAGAGAACATGTCAGAACCGAGTATCAGGCCCCTGACCACGGGATCAGCACTATTTTAATCCCTACGGACTTTACCGATGAATTAAAACTAGGTATTCGTTACGCGCTTCCTATATGAAGGGACAAGGGTGCCTAAGCTGCGACCCGCTCGTCCGTAAGATATGGCGTAAAAAAGTGAAAGCCGGACTCCAGAGCCAACTTTTCGAGGTACTTAATTTCCTGTTCTCCATATACAGAATCGCTGTCGGCCCCGATCAGCGCCACGACCGCTAGCAGCAGATGGGTGTTTTTTGCCAGTGTCCCCGAGATCCATGTCTTTACTTTCTCCGGCAGGGGCTGGTTACCGTTCGAGCAAATGAAGACCAGCCTGGGTGCTGTGGCATCGCCCGTGTCTGTTTCAGCAAGCAAATTCCTGTCGACGACATCAAATCTGCAGAGACGGGGACGGAAAGCCGCTGCTGCATCCCCAAGTCCCAGAGTAAGGTGCTTAAGAGTGGACAAGGCCCGTTCTGCCGCCGAAGCATCCTCATAGACTACAACGGCTTCAAGAAGTTCATCTTCTGTCGCGAAGGGTGAAGAATGCCGGCCTATATTCATGAGCGGAGTCTATTCCCATATTGTATAATTGAAAATAAGACAATATCCACTGGTTCGATAAGGGAAATCCCTACTCGAAATTCCGGGCAGGCAGAATCAGGAGCCGGGATTTTGGACCTCCATCCAGCGCACGGCATAGCGCACAAGGGCCGTGATGTCGCCCAGCTCCAGCTTTTCCCTGATATGCGCCCGGTGAACATCGACCGTTTTTGGACTCAGGTTCAACTGGCCGGCGATGTCGCGAGTGCTCTTGCCCACGCCTATGAGCTGGAAAACTTCGAATTCTCTGTCGCTCAGCTTTTGTATGGGAGAGTGCGATCCTCTTGGTTTGCGCGAGGAAAGATTTCGCAGGATGCGCTCTGACATGGCAGCGCTTACATACGTTTCGCCGTTAAGCACGCATCGCACGGCCGTAAGGAGTTTTTCGCTGCCGGCTTCTTTCATGATGTAACCGCGGGCTCCCGCGCGCAGACATCTTTCGGCATAGACGGTTTCGTCGTGCATGGAGATCACGAGAATGGGCAGATCAGGGTACGAGGCCGAGAGATCCTTGATAAACTCAGTTCCGGACCGCCCCGGCATCGTGAGGTCCGTGAGCAGCAGATCCGGCAGCGAAAGGGAAAGCAGCGTAAGGGCCTCGCCGGGATTGCCCGCCTCTCCCATTACCACCATGTCCGGCTGCGAATTAATGAGCTGGGCAAGGCCCGATCGCATCAACGGATGATCATCAACAACAAGAAGGCTCTTTTTCCGTGGCAATGTGGCGTCAGGCACTGTTTTTGCTCCGCCGTCTGGCTGATTTCGTTTTCGTGCCATTTTCAGCTTTATGCACCAGCGTGCATGTAATAAGGGTACCCATCCTGGGGATAGAGTGAATGTCGAATGCGGCTCCTATCACGTTTGCCCGGTGACGCATGATTTGCAAGCCAATGCCTAGCTTATTTGGCACGCTAACGGAGAACCCTGCTCCATCGTCCTGTACCATAACGGAGGTTGCATGGGCATCCTGGGTAAGGGTAACGGTTACGCGGCGCGGACTGGCATGTTTAAGGGCATTGTTCACGCCCTCCTGAACTATGTGATAGAGATGGCTTGCCACCGCCAGCTCTTTAATGCTTACCGCCACGCTGCAAAGAAATACGCATTCCACCCCGCGGCTTCCCATGCGGGAGAGCATAAGCTCCAGGCTTTCGGCAAGTCCTTCTTCGTCGAACGAAACAGGCATGAGACCACGGGCAAGCTGGCGCGTCTGAACCACGGATTCCCGCAGATACTGACATATCTTGCCCATCCGCGTTTCCAGTGCCGGCATGCTGCGAAGGTCTTCACGAAGTGAGTGGCACAGTAGCTCAACCGCCGTCAGTTGCTGCCCGAGATTGTCATGCAGATCAGCCCCGATGCGTTGCTTTTCCCGTTCGCTGATCTGGAGGAGTTCCTTTTCACTTTCCATCAATGCGGACCTTACCTGGGCAAGCTCGGCATCGGCCGCAATTTTCTTGGACAGTTCCTCCGTTAATGCTTTCAGCTGCTCTTCGTGCTCTTTCCTTTTGGTAATATCATTGCGGAGAGCAATAAACTGTGACGGTCTGCCGTTGTCATCAAGTACAGGGTAGATTGTCGTGTCTACCCAATAATAGGTGCCGTCTTTCGCCCGATTGCGAATTTCATCCCGCCATGGCTTGCCTTGCTTAATCGTAGTCCAGAGCTCTCGGAAAAATTCTTTGGAATGATAACCGGAGTTGATCAGCCGATGATCCTTCTTCAGAAGCTCTTCACGTGAATATTTGGAAATAGAACAGAATTTATCGTTAACATACGTAATCTGTCCCAGGCTATTGGTTACTGCCACGATGGAATGTTCATCCAGTGCAGCTCTAATATCGATAATGTCTTTCAACGCGTTACGCAGTTTTTCGTCCAGATTTCCCGTACGGACGGAGGATAGAAACGATGCGTTGTCAGAAGATTGGTTCATGGGCGCTTACACGCGCAGTACATCCTGGCGCTCATACTGTTTTTCGACCGATTCTGCACAGAAGTTAAGGCGACAGAAGAGAATATGTTTGCGGTACTGCGTAGGTGACTTTCCCACAATCGCTTTAAAGCAGCGATTGAAATGCGTAAGCGAGCGAAATCCCACTTCATAAGCTATCTCACTAACAGACAGATTCCGCTTCACCAGCAGTTCTTTTGCATGCTCAATACGTGTTCTTGAGAGATAATCGGTAAAAGTCATCCCAACGAACTCCCGGAAGACCTTGCACAGGTGGAACGGGCTGGCATGAACCTGGTTAGCGATCCACGATAGTGAGATATCTTCTTTGTATCGCTGTTGGATGACAGCTTTGGCTTTAACGGCGATAGGATGCACGAATGAAGATTCCGCGACAAGAAGCTGCGAGCATTTGCCAGAGAAGGTTTCGGCGAAATAGACTAATATCTGTAGCATCGCGGAAAATTGCTTTTGCGGAATAGTCAGCGTCCTGAGGTAAGTCTTCCTCAATGCTTTCGAAGGAATATCCAACCCCAGCGAGGCAACATTTTCGAGAACCCGTTCGATCTCGGCTTCTTTTGGTGTCTTTAGAAAAACCTGGCCTGTCTGGAAGAAGCCGATGACCTCCTCGCCGTTCCTGACCGGCACCGCCGCCTCGCAAAGTCCATGAACACACATGGTGGTGGCGGGCACGCGGAAGGCTTTTTCCCGCAGATCATTCTGCATCTGAAGACAGGCGGCGCAGAGCCGGCTGGTTTTGGTCATCAGACGGCAAAACGGGTTTTGATGCGCGCTCTCGCTGAAGGACAAGTCTACATTTTCGAGCGGAAGCAGGATCAGCGGCATTCCCGTGGCTGTAGAGTAGGACTCCTGATATCCGCGAAAGAGCTCTGAATCGGCCAGCCGGGCAACCAAATCTTTGTTTGTCTTCATTTTGTAACCAGGATTTAAGCCTCAGACTATCATGATGCTCCGTTCTGCAATAGTCGTGCAGCAGCCAATACTGGGTAGGATGATTCCTTACCCGGATAAGGAATCTCCCAACTGCATCGCCCAGATTTTCTGAAAGAAGAGATGTACAGGTTATTGATGCGTGGAGCTGCTTCTGCTTTGCTTACTTTGAGTAGCTCTTGTCCACCTCAGGCGAAGATGTGCTTTTACCGCTCTCCTCATGATTACCGGAATTGCCAGCGCACAGACTATAGCTGCCACGGCCACTCCTGCACCTGCCTATTCGTGCATAACATCTCAGTCCAGGGGCAAGGTTGTGGTGATAGGCGCCGGGTTAGCGGGATTGACGGCGGCGTTTGAGCTCTTGCATGCCGGATTTGATATTACCGTGCTGGAGGCGCGCGATCGTATCGGCGGTCGTGTAGTCACGCTGCGCGATTTCCTGCCCGGCCGCATTGTGGAGGGCGGCGGCGAACTCATTGGGGCCAACCATCCCCGCTGGTGGCACTACGCCCGGCGTTTCGGCCTCACGATGCTTCCAGTTACGGAAGATCCTCGTGCGGACGCACCGATCGTTATTGATGGACGGCGGCTACCCAGCCTCAAGGAAAACCGTCTCTGGCGCACGATTGATGACTTTTTCAGTACACTGAATAACGACGCACGGGCAATCGACGAGGTGCGTCCATGGCTGTCTTCCGGGGCTGTTGAGTTGGATCACCGTACCATGGCCGAGTGGGTTCATGCTTTGGACACCGATTCATTTACCAGGCGCACCATGTACACCAGCATTGCAGTGGAGTACGGCGTTGAACCTGAGCGCATGAGCTACCTCGGCCTCCTGGCGCAAATTAAAGGCGGTGGAATAGAGCGCTACTGGACAGAATCCGAATCACATCGATGCCAGGGCGGAAACGATCAGCTGGCTACGTGCCTGGCAACGGCTATTGGGGCCGAGCGCATCCGTCTGGAAACTCTGGTGACAGAGGTGGATGCGGGCGATAACAACGCGGGCCTGATCAGAGTTAAGACAGCGAAAGGCGACATATTTGAAGGAGACTTCGCCGTCCTGACTTTGCCTCCAGGCTTGTGGAGTCGCCTTCATTTTAAGCCTGATTTGCCCGAACGCCTTTCGTCCGCGCAGATGGGTACCAGCGCCAAATACCTGGCTGCCGTACGAACCCGGTTCTGGCAAAAGGAACTGCAGAGTCCGGAAAGTCTCAGCAACGGTCCCATCAGCATTACCTGGGAAGGGACAGACAACCAGCCGGTCGGCGACGGTCCTGCGTGTCTTGTCGGTTTTTGCAGCGCTGGAGCAACCCGGGCTGGCCTTGACATCGCAGAATCCAGGCGAAAGGAGTTTCTGAATGGGGAGATGGAAGCCATCTACCCCGGCTTTACCCAGAACTGGTTGCGTGGCCGCTATATGGCCTGGCCGGTCGATCCACACACCATGGGTGGCTACAGCTTTCCCGCCCCCGGACAGATAACGCGTATAGGCGACGCATGGGAGGCGGGAATCGGCCCGCTTCACTTTGCCGGCGAGCATACCAGCTACCGCTTTAGCGGAATGATGGAAGGCGCGCTGGAAAGCGGTGCCGCAGTGGCGCGCCGTATTGCGGAAGCAGCGGGCCGGCAGACTCATCTCAGCGAAGCTTGAATCCCAGGCGGCGTATGATTTCCTGGAGCAGGACGCGATTGCCAGGCGTTTCCGCACCCTTGATACGACTCAGCGAGTGCTCCGTCCACTTCTGCTGGGGCAGTTTTGCGAGGCGTAAAAAAGCGCCAATGATGTCATCATACTGCGCGATCGCCTCTGTCTGCTTCGTTACCTGATATTGCTCGCGATGCAGCACCGCAGCTTGAGGCAGCCGGGGCTTTGCGGATGCTGGCGCATCTGGATTGGGTCGCCCGACAACCAGTCCAAAGATGCCCATTGTCCAGCTCAATCGGAGCGGTCAGACCTTAATAGGCTCCATCTTTCCATCTATGGATCCGCTTTCTTTTCAATCCTGATTTAGTTATGAAGTGATATGGAGATAGTACGGCCACGGTGGATGCGGGATTTGCTGCGGTTCTTGCCGCTGCGCAGCCAGTTTGTTTTATCTGGAAATGTGCGGGATCATTACCCGGTGGAGATGGCTCCGGGCATGGCGGTTCCGTTCCCTCTCATATCCTACGTATCGCGGGAGCTGATGGAGGCTGGATACCGGCACTTCCTGGTTTACGATCCCGCGCGGGGTTTTACGATTCCGACTATCGCGGGGCTGAATGCAGCGGCAGAGCGCGATTATCTGGCACGGACTTTCCAGCTAACCTGGTCGCAGAATGGTCGCGCGGCAGCCTCTGCAGAGCGCTTTTACGAGGTTCTTGAGGCCGTTTCCCTCGGTGTTGCGGAGCCAACTGTGCTGCTGGTAGATTTTGCTTCACGGCTGGTAGTGCGTCCGGATCAACTCGTGGATGCGGAGCAACGCGGTTTTACACGGGCGTTAGTGCTTTCGCAGACCGTGGCAGCACGACCTGTAGGACCGGAGGGACGTCCATACTTCAACACAGTGCTGTGGATTGTGGAAAAGGAAGGGGATCTGCCGGACTGGTTCGTTGTCGGCAACTCTCGCCTGCGACAGATCAATGTTCCTCAGCCGGACCGCCGTGTGCGTCTGACGATTGCCCAGAGCCTGGCGAAAACGCTGCCTGGTGCGGCGGCGCTGGCGGTAGCTGACTCGGAGAAACACGTTGCCACGTTTGTGGAAGCGACCGAAGGCCTGCTGGTTTCCGACATGGCCGGTATTGCTCAGCTCTGCCGAAGTGAAGGACTGGCATTGGCCGAGATTGGCGAAGGTGTGCGACGTTACAAGCTGGGTGTGACAGAGGATCCCTGGCGGCTGATAGATCGGGCGCGGCTGGCTGGTTCCGAAGCATTTATCCGGCGTCGCGTAAAGGGACAATCCCATGCTGTAACGCATATGCTGGATCTGGTGAAGCGCGCTGTTTCGGGGTTGGGCACCCGGCAGGGCGGCGGCGGACGTCCGCGAGGGGTAGCGTTTCTTGCCGGCCCTACGGGTGTAGGCAAGACGGAGCTGGCCAAGACGATGACCGAGCTCCTTTTTGGCGATGAATCTGCATGTATCCGTTTCGATATGAGCGAGTTCAGCGCGGAGCACAGTGATCAGCGCCTGATCGGGTCGCCGCCCGGATATGTGGGGTATGACGTGGGAGGTGAGCTCACCAACGCCGTGCGGCAGAAGCCATTCAGCGTCGTTCTTTTTGACGAAATCGAGAAGGCGCATCCTCGTATCCTGGATAAATTCCTGCAGGTGTTGGATGACGGTGTGCTTACCTCCGGTCGTGGCGAGCGCGTGTATTTTTCGGAAACATTCCTCATTTTCACCTCTAACCTGGGCATCTACCGGCTAACCCCCGAGGGCGTGCGCGTTCCGAATGTATCTCCGGGGGAGGGGCTTGCCGAGATGCAGGAAAAAGTGCTCAGCGAGATCTCACGCCACTTCAAGCTCACGCTGGGGCGACCTGAAATCCTCAACCGGATAGGCGAGAACATTGTGGTTTTCGACTTCATCCGGCAGGATGTAGCCGTGGAAATCTTTACCTCCATGCTCCATCGGGTGGTCGAGCGAGTGCGGGAGGTGCAGCGAATTGATGTGCGGGTTCTGCCGGAAGCGGAAGAAGAACTGCGCAGCATTTGCCTGGCGGATCTCTCCAATGGCGGCCGCGGTATTCGCAATCAGCTGGACACGCACTTTGTGAATCCGCTGGCCCGTGTCCTTTTTGATGCCGAGCCCACTGTCGCAGGAGGAAACCGCCTTGAAATCACAAACGTAGAACGAGAGGCTGTGACAAATTTGAAATGGTGTATTAAATAAGTCATGGCCTATATCCGCCTATGTCCCCGCTGCGGTAGCGCCCGGCCGGCTGAGGAGATGGTTTGCCAGGGAACTTTTCAGCAGCAGACCTGCCAATGGTTTTTACTTGAAGTTCTCCCTGTGCCGGAGGAATCGCTGGCGGCCGAGAAAGCGGAAAGCGAGCCTGCGGCTGAGGTGACCGCTCAAACTGCACCGGGAACGGAGAACAGCGCGCATGCACATGCGGCGCCGGAAGCGGGTTCGAGTACGTCGACAACTCCCCATTGCCGCAATGGCCACCCGATGGAAGCGGGCGACTTCATGTGCATGGAGTGTGGGGAGGGCCTTGCAGAAACCGTGATCGCTGCTTCTCCCACTGTTTCTTCTCAGCCAGAGATTGGTTCATTGGTGCAGACGGGTTCCCCAGAATCGGCTGCCGGCGGCGGAGATTCTGCTGGTTCGAGTGGCATGGGTTTCCTTCGAGAAGTGGAGGGCTGGCGCTTGATTCGTGAAATGTCTGTTATCTCCGGCGAAGCAGACATGTATCTCGCCGAACCTACTCCGTCCGAAAGCGTCGCAGAAGCTGCGACGATGCATGAACATGGTCGACAGGCTGTTTTCAGACACTATCGTCCGGGTGTAGAGCCGGATCCCTCACTGTATCCCGCGCTTCGCTCTCTGGACCGCAATCACGGTGTGCGGCTGCTCGATTCCGGACGTCTGGAGAGCCGCGCTTATGAGGTATGGGAGTATCTTCCGCTGGGTTCGCTCGGAGATCTCTCCGCCGACGAAAAGGCTGAGCCGGAGTTTGTACGGGGCACGGTTCGAGAGACAGGTGCCGCGCTTCACGCGCTGGCAGGCGTCAGGCTTCTGCATCGCGATTTGAAGCCTGCCAGCGTGCTTATTCGATCCAGACAGCCTCTGGATCTCGTGCTTGCGGGTTTCAGCACAGCTACTGTCAGTGAATTTGAGTTGCAGATTTCGCTTACTCGTCAGACGACGCGCTACGCAGCACCGGAAACCATTGCGGGGACGTGCGCACCGGCCTCCGACTGGTGGAGCCTGGGTGTAATGGTTTTGGAAATGCTGACCCGCGGTCGTGGCTTTACGGGCGTGCATGACAGGGCGTTTCTGTTGCACCTTGTAACGCGCGGGCTGCGCGTGCCTGATGATCTGCCTGAGGAGTGGCGGGAGCTCCTGATGGGCCTGCTTGCGCGCGATCCCGCCCAGCGTTGGGCGTGGGCGGAGGTCCAGCGCTGGCTGGCCGGAGAGCGGGGCATACCTCATGGCTATGCCGATGATATCTCCGGCACGGGAGGTGGGCAGGGAACTGCCATTACGCTTCGTTTGGGAGAAAACAGCTGGCCAACCCCGGAAAGTTTTGCCCTGGCTGCTGCGGAGGCGAAGCACTGGCAGGAGGCGCGGGATATCCTGCTCAGCGGCCGTCTTGCCACGTGGATGGATGAGCGTAGCGGGGGCAGGGGAAGTGGCGATCGCGACCGCATTCGCGTGGCTCAGATACGACGCGTTGCGGCGGATCTCGGCCTCAGCGAGGATGCCCGCCTTTCAGCGGTTCTTCTCGTCCTTAACCCGCATCTGCCGCTGTGCCTTCGTGGGGAAATCGTGACACCAGGATGGGCGCTCGGTCATCCCGAGCTGGCTCTGGCCTGGATCGATTCCACACTGCCCGATCACCTGAGACGTCTTGGCCGCGAGACGTGGCTTGTACGCCTGCGCGAACGCGCCGATCGGGTGCGGATGAAGATTCGCGATACCAGTATTGGGTGCGACGAGGCGCAGCTTTCCGCCGCGTTGCTTTGCATCTCCGCCACCGTTCTGCAGACACGCTGGCAGGAGCGCCGCCGGATGTTCCCCGAAGCGGAAATTCCAGCACTTGCCGCCCTGATGGAGCGTCGCCAGCCCTCGGAGGAAGAGCTGATCATTCTAAACTCAGCTTCGATTGACTCATTCCGCCCTGCCCGCGATGTGGTGGATGAAGCGATACGTGAAGCAAGAAGCGCTGAACTTCCGTTCGCCGCGGCGCTCGCCGATCAATGGCTGGCTTTCAGCCGCCGCGAGGTTTTGGATCGCCTTGACGAACGTCTGCGCAACTTTGTGCGCTGCGGGCGCTCAATACCAGATAGCTGGGCGGACGATTTTCGTCTCGAACATCGTATCGCGCTCTCCCGCGCATGGATCCTTCTTTCCATCCCCGCCACAGAATGGAAAGAGCCGCCGAGACAGGAATACGTCCGCAATCTGCTCAGCTTCTTCCACCGCAAAATGCTGGCCGGCCTGCAACGCGGTCCGTTGGTACGGCTGACGATTGGAAAGACATCCTCGCGTCTGGATCTGACCGAACTTGGCGGACCTGCGCGTTCCTCAGAGGAGTTGCTGACTTCGGTTCTGTCACGGCGAGGAAAGGCCGTGCCGCTGGATCCGGCGCCGCTGCTCTCCGTAGCCAAACTGGAGCACCGTTTGCGCAAACTGCACAAGCACACGCAGGATTACTACAAAGACACCGGGATTCAGTCGCTCTACCTGGGCTTTCCGTTCATCGCCATGCGAGACGCCCGCGCCGGTGAAAACACTCGTCCGCGTATCGCCCCGGTGCTCTTGTGGCCCGTGCGGCTGGAGGTGGCCAGCGGTGCGCGCGGTTCCATTCAGCTTGGTTTTGGCCGTTCTTCCGACTCAACCGAACGTGAAGAGATACGCATCAACCCTGCACTTGAGGGGCTGCTGGGCGCCGCGGCTCCGGCCTGGCGTCAGGCCCTGGAAGATCTGCAAGGCAACGAGCACCTGACACTGCAATCCGTTCTGGATGCATTGGCGGCTCTTGCTCCGCTGTCGGGGGATTATGGCAATGCGATTACCGTCCGGGAGGAAGAAGTAGCGGAAGGCGATGAGACACCCGTATCTCAACGCCTTTCGAAACTGCCGCCCGGAGATATACGGGTGGCTGCGGGAGAGATTCAGCTTCACGCGGCGGCAGTTATCTTTCACGCCGATTTTTCAGGTCAGACCATTGCGGAAGATCTGAAGCAGCTTTCTTCCCGGCCCATCACCGGATCAGCGTTGGAGCTTGTCCTGCGTGCGGACGATTTGCAGGACAACGCGTCCTCCGCTTCCGCGTCAGAATCCCCACTTCCGCCTGTCCCAACCGAGGCTGATCGCTACTTTACCGCAGCGTCCGATCCTTCCCAGCAGGCCGCAGTGTTTGCGGCGCGACAGTCCCCGGGTCTGGTGGTTCAGGGGCCGCCCGGCACTGGCAAAAGCCAGACGATCGTCAACGTGGTTTGCGATTCTATAGGCCGTGGTGAACGTGTGCTGATTGTCTGCCAGAAACCCGCTGCGCTGGAGGTCGTCAGGAAGCGCCTGGAGGCGGAAGGTCTGGCCGATCGCCTGTTCTTCGTGCGTGATGCCAAAACCGATCGCCGGCCCATAGTTGAAGCGCTGCGTAATCAGCGCGATCAGCCGCTGATGCCCACGGACGAATACGATCAGTTGCTTGCCCATCGCGAAGGCATCGCACGGCAGATCGAATCGCTGGAAGCGCAGCTCAACAGTGCGCATCAGGCTTTGCGTGATGTCCCCGCCGGACGTCCCGGCCAGCTTCCCTATAGGGCCGTGCTGGACAGGCTTATGGAGATTCAGCGAGGCCCGCGCCCTCCCGTGTCTCACTGGGGTCTCGGCGCTTTTCTCAAGTCTATGGACTACGCTGCGGTGGAGCAGCTTGTGGAGGAGGTCGCGCCTCTTTCGCCCCTGTGGCTGGCTTCCGGCTTTGAAAAAAGCCCGCTGCACGCCCTGGCTCAGTTTCGCACGGATGAAGCCGCACTAGGAGAGTTCCGCCGGGCGTTCGATGCGCTGGTGGCTGCGGAAAAGAATCGGCGTGATCTGCTGAGAAATCATAAGCTCTTCTTCGTAAAAGATATGGCAGATCCCGAGCCATTGCGACAGTGGCTTGCGGAACATGAGCCGAAGCTGCGACAATTGCCCGCTGCAGTGATAAAATCTCTTTCTCGATGGTCCTCGCAGTTTGTCTCTCAGTCAGCGCATGCGCCGGCACCGGCCTCGCACGTTGCCCCCTGGCTGAATGGTCTGGACGAACGGCTTTCGATTCTGAGCCAGTGGACGCTGCAGCCTGTTGTGTATGAAAAGCTTGCAACTCGCGGAAATGCACCTCTTGAACGACTGGCGGAGTACACACGCAAGGTTCTGGACAAGCCCAAATCCGTCTTCGGCTGGCTGAATCCCGGTCGTTGGGTGGCGCGCGTTCGTTTGAACAGCTGGCTTCGCGCAGCCGGGGCGGATCCTGACGAAACGGATCTGCAGACACTCGGCAACGCTATTGAGCTTGAGAAGTCGCTTCGCCCGGAACGGGTCGCGCTTCGCCAATGGCGCGAGGCCCTGGGCGAAACAGCTTCGGACAAGGCCGAGAGTCTGCCGGATTTGCGAAAATCCCTTCGCCAGTTGTCGGAGCGCGTAGCACCAGTCACAACGGCAGGCCGGCATCTCTCGGCGTGCCCTTCACCTGAAGTATCAGCGGCACTCAGCAGAACCACAACGGTTCGCGATTTTAACGCCGCTCTGGATGCATGCCACTCTTCGATTGCGCTCTGGCACGCCATGCGCGCGAGCGAATCAGCGCTGGCATCAGCCGAAGCCTGGTTCGACAAGAGTTGGATAGCCGCGCGCCGCGCCGCAATTGAACGCACAGCGGACAATAGCGCTGAACTGGACGCTGTCACCGGCGCACTGCCTACTCTGCTTCCGTTTCAGTCCTTCCGAATACGCGCCCACGCTTTCGGCTCGCAGGCGCTTCCCTTGCTTGAGCTGCTTCGTGCCAAAGAAGACACATGGCGTGGTTTCACGAATGACGCCGAGCTCTGTGCGGAGCTCTCACGGACTGTACGCAGTGAAGCTTTGCTGGCCTGGAAAGCTGCGGCCGAGGAAGCCTGCCCTTCGCTGCTGATGGCACGTGAAGAATGGACGCAGCGCGTGCAACTCCTGAGCGAGCGCGATGAGACGATGCGTATGGCCAACAGGCATTACCTCTCACGTGTTGCTGCGCGTGCTCCAATCGCCAAACGCACGGCATGGGATGATGTGCTAGCGCTGCGCGGTGCCCGCGTCCGCAAGCTGCGCGAACTGGTGGAGCGCGGCGAGTCGCTCGGACTCTTTCACCTGCGACCCGTCTGGATGGTTAACCCCGAAACAGCAAGCAGGCTCTTTCCCTTGCGATCGGGGATGTTTGACGTGGTCATTTTCGACGAAGCTTCGCAGATGCCGGTAGAGTGCGCGCTGCCCTCCTTGTATCGCGCCAAACGAGTTGTTGTCAGCGGCGACGACAAACAGATGCCGCCTTCGCGATTCTTTGGTTCACGGTTAGAATCAGACGAAGACGAAGATTGCGCCGGCCTTGAGAATGACGATGGCGACAGCAGCTCCGAAGACGCCGAGCGCGAACGTCAGGCCCAGGCTGTTGGGCGACGTGAAGTAAAGGATTCGACGGATATACTTTCGCTTTCAGAAGGAATTCTGCCGCGGAACCGTCTCGATATCCACTATCGCTCCAGGTACCGCCAGCTTATCGATTTCTCCAATGCTGCCTTCTATGATGGCGCTTTGAACGTACCAGCGCGTCATCCCGAGGCTGAGATACTTAGGGTACGCCCGCTTGAAGTGGAGCGAGTGGATGGCAGGTACGCCGCTCAAATGAACGAAATGGAAGCGGACCGCGTAGTGGCTCGTCTGCGTGATGTTTGGAGCGCGCCGCAGGAGCAGCGCCCCACAATAGGCGTTGTGACTTTCAACCTACGCCAGGCGGACCTGATTCAGGAAAAACTGGAGGAGCTGGCTGAAGTAGATACCGCTTTTCGCGCAGCGTGGGAGGAAGAGCAGGGGCGGTCTCGCGAAGGTGAGGATATGAGTATCTTTGTCAAGAATCTGGAAAACGTACAGGGGGATGAGCGCGACTGGATTCTTTTCTCCACAACGTTTGGCCGAGACGCGGCGGGTCGGTTCCGCCGCAACTTCGGCGTTTTGGGGCAAACGGGGGGCGAAAGGCGTCTGAATGTGGCCGTAACCCGTGCTCGGGAAAAGATCGTGGTCTTTACTTCCATGCCCGTCGATGACGTCAGTGACTGGCTGCGCGGACATTCTCGCCGGGCGCCAGACAAACCAAGGGATTACCTTCAGGGCTGGCTGGCATTTGCCGAGCGCGTGAGCTCGGGAAACATGAAGGAGGCCGGTACGCTCCTGGATGCGATCAATACCAACGGTGCCGGAGCCAAAGCCCGGTCATCGGCTTCGGAAGCTGGTAGCGAAGTGGTTCGCCAGGGCCGGTCCGTAACGTCTGCATTTGTGGACGAGGTGGCGGACTTCCTGCGCAGCCTCGGTTATGAGCCGGTGGCGGCCGGCGGCGATGCATTTGGCGTGGATTATGCACTGGTTGATCCCGCAACCGGACATTTCGCACTGGGCATCGAGTGCGATTCCCCGCATCATAGCGTGCTGAATTCCGCCCGCGCCCGCGAGCTGTGGCGGCCTTCAGTTTTGCGGACCATCATTCCCGCCCTGCACCGCGTCTCAAGCCGCGCGTGGTATCATTCTCGGGCCGAAGAAGAAGCCCGGCTGCGCACGGCGGTGCAAAGCGCGTTTTCTCATCAATCCATGTCCATTGTGGCATTACCTACATCACTATGAGCGGCCCCAAAGTAGTTGATATTCAGGCTATTCGGCGCAGGCAACAGCGGGATTCCGCAAGAGCTCTGACAGTACTCACGGCCAGCGTTGATGAATGCAATGGGCTGCTTCGTGAAGCGGATCCGGCTGAAATCCACCGGTTTCGCGAAAACGTGGATGATATTCTCAGCGAGCTTGATGCACTGCGCACTGCCGAGAACTGGGAGCGTCTTCTCGAAAGCACTAATGCCTACCGCGACTTCTACACCACAGAAGTCAGCGTGCTTCGTGACAAAGCCATCCAGATCCGCGCTAAAGCCATGCAGCGTGGCCACCAGACAAAAGTGCGGGCACTCCAGCTCAATGACGATCTGAAAGCGCTGCCTGCATCGTCGGAGCGAGACGCCTTGCTTCGGCAACTCTCTTCAGTTCAGCAAAGCGATACAGTGGAGGACACCCTGCTGGAGGAAGTTGCCAGGTATATTACCGAGGCACGGGCTGCCACCTCCAAAGCCAAATTCGGCGCCAACTTGCAGAAACTGGCAGAGCTCTACGCGGATCCATCTGCGGCAAGTGAGGCGGCTCCTGTGCTGCCGGGTTCTCCCCAGGACGCGGAGAATGCGAGGATGGACCGTTTCTGGATAATGCTGGCTGAGATTGAAGCGAACCCAGAGCGCAACGCCGTGATTGTTCAGGAATGGAAAGCACAGCTCGCCGCTATTGAAAAGCTTCCGCGTCATGATCGTCCGCTTCAACTGGACTCCTTATCGCTCAACGTTGCGGAGTACCTTAAGTCCAGCCGCGCATCCCGCTCTGCCCGGGATGCCATTAACCAGATCGTAGGTGAACTTGAAGCTTCTGAGCCCTGGTGCGGGCAGGACGATCCGGCAAAAGATGAGCGTGAGGAATGGGTTGTGCGTCTCCGCGCAGCCCTCAGCGGACAGCTGAGCACTGCGAAGCAGTTTGAACTGGCTCAGCAGGCTCGTGACTGGCTTGCCCTGCAAGTAGCGCATGGCGACAGCCGCGCCCGCCGTGCATCGGTATTGCAGGCCCTGGTTGTCATGGGGTATGAGGTAAACGAATCCATGCACACCGCCTGGATCGAAAACGGTCGGCTCATTGTACACAAACCAGACGATCCAGTATACGGCGTCGAGATCACTTCACCTGCATCTGGTACCGCCATACAGGCCAGGGTCGTCGCCTCGGCTAGTGCACCGCGTACCCAGCAACGTGATACAGAAGTTGAAATTTCCTGGTGCGGTGAATTCGATCGCCTCCGCGAATACCTTGCAGATCAGGGTCTTGCCACCACCCTCAGGCATGCTCAGGAGCCCGGCTCGGTTGCCATTAAAACTATTGTGGATGACACAGCCCACGCCCGTCCTGCGCAGCAGTCTGTGCTCAAAGAGAGGAGAATTTGAAATAGGTTCTTGTTGTGGAACACCACTACTCTTAACCAGCCCTCATCAGCGAAAATGAGGCAGCATGACGGTGCGCTCGAAAGTTCGCAAACCCCGGAGAGCCTCCTGAGGTACGGCGCCTGCGGTGAGTGGCGAGGATGGGTTTTCCAGTTGAGCCTGCCAGGCGCTGCGGTAGGAGAGGAGATTACCGGGATTATTTGTCTGGAAATTGGCCTGGAGCTGCGCGAGCTTGCCGCTGGCCTGCAGGATTTTCATGCTTCTGCCATCGACCACTGCCAGCGAGATGATGGCTGCTCCCAGGTTTTGGACGCCGGGAACTTCTGGATTGCCGGGTTTATTGGTCCAGGCCTGGTTGACATCCTGCGGTAGAATGTTCAACCCGTTTGTGGAGATGAACTGATACTTCATGATGAGAACACCGGGGCCAATGTCGGCATCAAAAGCCTGAGGAGCCATTTGTACCGTCCATGTGGCGCGGGAGTAGCCGACGTCGGTGCCGTAGTCGAAACCTCCGGATGTGCGCCGCAGCACACTGGTGCCGCCATCTATGTTGGTGACCTCATAACGAATGAAACTGAGGGGGCGTGCGGACGTTTCGCCCAAACCCTTTAAACCCTGCTGTTTGCTGTAAAAGGTAAAAGCCGATGATCCGTCCGCGGCATAGAACGCCGGCAGATCCTGGCGGAAAACACCGGCTTCCAGATCCCGACTGATGACGTCCAGTGCGACACGTGCCTGACTAAAGTTCTCAGCCTGCGCCCTGCCGGAGATCCACAAGTTGGAAGAGGTAGTGAAGATCTGCAAAAAGAGCAGCGTGAGCACGGCCAGTATCGCCATGGAAACCATAAGCTCCACCAGCGTAAACGAAGGCGCTAGCGAGGAAGGGCGGCGAAGACAGATGGTTTTCGGCTTCATGGGTGGACGGTTAGCGAGCCTCAGTATCAATGTAGGTGGTAACGCTGTACCGCCCAACGGCGCGGTTGTAAGGCGCAACCGCAGGCCACCACAAAGTAAGGGATATGCGGGAAACCTGGCTTGTTGTGTCGAAGCTCGCTTTTGCGGAACCGGCGAAACCTCTGGCAGACATCGCGATCTCAGCGGTCGCAGCAACGGTGCCGTCCCCTTTGATGAAGAGCGGATTTTCTGGAGCGATTTCAAAGACCGTGCCACCTGCCGAATTAGTCAGAACACCAAAGGGGAAGCCCTGGGATGTAAGGTCGACGTGGGGAGCTATTCGCATTCGGCACAGGATGGATGTCGCAAGGTTTGCCGCGCGAATCTCCTCGTCAGATTCCTTGGATGTCGCCATGCCCAGAGAAAAGAGGCTCATGATCGCCACGATGCAGAAGGAGAAGATGCCGATCGCCAGCACAACCTCCACCAGACTGAAGCCGGCGTTGGGGTCGGGGCCTTGCAGCAGGCGCACGGGCAAAGGATGGTGGGTCGTTGCCATACACTTATTTCTATGGATCTGAGGGAACTGTCTTTTCGACAGCTTTCTGTATGAGACGGGAAGGGGGCGTGTATCAGGCTACTTGCGGTAAACCCGGGTCTGACCAGTAAAGCCGTTGATCTGAATGGCTACGCTGTTCGCGGCATCAGGTATTGTACCCTTCATGGGCTGCAGTCCCAACTCAATGACCTGACTGATGGAGCTTGCGATGCGTGCCTGGCCCGTAGGGCTGAACTGCACAATGCGCTGAGCCTCCGGATGACTGTTCAGGTAAGCCACAGCCTGGGATGCGGTCGTGTCCGGTATCCTGAAACTTACCGTGGCATTGGGTGCGGAAGGTTCCGGAAGAATTGGAGCGGGACTGGAAGAGGCGAGGGGAGTAATCTGTGCGCCGCGATAGATCTCCATCTTTTGCGCCAGCACCAGATTGCCCGAGGTCCCACCCACCTGATAGGTTGCCGAGGCATCCAGATCTACGGGCGTATTGGCGTCCGCCATGTTCGTGCCGTCGCGAGATTCAAGAACCGTAACGTACAGGCGGAATCCCTCAGTAGTTGCGGGATTGGCAGCGAAGATCACCCACGTGTACGTGTTGTGGGCTACGGCGTGTTGTCGCGCCATATCCAGCGTAGCGGTGACGCCGGAGATAGTACGGTTTGCTTCGCTGGAGCCGGAAAGACGCGTCATGGCCTGCAGGCCGGCACTTGCCAGCACTCCAATAATTGTCATGACGGCCAGCAGCTCAATGAGGGTGAAACCGCTCTGGTGACGGCGGGCATTCCTGGTGCGGAAGGTCTTTTTCATGGCAGTGAGGCGGGTGAAGTCCGAAGAGACGTTTAGTGGAGTTCGGTTGGAGGGAGGGAGACGTTCGGTTTTTACTTCGCGGCCCCAACGACGATGTCATCAATGTCCAGCGTGCCAGCGGCGTTCATGAAGCCGACTTGAACCAGCAGTTTGACGGCGCCGGGCGGCAGTGAATCGACCTTGCCTTTGACTTCGGTCCAGTCCTGGTCCTGCATTACCATGGATTGCGACCAATCTCCAACGTGCTGCCCCTGAGCATCCTGAAAAGTGTAGATCACCGTGGCAGTATTGTGGTTTTCGGGTCCTTTCTTTAGATGGGCAAGACGCAATTTGGCGGAGACGTAAATGCCGGCCCAGTCGGAGCCCACGTCAAAAGATTGAGCCACGCCGCAGTAGGTAACTTCCGGCAGCTCGATTCTAAGGAACTGGCTGCCGTTTTCTTTGATCAGCTTTACATAACGTGCATCTCCGCTGACCTTCCAGCCCGGGACTTCGCCGTTGCCGTCGGCACTTTCAAAGTTGCCGTTTACGATGAGGTTTTCAGTCGCCGCCGCTGCGAGAACAGCGAGAGGCAGGAGGGTCAGAAGACCCATGCAGGCCGCGGTGATCAGAGGCGTTTTTGCAATTTTCATAATGGTTGGTGTGTTCTTAAACGAAACTTATCGGAACTGTTACAACCTGACAAACTCCCCCCTGCCTTACATAAGTCTGCCAGCCAGACAGCGTGATGCAGCACTCAATTTGCTGACGGCAATGCCGTCGCTGGGGACGGGAAACGGATGATGGAGATACTTTGTGCGTTTGGTGTTACCACGCGTGTTAAGGCAGAGGGACTCGGCTGATTGCCTGCGCAAAATCTTTCTGATATTGCCGGATCAGCTCCTCATATTCGGATTCATCCGTAAGTTCCATACGCACGACGGTGTCGATACTGTCGGGCATCGGATGCGTCCATGAGGTGGGTTTTCCGAGAGCAAGGAAGATATCTTCCGGCTGATCGAAGGTCTGCACGCCGGGGTTCCAGTAGTCGCAAATCGTGGCTTCGCAGCCGGTGGCAAGCACGCGAGCGTTCTTTACGCGTGCTCGAAGGCCGGGAAGATTGATGTGGCCGATGACGGGGTTAAGCAGATGCGCGTAGAGCACGTTGCCGCGACGAGTCCAGCGACCCCATTCCGGTTTGTCCAGACCGGCCGCACCGCAGCCGCGGATGCTTTCTGCCTGGGTACGAAGCCACCGGCCCGTTTCGGCCAGAATAGCAGTGGCCTGCCCGGGAATATTTCCCCGTGCGTCCGGACTTACGTTAACGAGAAGGTTACCGTTTTTGCTTACGGTGTTCACCAGAGAGTGGACGACATCGCGGGCTGTCTTATACTGCAAGTCGTTCGGGCAATACCCCCAACTGTTATTGAGAGTAAACCAGGCTTCCCATGGAATGCCGATTCCCTGTGCATTGGTAACTGGTGCGCGAGGAATGTTTTGCTCCGTCTGATCGTAATCGCCCGCGTAACCTGGTGGCGGACACTCTTTCAGCGCACCATTGCCCAGTCGATCGTTCACGATAATGCCAGGCTGAAGCCGGCGCACCATCTCCAGCAGCTCAACAGCCCGCCAGGTCGCTCCGCTATAGTGCCAGTAGGAAAAATCCAGCACCAGCAGGTCGATTTTACCGTATCGGGTCAGAAGTTCCTTGATCTGGCCGTGGAAGCAGGTGACGTATTCGGCCCAATTGCATTTCAGGTCGCGCTCCCGGGATTCCGGCTTGTGTCGAAGGGGATGCTGGCGGTCACCGTACGCAGGGCAGTCCGGATGATGCCAGTCCACCAGTGAATAGTAAAGACCGACGCGGAGGCCGGCCTGGCGCATGGCGGAGGTGTATTCGTGAATCAGATCGCGCCCGCACGCCGGGGCGCGAGTGGATGTAAAGTTGGTAAGCTTCGAATCCCACAGACAAAAGCCGTCGTGGTGCCTGGCGGTCAGTATGCAATAGTGCGCGCCGGCTGATAGCGCGAGCTCCGCCCAGCGCTCGGCCCAGCCATGAGCCGGACTAAACGTCTGGAAGTAGTGCTCGTACTGAGCTTCTGAAAGCTGCTCGGCGGACCGCACCCACTCACCTCGCCCGGAAATGGAGTAGAGTCCCCAATGGAAGGAGAGGCCAAAGCGGCTCTCGAGAAACCAGTTCATACGTTCCGGCACAGCCGGTATTTCAGGGACGGCGATCTCTTGATACATAGGAAAAGGACAGGGCCATCCGGGAGGCTACTTTCCCAGAGCATCTGCCCGGAGACGAATGGCCGGCGATGGCTCCGCGTTTGAGGCTGATGATGGAAAGAACTGGTAATTGCGCTGGTAGGCGCCGTCGTCGAATTTAAGCGGGAGTTTTGTATCCACATCAATCCAGACGCGAAACATGATCCTCTCGATATCGGCTCCCTGTTGAGGCAGTGTTTTAACGGGGCCAGATCGTGCAGGCATACCGGGAGCAGGTAAACGTGCCGCGAGCTGTTGTGGTGCCATGGAGAAGAGATAGTATCGCTTTCCGCCCTCTCGTTTAACGCCGGTATAGTGCTCAGCCTTTATCCAGGCGAGCTCGGGGAAGTCGGTATCGGCACCGCCAGGAGACGACTGTGTATAAACGTCGGTGGGCGCAAAGCCTGGCTTTTGGTAAAAGACAATGCCTTTGTAGTAGAAGCGCTCCTCTCTGCCGCCATTAAGTCGGGGCGAAGGAATCAGTTCTTTGCGCCGCTCTCCAGCCTTGTACACAGTGATTTCGTGTACCAGTGCCGGCCTTGTGTTCGCTGCTGTTGATGGTGTAGCAGGATCTGCACCTGGCTTCGCAACCGTCTTTATGGGCTGAAACACGATCTTCCAGCCGCTGACGTCTGGGGCGCGACCCACGAAGGGAGGCATTGGCGCTGGCACGTTGCTGTCGTCAGCAGCGGGTGCACTATAAGCATTCGCTATTATCAGACAGATCAGCGCGAAGAAAGAGACAATATTACGCAAATATGCTGAGAAGCGTCTATACATTGTAATATAATGGGCTATTCCCATACGGGCTCCAGTTGTTGGTCAATAATTTTTCCAGTTACGCGGTCGATAGATACGGAGAGCCAGTAGCGGCGCTCGCCGTGAACGATAAACTGGTCTGGACTGGCCGCGCCCGCGGGGTAATTTCCAGATTGCGCCACAACGTCAATCAGAAGGTTCCAGCAGCGAGTGTCTGCAATGCCTGTCAGGCGCCGGGGTACGGATTCCATCCGTGTCTTGACGTTGCGCACATCTCCTGTTGCTGCGCCCGTGAAGTCACTGCTTTCCAGAAAATTCGGCAGGTCAGATATTCCTGTCAAAGGATCGTTGTGGGTCGCCGTTGCCAGACCCTGTGCGATCGATTGCGCATCCGTCGCACTCAACGCACTTCCGCCGGTTTCATCTGTAACTGCCCCTGAGAGCACCTCCGACATCACCACGGCGCTTGTAGCATTGAGGTTAAGCACGCCGGCGCAAACCATGGGCGTATCGTTGATACTGAAGAGATCCAGGAGCCCATTATCGGCGCTGGCCGAGCTGAAGAAATCCAGCGTTTTGAATGGCAGATCCCGCGAGACATAGCCGAGATCCGCTACGCTCGTAAAAGCCCGATTCAGCATGATCGGGCGGGCCGCGATACCGTTGGCACCACTGCCTGTGCCCAGGGGATTGACGCCTGCGCCGGTGCTGGCATCCGCTCTGCGAAGTGTGCCGTCCGCATCCGTATAGCGATCGCCGGATGCGTTGTTGTTCATCCACTGCCAGTATTGCGAATAGGACCACGAGTTGTTGGGATCATAATCATTGATAAAGCGCGTGCCGCTCTGGTTGCCGGGAATGCCGCCAGGCGACGCTCCTCCCGAGGGGCGACCACGATTTCCGTAAATGCCAAGCGGCGGCGTATTTCGGTAGGAGCTGGCGTTGCCGGTCCACTCCTGGTTATAATACTGATTGGCGGGATCGCTGGAATTGATGAAACCGAAGCGGCTTCCGCGCGGATCAATGCGGGCGTACAGTCCGGCGTAACTCTCGCACGTAAAGCTTCCTGCGAACTCGGCGGGGCGCTGCACCGTATCCCACTTATGATCCGAGCCGCCGCCGCGCAGAAGGCCATCGAAGCGCTGATAGGTTTTCCATACCCCATTATCCAGATACTGTAGTTCAAAGACGGGGAAGCGCTGATTGTAGGCCGAGGCTGCCGTGTCTCCCTTCCAGAAGCGGTCACCGGGAGGCAGAGGCGTGGAGTTCGCAGTGGAGGGCAGAGCCATCGACATGATGTCCTGCTGTACGGGGCAGGTCACAATCGGCAGGCCGGTAAACTTGGACCAGGTATCGCGATCTACGGGCGTGTTGTCGATGAGGGCTTCAGCGCTGGTTGTCGCGACAACGTCCGAGCCGGCGGCAGGCACACGGCCAATGTAAAGCCCAACCATCCCGGTCGGCTCCACATCCGCCAGCGTATGCGCATCAGCGTGGATGGCGGGGCGCATATTCTCCGGAATGCTTGTCGAAATCACATCGCCCTGACGGATGAAGCTGGGCTGCGCAAAGCTGGTTGATCCGCGAAACGTAATGCTGGGCTGCGGCCGACCCGCGGCGGAGGGCCACTCGCTGGGCGGGTAGGTTTCATAACCCGCATACCCAAAAGGCTTGCCGGAAATGGGGTCGATGTATGAAGTTCCGCCTTCCTTATTGCCCATATAGACCATGTGAACCGCCCCAAACGTCTGGATAAAGCGCAACTGCGCGGGCCGGGCAGAGGCGATCTCTGATGCGTTGCCGTGTGGATTCCAGAACTGAGGTATCAGAAGTCCCTCCGCCGCGGCGCGATAGCCGGTGGGATCCGGCGTCTGGGTACGGAATCCACGAGCACGGATATCCATCAGATAGGGCAGATTCTCGATACCCGCGAAATCGTGTGGCGTGAGACCTCCCGGGCCGTTACCCAATACATAGGGACGATGTTCAGAGGAATCATACCAGTGGGCAAGTCCGTCCATCACCATGGGCATGTAGGCGCGTATTAATGTCGGGTAATCGTCCGAATCGTATTGATCCACAATGTTGGCGCCAATATGCAGGATGTGGCCGTCCGCTGTCACTTCGCCGGGCTGCGGCAGGGAAACCGGGCTGGCTATAGAGGATCGCTGGCCCAGCGAGCCCTCCAGAATGCCGGCTTTCATAAGCTCAAAAAAGTCGGGTTCGCGGTTCTCCTGGGCCACAATGCCGAGTGTCTTGATCGCGCCCGCAGCCTTGGTGGTGCTTGCAGGACCGTCGCTGTTGCCGGTGCCGTCGTAGCTTCCTCCTCCGTTTGCCAGCGAAGGAGAGGTGTAAACCCAGAGTCTGTTGGTACTATCCCACACAAGCCCAAAGGCGGCTTTGATCTTTGCGGCAGCGCCGGCAGCGGAGCCGAACTGTGCGACGGCCTGTGCAGATGGACCTTCCCGCGAAAGCCAGGCCAGTCGCGTGAGGGGAAAGCGCTTCAGCACAAGTGGTTCACCCACGATGGCAGGCGTACCATCGATACGAACGAATGGGGCGAGTACCGGCTGGCTGATGACTTTGCGGTTCACCCCGTCTGCCTCGGTGGCGCGGGTCTGGTAGTTGAAGTTGGCCGTGGTAGTCCCGGATAAAGCGCTGCCCTGCGGATACCATGGCACGATTGTTGAGCGGGTAATGGTTTGCAGCGGGACGTTTCCGGCATTGGTGGCGGGTCCCCACGAAGGTGTGGTGACCGTTCGACTGAAGGCCGTTAGATGCGCCATGGAGGGTATCAGACTGCGCGATTTAGCGTACGCCAGGAGATCCTGTCGGCTAAGAAATGTGTCGTCACCCGGTGGGATGCGGAGGTATCCGTTCGTCCCTCCAAAGTTGAGGACAAAGTTGGTATATGAGCCGGGAGTTGCTCCGGTTGTCCGATTGCGAAAGTCTTTTACCAAAGCATCCGCTGCAGCCGTATTGAAGCCAGGAAGTGTGCTGAGATCGAGTCCCGCCAGCGTTGCGCCGAGTTCGTTCCGCTGTGCTGTTGTGAGCTGGCTTGGGAATCCGGCGACGTTTACATCCACCAGGCTGCCCATATCGTAGATGGCGCACGCGAATCGACCTTGCACTGTAGCTGCAGGAGCCTGCACAACCCCGTCCGGCGTCAATAGAAACCAGTCGGGAGCTCGCGTGGGAACTCCCCAGCCGGAGCGTCCCCAGCGGCCGAGAGTAACGCGGCGTCCATTGGCGCTCGGGGTGTCCGAAGCGCAGGTGGCAGCAGTGTCTCCGGGCGGCGCATTGCGGCTGATTCCCAGTCCGGCCGTGGAGATTTTGACAAGCGCCGGCACACTGGAATCCGTGCCGATGGGATATGGCTGGATATTGGCCGACGTGATATTCGTGTATATCGAATAACTGCCTACCCTCATCGGCGGCGCTCCATCCGCCATTTCTGTTCGCAACTGGCCCAGAATGTAGTCGAGCGCTCCTGTCGCTACCTGCTCGGCTTTAATGCCTTGGGCGTAGTTCTTGGACGCCGTTCTGTCCTGCACCACCATATGGAAGTAGGCCAGCAGCATCAGCGTCAGAATCGTCAGCATAGTAAGTGCGATGATCAATGCGGATCCGCGCCCGGACTTTCGGACAGCGCTGTAAGAAAAGGGAAATAGGTTCATTGCGGTGAGAAAGTGATGCCGGACGACTTCATGCAGGGTGTAACTCGCATTGGAATCTCCATGGTTGCGCTGCCAACTGCAGGGCTGCGCGCAGCGAAGCGACTGCCTCCTGATGCTGCCTCATTCCCGTAAGCAGCAGCTTTGCGTCCGTAGCGGTATCCCTCAGCCAGTGCATGGGCGGCTGTTCCGCCTCAAGCATATTGAGGTAGGCTAAAAAGTTCTCGCCTTGCGGGGAAGCCGCGCCGCGTTGCGACCAGATGCGCAGCATCAGCAGCATCCGAAAACGCCTTTCCTCGCTGCAAAGCGCATTACTTGCTCTGTGTATCTCTTCGGCGTGCCTGCGCAGAGGTCCGTATAATGCTCCAACGTCAATCCCCGCAGCCCAGTCGACAGCGGCCGCGGTGTGTACGGGCTCGCCTTCGATGAAAAGAGTCCAGCGTCCCCGGGTGAGGTGTGCCCGCCAGAAAAGGCGCTGTGGAGGCAGGCCAAGAAGCACATCAGCCTGCGCGGGAATCGCCAGGTTGAGCACTGGACCCGTATACGTCCAGTGCAGGCTGCCGGCGGATTTCAGCTCAAGATCAATGCAGCCTGATTCTGATGCCAGGCACGACGGCGGCAGCAAAGTCTGAAGAGCCGTACGGGCAAGCACTGCGTGCCCGAGGTCACCGGGATGCACGCGGTCCGGGCCAATGATGGTGGCACTGGGATCATCGCGGCGCAGCGCCCGACTGATGCGAAGCAGAGGGGTATGGACATCGATAAAGGTAGCTCCGCAGTCAGTGGCAATGGCGCGGCAGCAGGCGGCGCATTCCTGAAGGGCATCGTCTACGCCATAGAGAAGTTCAGAGCCGTCGGGCAGAGAAGCTTCCTGCTCGTAAGGAGTTGGGCTGAATAGGGCGACGCGGATTCCGCGTGCCTGTAGCTTCTCAACAAGGCGACGTATGCTTCCGCTGCTGAGATGGATAGCTGCGCGACGTTTCGCCAGTGCTTCGGTGGTGGGATGCAAATCAGCATAGCCTTCCCTCCATACATCGTTCATGCCCAGCATGAGGCAGGCGACGGTCAGGGGAACCGGTGCTATATCCCAGTCGTATCGCTTAAGTGTTTCCACTGCGCTGTCGCCAGGGATGGCAAGGTTGCGGAAATCCAGGTTACACCCGGGCAGTTGTGTGAGGAATCCGCACCGAACGCCAGACCACCAACGAGTGTCGCAGGTGATGCTGTCACCGATCATACCGATGCAGTCGCCGGGTTTGAAGAGTGGCTTGTCGCTCATATGCAGTCTATTTGATATTCTTGTCAGGTTTACCAGCGGTAATAGCGATAAGGATCATCACCCAGGATAAAGTCTGTACGGTAATCCGGGTGGTAGAGGCGCACCGTTCCGTTGCCGGTCTCAAGTCCTATCGTCATATCCTTGCCTGTTGCTCCCACATTGCCGCCGCCATGGTCATCAAAGAGACGGACAGCGATGACATTGTCGCCTGACTTCAGGAGAGTTCCGGGGATGCGGTAGACTCGTGGCACTGTCCAGTAATTGCGCTTGCCTGCCCCGGTGCTTCCGATGCTTTCGCCGTTGATATAGACCGTATCGAAGCCATTAATCGGCCCGAGATTAAGGCTCATCTCTTTGCCCACCATGTTGTCCGGGCAGGTGAAATGACGGAGAAGAACAACCTCGCCACGCCCTTCCGACATGCGCTTCCAGCGACCGGGAAGCTCAAGCTCTTCCATGCCGGATTCAGCGGCGCCGGACTTTATACGCTGGAGCGCTGCAGTGCTGGGGCCGCTATCTGAGAGGCCCCTGGACTCCGGAGGCAGTTTGGTCGTCCATACTGCTTTCCAGTTGCCGGCAACGGAGATTTTATCCGCTCCAGTGCGCAGAGTCCGTGCATCGGAGGTAAAGGTGGCGCCAAGATTCGCCAGTACCTGAGCCAGGGACCGAGTGAGGCGCCAGCGGGTCAGTCGGAAGTAGGCCTTCAGATCAGCGGGTACTACATCGGGATCACTCTGAGTAAAAATGGCAACGCCGCGTCCTCTCTTCACTTTTGCCAGCATTCCGTCTGCGCCGGTTTCAATACCTTCGCCACCCAGAACCAGGGCTGAGCCCTCTACCCGCCACCGGAGATCGCTGGCAGACAGTCCCTGTGCTTCTTCCCATGCTGGCGGGCTAAGCGAACCCAGGAAGTTGTCGCGCTTTGTAACACTGACGCCAAGACCCGCCGGTCCCGCAACGCGCTTTGGAAGTACCAGCACTTTTCCGCCTGCAGCCAGCACGGGGGCGGCTACATCTGCAGAGACATCCGGGCCGACGATGACCAGTTGCGATGCGGGATCCAGAGATGATGCAGCAATGCGGCGATATTCACACCCAACCAGATCCAGAAGCTTGGCACCATCATCTCCGCCGACATACAGTGCCGGGCCGCAGCGTGGCGCCGGCGGCGCCGATCGGACCCAGGAGATAATATTGCGTGCCAGGCGATCTGCCGCAGGATCCACCTTGACGTGATCCTCCAAATCAAATGTGCATAGTGTTATGGAGCCCTGGCCCCGATGGAGCTGCAGCAGCGGCGAGTAGGCGAGATCGAACTCACATTCCGCTATGGGATACCAGCCGGAGCAGTGCGGCTTCTCCACAGGCGCACTGGTTACAGCGCCCCGACCGCCCCAGCGCCAGCCCCACGTCGGCATATTGTTGGAGAGACGTGAAATGTCCTTAGCGCCGGCCTTACGAAAATCCGGTCGTTGTTCCAGCAGAGTGCTTGTGCCCGTCCAGTCTCGCAGATCTTCTGTATCCAGACCGTGAAAGACGGGATGGGCTGGATCCACGGGAAACACACGTCGGGACATGAGATGTCCCACACGAAGACCCATACGCTCACGCATCCACTGGGGATCCTGCGCCATCAGCAATACACGCCCGCCCTGCTGTACAATGGATTCGAGATATCCGGGGATTACCTGACCGCCGTTTCCAAGGCTTTCAGAGGACAGAGCTTTTCGTCCAATCACAAGAATATCTCCACTTTCCAGCTTGGCACCAGTCCATGGAATCGTGTTTACGCCAATGTGTTGCAGCCAGGCTGATGTTTCCCCTGTGTGATCGAAGACGGCTACGGTACCACCGACCGACGGTAGTGTGGAATGCGGAGGAAAGACACGGAACGCAAAGCGATCAGTATGGTTTGCGTTACCGATTGTCGCAGTCATCGCGATCTCACCCTGCTTCCCCGGCTTGTTGGTATCTTCCGCCGGCATGGTTTCGGGCAACGGGAACTCGGTAGAGACAAATAAAGTCTCACCTGCACGAATTGTCCCGCTCTTTTCTAAGGTGCCCAGTGACTTGCCATCCAGCGTGGCGGTAACCTGTATTCTCCAGGGCCGCTCACTTCGTGAGTCGTTCAGCAGAGCTATGCGCTTCGCAATCTTGCGTCCGCTTCCTGCGACGCAGGAGTGATCTTTGGCTGTAAAGTCCGCCGCATCTCCATCAAGCTGCGGCCCGCATATCCAGGCCAGGGTGGGACCGTTGACTGCCATCAGGGTGCGACCAGCCGGGGAAACTTCACTGCCGGGCTCGCCAAATGCGTTCATGTTTGCTTTTGGAAAGCTTTCGAACCACACTCCGCGTTTGCCGGGCCGGAAAGGCTCTGTTGCGACTTCTCCATTCACTTTGCGGAAGCCATGTCCGTCTCCCCATGGCAGCATTCCGGCGGTAATGCCCATGGTGCGCCAGCTGCGCCACGTATTGGTAATGAAGAGTTCCTGCAGCTTCTGAAATGCCGGGGCGAAATTCATCACGTCGATATTGGGCCATTCCCACAACTGTCCGTTGATATATTTGCCGCTGATCTCCCGTCGATAGTCCGCCTGCTCCAGTCTGTATGATTCGGTGCCGAGGTAACTGGCGCAGTACTCAGTCATCAGCCATTCCGTGGTAGAGGAAAAGAAGAAGCCGTCGCGGCCACGCTGCATGGTGTTGGAGAGAGGCGTCCCGAATTCCACGGAGCAGTAGGGCATCGTGCCGTGCCGGCTCCAGTCACTAAGCCACTCCTCGCGCTCCTGCAGAGGTATCATGCAAAGGTAGTTGTTGATGGCGTAGACATCGCTCATCGGACCGCCCTGATGGATCATCAGTGGCCGCGGATCCATCTTCTTTACTTCCTTTACGATATCGATGATCGTTATGGTATAGCGCCACCACCCTTCCACTTTCTTGTCCTGCTCCCACAGCGGCTCGGAAATGTGATGCCCCATCAGTCGCGGATCCTGGTCATCGGTGTGGCCGCCGATGTTGCCGCTGCTGCTCCACATAAAGACGCTGGGCTGATTGCGGTAACGCTTCCATTCCACCCGCAGTCGCCGCTCCCAGTCGGCGCGTATCTCGGGGCTGTACCAGCCGATCTTTTCCCATGACCCCAGTACGTCTGTCATGTGGAGAAGCGGACCTTGAACGGGCAATCCACGGCGACTCGCGATGTCGCAGATCAATTCGCGGAATTCGTACGTGCCTCGAATGCCGGTGTTCTCCGGCCATAATTCAAGGCAGTTAAACCCGGCGCGCAGAATTCCATCAATGGAACTTTCAATGGCCTCGCTGGTGGCGAATTTTCCACGGAAGCTGCCTTCTGGAAAAGTGGAAGTGGGACGCAGCCGAAAGGGCGTGCCGTTCAGGAAAATTGTGCGTCCTTCCACCCAGGCTTCGCGAAATCCAAATTCCTGACGAATACCTGAATCCAGGCCGTCTCCTTTGGCCTGTAGCTCCAGCGTGTAGAGGTTAGGCTGCCCCAGATCCCAACGCCTGGCATCGGCCCAGGGGAAAGTCATGTTGATAGATGAATCACCCGCAGCCACACTGCCCTGAAACTCAAACTGCTTCGCAATCGCACCAGATGCATCCTTAATCGTGGCGACTAACGTCACGAGTCCCGCTTTGGTGACACCTACTACATCGGCTTGCACTGCCAGTTCATTTTTTCGCACTGAGGTTTGGACCCACACATCGTCAATCCTCGCGCCGGGCGGGCGACTCAGCAGGAAGACCTCGCCAATCAATCCGCGCGATTGGAGTTTAGCATCCACCAAAGTGTTCTGCCCCACGCCCATCATATTGAGAACTTTATCGCGATCGTTCGCTGCGACGACGAGCACGCGCAGGGTGTGGGTTCCGCCCGGCTTTACTACCTCGGTAATATCCACCATTCCGTAAGGCCAGCCTACGCGGCCGTATTCCTTGCCATCTATGCTGACTACAGCATCGGTGCTGACGCGATGCAGATCCAGCAGGATGGTACGGCCATTCCATTGATCGGGGATGGAGATTGTGCGCTCAAACCACGCTTTGCCCAGGGAATCCGCGTTTGAGTTAAAGGCGGCCCAGGTTGGGCCTGAGCCTTTCGAAACTATGCCGGGCAGGCTGTGATTGTTATCCTTACCCCAGTTGCCGGGTACCTGGATAGAGCCCCAGGATGCTGTCTGCGGAGCCGCCTCTGCATCCCCTGTTGCGGGCTGAAACTTCCACACTCCATTGAGACAAACGCGTCCTTTCCCAAAGCCGAGATCCTCCACTGGCTCAGAGGCTTCACAGCCAATGGCGACCGCGATAAGGAAAATCAGGCACAAACATAAATGTCTCAGCAAATGGTGAAGACGGATATTCATGGAAAAAGGGGCAGGAGAGCAGCGGGGGCCAACAACGTGTCGCCATTCGCAGTTTTGATATTCTGAGTGCTGGTCCGGACGATATGCTTTTATGCTGAACCCGACAAACCCTCGGCTACCTTACATAAGGTAGGACTGACTGTGACCGTGATCGGCAGATGGATTGATCACTCCACGCATATTTCCCCCAAAGCGTCGCGCGCCCTTATGTAAGGTTTCACGATTGTTGAGAGTGTGCCCCGTTGGATTACGCTGGGACGACCGCCCAAACGCGCCTCATCACCCCTCATGAATACTCCTCTACTTGAAAGTGCCGTATTGCAGCAGAGTGTAACCACGCAGGCGTCATGTTGGGTCAGGGTACTCCATCAACCGCAAAGCATTACGCTGGAAACCGACGCTGGCACTTATCATACCACTGCCGCCCGGGCTGCATCTGGCGAACACGCGGGTGTTCAGGTAATGGTTAAAGAATGGCGTGAAAGGCGCGGAAGCAGCCAGATTACGATCGCATCGCCGGATACTGGGCTGAAAAGCGTGCATCTGCGATGGAACTTCCCTGTGCCGTGCACCGATCTGCGCATCCTGGGCGATGCCTGGGAGCGCGGCTACGGCGATCTTCACTGGGGTGCAATACAGCCAGAGCGCGTATTGCCATGGTACTTTATGGTGACTGACAGCCTTAGCCGCAGTAACACGCATGGTGTGGGTGTCCGTACGCAACCCGATGCACTGTGCTGGTGGCGTGTGGATCCCCAGGGTGTAAGTCTGTGGCTGGATGTTCGTAACGGCGGCAGCGGGGTGCTTTTGGGAGAACGCGTTCTGCACGCGGCGGAGATTGTGGTGATGTCGGCGGAAGAAGATGCGACACCCTTTGAGGCTGCATGCGCCTTCTGTCGCGCCCTCTGTGAGAATCCGCGCCTGCCGGATCACATCGTCTATGGATCCAATAACTGGTACTACGCGTATGGCGACATCAGTACCGCATCAGTTCGTGAAGACGGCTATCTCATCAGCGAGCTTACCCAGGGACTCGCCAACCGTCCTTACATGGTCATTGACGATGGCTGGCAGAAGAATGCGAGGCCAGGCCAGTTTCCCCTGGGTGGTCCATGGACCGAGGGCAACTGCCGCTTTCCAGACATGCCGGGGCTGGCGAAGGAGCTTAAAGAAATGGGCACACGCCCAGGCTTGTGGAATCGCCCCCTGGGAGCCAACTCGGATGACGCCGAGTCCCTGCTGTTACCCGGTTGCCGCGCTATGGAAAGCAGCGCGCAGCTTAAGGTGCTGGATCCGTCCATACCGGAAGTTCTGGATCGCGTGGAGCGGGAATTTCGTATCCAGCAAGGCTGGGGCTATGAACTTCTGAAGCACGACTGGACAACGCATGACATCTTTGGACGCTGGGGCATCGCGATGACCGGCGTGCTTACGGGTAAGAACTGGCATTTCTACGATCGAAGCAGGACAACGGCGGAAATCATTCTTAATCTATATCGCGCCATCCGCCGCGGATCGGGCGAGGCGGTTATCATCGGTTGCAATACGATAGGTCATCTTTCTGCCGGACTCTTCGAGCTGCAGCGTACCGGCGATGATACCAGCGGCAGAAACTGGGAGCGCACGCGCCGCATGGGCATCAATACGCTGGCGTTTCGTATGCCACAGCATAACGCGTTCTTTGCCGTGGATGCCGATTGCGCCGGAATTACCCGCAATGTGCCGTGGGAGCTCAGCGCCCGCTGGCTGGATCTGTTGAGCCGCAGTGGTACGCCTCTGTTCGTTTCGGCGGATCCCAAGGCGGTGGGACGTGTTCAGCGTCGTGCCCTTACCGAGGCCTTCGCGCAGGCGTCGTGCAGTCAGACCATCGCAGAGCCGCTCGACTGGCTCGATACCGTCAGCCCCACTCACTGGAGAACTGGTACCGGAGATGTAAAGTATGAATGGATTGGCAAAAACGGAATCGAAGTTGCCGGCGATTGCCCTTAAGCTGACAGGCATGAAGCCGAGCGACCCAAAGCCCGTAAGCCTGGGGGATATAGCCAAAGCGGCCGGCGTCTCCCGCATGAGCGTATCGTGCGCGCTTCGCAACCAGCCCGGCATCGGCCAGAGCACTCGCGACCGCATTCTGGAGATCGCACGGGAGCTGCGCTACACGCCGGACCCTCGAGTGGCGATGATGATGTCGCAGATTCGCGAGACCAAGAGCAAAGATCTCATGCCCCTGGCGTGGATCAATGTTGCAGACAGACTTGGCATCTGGCGGGAGTGCGACTTTCTGCGGCCCTACTACGACGGCGCGGCGGAGCGTTGCCGCGAGTCCGGCTACAGGCTTGTGGAGTTTCAGCTTAACTACACGGAGATGACCTCCGCGCGGCTCTCGCAGATTCTGTACCAGCGCGGTATACAGGGCGTGATTGTAGCGCCGCCATGCACGCGCTCCATCATTCACCTGCGGCTGAGCTGGGAGCACTTTGCCGCGGTATCTTTTGAGCGCGCGCTTGCCGCCCCGCGTCTTCACCAGGCGGTGCAGAATACCTACTTCAATATCCTGCTTTCACTGAAGAAGATAACGCGTGCGGGCTATCGGCGAATTGGGGTCATACTACCGGCGCAATCCACGCGGCGCAGCCGGCACATGTCGGAGGCGGCGGTGCAATCCTTCCACGCCGGCATTCCGCGTGCGGAACGTATTCCGCCGTTCGTTAACTGGGAGGCGGATATTCCGCAGGATTTCTTTCAGTGGGTGATGCGTTACACGCCGGATGCCGTTCTGGGCGGACACTCCGAGCTGTGCAACAGGCTGCGCTCCTTCGGCCTTCGCGTGCCCGAGGATGTGGGCGTGGCGCACCTTTCTCTGGAGGGTGACTGCGATGACTGGTGCGGCATCCGCTGCAACAAGTGGGAAATCGGTGCCGCAGCGGCGGATCTGGTCATCTCACAAATCCAAAACAACCAGATGGGCCTGCCCAAATGCGCCCGTGAGATTGTGATTAACGGCACATGGCAAAACGGCAAAACACTTCTGGTGCCAAAGCCACCGGCTGTCGTATCGGCGTATGCATGCCTGATAAAGCCGACGCCCACGCCTGTTACACGTAAATAAGACCATTTCCCAGCGCTAATTGCCCATAGCGTGGAGCTGATTCTGGGTGCAGGCAAGACGCGATTGAGGGAGTGCATTCGATTGAATGCTCGACTGAAATCGCAACGCGGCCTGCACCCAAAAGCGGCCCACGATATGGGCAATTAACGCGGGGAAATGGTCTAAGCATAAAGCTTCAGCGGCTCAGAATTGCACACGCAACACCGCAGAGCCGTTGGGCGGCAAGGTGATTTCCCATATACCGCACGTTTCGTTGATCTCTTTGTGCCTGGGCGGGGTACCCATCCAGGTATCGACCGCGGAAGGGGACGCTAACGGGCGTATTATCGTCAGGGCATCTGTTAACTCCTCCGGAAGATAGTTAACCAATACCGCAACAAGGTTTCCATCTTCCATCCAGTGCTCAGTTATGCCCAGCCATGGCGACGTTTTTTGTACGGTTCTCCTGTGAGAAACGGATTTTCCAATTTCGCCATAGATCTTCCAGAACGACTGGCATTTGCCAGGATAGAACGCTCCGTTCTGCTCCGCCAGTGCAGTCTCCAGCGGTACTGAGAGGAAATATACTTTGCCCTTACCGCAGGTCGCCACGGTGAATACAGGAGTCCCATCATCCTCCGCCGCAAGCGTGGTCGCGGAACCTTGTCGGAATTGAAACTGCGTGCCGGCCGCCAGCTCAAAGCTGCCCATACCCGGCGAAGTGAAGGAGCATTTACCGGCGCGGGCGTGACGCAGCACTACCTCCAGACCGGTCATCCGCATCACTTCAATCAGGAAGCCGTCATCGATTGAAATATAGGCTGTGGCTCCGGCTTCTATTTTCTCTTTGAGCTGTTGCTCCTGCTGACGGGTCAGAGGCGATAATCCTTTGATGGACGGCAGGAGGTACAAAGCTGCGTCGGGCAAAGGCGCATTTCCGTGGTGGAATACAATATCGAAGCCGGCCTGTTTCGCCAGGATAAAGGAAGAATATGCCGCTCCCCACTGATCCTGATGGGAACTGAGGATACAAACTGCGTCTACACGCCGTGGTGGCAGGCCGGTAGCGGGCAGGGGAAGCCGCCGTAGCGCCTCGCTGACCTTCTGGATCTCGCGCAGCACGGGTCTGGCAGTGCCGTCATTGCGCAGCAGGCCAAGCTCGCGCTCCATGGAGATCCAGTCGTAGGGGGCAAATTCCAGCGCTGTCTGGTCGTGGGCGCACCACCAGAGCATAGCTCGTGCGTCGTGAGCCCAGAGGCTCATGAGATTGGCGTGAATGATCTTGCATGCCACATCTTCGCCGCAGAACGCAGCGCCGAAGTTCCCCATTTCCTCCACCATGGCAGGTTTGCCGGAGAGATCAGCGTACAACCTTGTCTCTGCCGTGGCGTGAAGAAGCGGGCGCATGGTGTTCATGGGCTCGCGGTTGCAGTGCGGTGTAAAGAGGGGGTAGGGATGTGTGGTCAGCACGTCGGTCAGTTCGGATTGATCCGCAATACTCCAGGGACGCGAAGGATCAACGCTCAGGCTGTGCATACCGGAAACGATTGGGCGCGACGAATCCACACTTCGAATGGTCCCTGCCAGAGCCGATGTCCACACCCATGCCTCTTCGCGGGTTGACGGTCCCAGGCAGTTGCACTCATTGCCAAGGTCCCAGGCCTGAATCGCGCTATGATCTTTAAATTGTCCTGCCAGAACCCTGACAAACCGGTTCTGCCACATCATGGACACCGGGCTGGTTATGGGATTCAGTCCTTCGAGACCAGGAGGCACAAACGAACGGCCGCTCATCCATCCCGTAACAAGCCCGACGACAAGTCCCAGCCCGTGCTTTCGCGCAAGATCGCACAGCATCCCGAAACGCTCCAGCATGACGGGAGAAACTCCGCTCCGCCCTAGGGAATCTGCACTCAAGAGAGTGTCCCCATGCCGAAATTCCACAGGTATGGTGTTATCCCGACGCAGGCAATGGATCGGCTGAAAGTCCGGCCATAGAGGAAAAACGCGAAGAAGCTGGAGCCCGGCTGTTGCAAGCCGCTCAAAATCGTTATCAACGACGTCGGCACGCCAGTCGCGCCACATATAGACGCCTGCGTGAGAGGCCCAGTAATTTGCCCCCATTTGAAGCTGACCCGATGCCAGAAAATCCGGGGACGACGTATTCATAGATAGAAGAGGCCGCAACGCTGCTTCGAAAGCTTAGACGCAGTGCTGCAGGCACATCTCTATTCTTGAAAAGAAGAGCCAAAGCTCAACCTTACGACTACCTTACATAAAGCGCAGGCCCGTTCTCAGGTTGGGACTTTCTGTGCCTGGGCCGGTTGTAATACGGTTCTCATGGGCCTCCACGAGAGGGGAATGGCGCCGCGGTAGTAAAGCATCGACGACGTAAACGAAATGAATCCAATAGTCGCAACGATCGCGCTGGAGCAATAAAAGCAGGAGTGATGCAAATTCTATCATAGATGCCATGGCATCTAAGTCAATGTATACAAATCAACGCGCAGCCCCCGGTTCCTCGCCTGTTTCTCACTTGCCACTTGCCTGATTCAAATTTTATTGAATATGGGGCCTCACAGAGTCATTCTGCCAGCTTGCTCGCCTGCTGATCTGAGCGACGCCTGGACTTTAAAAAACAGAATTATGAGCCAGCCTCCTACCTTCGACAAAGTCTGGGAAGAAAAGTATAGTGCCGGACATCAGGAGCGTTATCCGTGGGACTGTATTGTTACATTTGTCTTTCGCAATCGCCCAAGAGAGAAAGCAATCACTGATACACATATACTCGAAGTAGGTTGCGGCACAGGAAATAACCTGTGGTTTGCCGCGCGTGAAGGCTTTCAGGTAACGGGGGTAGACGGCAGCGCAAGCGCTATACAACGAGCGCAGGAACGCTTTGCTAGCGAGAGTCTTAGCGGAACGTTTAAGGTAGGCGACTTCACCGTATTGCCGCTGGAGAATGAGCACTTTGATCTGGCGATTGATCGCGGATCGCTTTCATGCTGTGACTTCGAGGACGGAGCCCGTGCCATCAATGAGATTCACCGTGTACTGAAGCCAGGCGGGCGTTTTTTCTTTTCTCCTTATTCCGCCCGGATGGCGACGCGTGGTCTGATTGCGGAATTAAGCGAGGGCTCGCTCGAAGGGGCGGGCCAGATCTGTTTCTATAGCCGGGAAGATATTGTCAATGTGCTTAGGGACAAATGGACTATTCTTTCGATACAGCATCACGAAATTATGGACGAAACTGAAAAGCCACGTAACTGGAACAGCTTCTGGAATGTAGTTGCGGAGAAGAAAGTAGTTTAAACAGCGTAATGAGATGTACTCGAAGGCTTTCTGCGGTCCAATGACTTGGCAAAAGGAAATGGGTACGTTTAAAGATCGAAGGGTCTCCGGAGACTCCTATAGGACTTAGCGCGCCGCTTTTGAGCGATAGCTGCGTTGGAATTAAGGTCAACACCTTCTTCTCATGCACTCCCTTCGTAGGGCAATGGGGCTATAACATTTCCATGGAAACTCCAGGGCCCAACTGATGCCTGATTAAAGAAATCCGGGTGACAAAATCTGCGAGCAATAGAGCGGGGAAGGATCGGAAGAGACATGCAAAGTCCTTTAGTTAATGGACTCGTAATGTCTCTTCATGCTCCATAGCCTGCGCTGGCAACGGTTGCGAACTACTCAATCTGCCAGCCGTACGAGAAGCCGCGGCTGACCGCGAAGATCTATTGCGCCACTGCGTTCTTCTGGAGAGCATGCCGCCCAGTCACCTGTTCCCAGCGTGCCTTCACCCTGCTTGATAACATGTACGTGCACCCACGCTTTCAGCTTTTCCATCGTGAGCCCGGCTTCCTTACACAGCTGAGAGATATAAACATCCGGCAGTCCGGTTCTGGTTTTAATGTTGTCGTATGCCGAGAGAATAGTCTTTGTCAGCGAAGCTTCATCTGCTGAAACAGGTTGCGATGACGGGTTGTTCTCCGTTTTCAGGGCGGAAACAGAGACGCCAGTTGCCGGCAGACCATAAACGTACCCAAGGCTTCGATGCCCGGCTACCTCCCAGCGGACAAGCTCGCGCGAATCCGAGAGACGCCCCAGCACTTTGCGTAAGAGCTTCTCTTCGAAAAGCGGGTGACGCACGGCCTTAAGAAGCGACTTCTCTGCGTGAAGAACTCCCGGTTTGCACAGGAACTGAATCACGCGCGCCGCTTCGGATTCTTCTGTTGGCAGCATTGAGCTTAGGGCAATGTACTTTCCCTTTCGCACGGCCCGCCCGCTGTCCAGAAGTTCATTAAGCGCAGCCTGTCTGGGGGCTGGGAGGCGACCGTTCCTGGCTCCAAGCTGCGATAAAGTTCGAATTCCTCCACCACTTTTCAGCTCTCCCGCAAACTTCTCCGCGGGGCTGGGCGGCGCGTTTTCCTTGAGATAATAGCGCCCATCATGTTTGACAAGGCTTCCTTCCGACACTGCTGCTTCCAATACCGCAAGCTTCTCACTATTCCATTTGCCTTTGGCGTAGCCCAGCTTGCTGTTGGCTGGCGCTCCTTTCCAGCGGGTAAATGTGACCTTCAGCCACCCCACCAAAGAACCGTTTGCCATATGGGCTGATCGTAGTAACTATCCGCGAGTGCATCAAACAATATGTCAGGGACGAACCTGGATCTCGTTTTCAACCGGATACTTGCCTGCGTGTTTCTTTGCCAGTTCGCCAATCGTGTTCTTCTCTTCCTGTGTGGAGACCGTGCCGAGGATATGGACAACCTGTTTCTCGGTGGTGATGATTTTTACATTGTGGGTATAGGTTTCCAGCCCCTTCTCCGCGATAAGCGCCTTCCGAATTTCGGCCGTAACTTTTACATCTGCCTCGTCCGTGGATTGATTGATCGGCAGGGGCATATTCTTATCCACGTCGATATCGACATTGGTTTCGTCCGGCTCGGCTGCAGTGGGTTCGGCGGCTGTCATGGGGGTGCCTGCCAGAACGGCGGAACTGACGACCACCCATAAAGTGGATGCTTTCATAAAAAAGATAGAGCATCGCTCATGCCATCCTGAGGGGCTGTGCCTTAAGACTTTGGGCAATAACGGATTACATGCCGGAGGTAAAGTCGTCATTTCGAATCAACTCCAGATTCCGTGCCAAATGCGTGTTGCCAAAGAGGGCAGTATGCAATGCGCGAGAGAAAAGCCTGGTCCTTATACTGGTCGCCTCGATCCTCAGCTTTTGCCAGGCTGGTAACGGGATAAAGCGTCGCGGTGAAGCAGTATCCTGAGTTGAATTCGCTGACTGCACCTGAATGAATGCGGTAGCTGATCCTGACAAAGTATTAGGATTTCGCCTTTCATTCCTATCTGTGGGGATGCTTACATAGAGTCACTTACATTCTTCATTACCCCATGACGACCAATCTCGCCACGCCGTACAAGCCTGAGCCCTCACAGCCAAGAAAGGAAGGGATCAGCTTCTACGCTCCGGGCTGCGATGATTTTCTTTTCGATACCAGCCACGTGTTGCCCCACATGGTCTGCCTGCCGCACAAGCGCGCGATTGCTCTGGAATGGAGCCTGCACCACAACACGGTGCGCCATCCCATGACCACGGGCGCGGCCCGTCCCCGGTATGATAACAGCTTCGCCATTCCGCTGCCTTGCCCGGATCTGGCGCCCGGCTTCTACGATCTGCGCGTACGCATCAGTCTGACGGCCGAAACTACGCTGGAGGGCACGACCACCTTTGGATGGCGCATGGCCGATATGCCCGTATACCCCTCCGAGCCGGCGGATTTTGATGCGTTCTGGCAAAGAGCTTTGGCTGAACTGGATAAGACAGCGCCCGAGCCCGTGTGTGTGTTGGATCGCGTGTTGCGCGGTAAGGAAATCGACTCGTACAACATGAACTCTGCCGCGCTGCCGGAGAACTACGATCCTGCGGGTGCCCGCACCGACGCAATCGAGATTTACCGTGTCAGTTTCAAGAGCCTGGGCGGCGTTCAGGTCTATGGCTGGTATGCAAAGCCGGTCGGCGAAGGACCTTTCCCCACGCTCCTGGTGCTTCCGGGTGCCGGTAATGGCGCCCGGCCTGCACCCGCGGAGCATGCGCGGCACGGGTATGCTGCGCTTGATATCCAGGTTCATGGCAATCCTGTTGACGCCGAAACATATGCGGCGCTGCTTCCCGACAACTCGGCTGATCCCACTCAGCGTACCCACTACGGTGTTTACCTGAACGCCTTGCAGGCAGCACGTGCAGTCCGCCTTCTGCCCCATGCAGATCCTGCGAGGCTGGCAGTTCTTGGGGGCAGCCAGGGTGGAAGGCTGAGCGTAGTTGTCGCCGCACTGGATTCCGGAATGAAGGCTGCCATCCCCGCCATCACCCACTTCGCCTATCGCCCTTGGTCATGGTGGGTCGAACAACTGAACCGTGAGGCGGCTTCCGGAGGCACTGTGGGCAGTTCCTTTAGCGGCCAACTACCTCCAAAGGAAGCTGCTGCAAATCCGTCGGATCTCTACTTCGATGTGCTTAACTTTGCACCACGAATACAATGCCCTGTGCTGATGAACGCAGGACTTACAGACCCGGTTTCACCCGCCATGGGCATCTTCGCGCTCTACCAGCGCTTGACTAGCCCCAGGCAGATCATTCCGCTTCCTAACACTGCTCACGACTGGGCGCCCGCCTTTGACACAGCCGCTTGGAAATGGCTGCAGTCTGTCGTAGGATAACACTTCCTGGGGCCGGAAGATTTAGCCTGACTTGACAGTAACTATCTCCCCGCTCATTCTTGCAAAATGGACGTGGAACCCCTGAAGCGGAACTGGTGGCTTCCTCTGAACGACATCGCTGTTCGAGTCCTTCGTATGGTGAACCATCGTCCCGGCACCCGCCAGCACAGCCACGACTTTGAGGAGCTGGTGGTAGTGACTGAAGGCAGTGGCACACACTGGGTGGGGGATCAGCGGTATCGCATCGGACCGGGCGACGTGTTTGTTATCCTTGGCGATACCCGGCACTGTTATCAGGACACACAGAATCTTGGCCTTATCAACCTGTTGTTCGATTCGCAATCCCTGCAGCTTCCGCGTGGTGACATTGGAATGCTGACCGGATACCAGGCGCTGTTTCAGATAGAACCGCGCACGCGCAAACGCCGCAACTTTACAAACCGGCTTAGGCTGCCTCTTCCGCGACTTGAGGAGTTGTTGCTGCTGGTTTCCGACCTGGAGCGCGAGCTGCAATTGCGCGCTCCAGGCTATCAGTTTGCAGCCACCGCCCAGTGGATGCGAATCGTCACTTTTCTGGCCCGATCCTACACGGAGGAGGCAGACAGTGAGTCGCACGGCATGGGCATCAGCCGCGTGCTCAGTCATCTGGAGAGGCACTTGCACGAAGCGCAGACAATCGAAGACCTTGCCCATGTGGCGGGAATGTCCGCCGCATCGCTGTTCCGGCGCTTCGAGGAAATTATAGGCTGTCCCCCGATCGAATACCTGCTGCGCCTCCGCATGAATCGCGCCAAGCGCCTGCTGCACAACCCCAGGATCCGAATAGGTGAAGTCTCCGAAGCAGTGGGCTTTGAGGACAGCAACTACTTCACCCGCCAGTTTCAGCGACACGTCGGCATGACGCCCCGCGAGTGGCGCAAGCTGGTTGAGCCTGTAGGAAGCGAGACTGCGCCGGTGCAGGTCGACAAGGATGCAGCCTGACTCAGGCTAAAAGTGGAAGACTTCCTTCAGCTCCGCAGAGACGGGGCTGTTATCCGGATTGCTGGGCATGATCTCCCGCATGTGCGCCCACCAACGGCGGCAGACTTCGGTTTCGGCGATGGCGGCCCAGCGGGCTTCGTCTTCTATCTCGGCGTAGGCGAAGAGCTGGCTGGATTCTGCGTGGAGGAAGATGGAGTAGCTGCGGACGCCGTGGTCGCGCAGCACTTGCTCCAGCTCCGGCCAGATGGGGCGGTGGCGGCGCTCATATTCGGCGTGCTGGTCGGGGTTTACCCGCATGAGGAAGGATTTACGGATCATGGTTGGGAAATGTGGAGCTTTGTGGTAGGGAGGACGGGTTCAGACGTAGTTCCATGCTTTGGCTTCTTCGGCGAAGCACTCAAAGTTGCTGGGCTCCGGGTCATTCTTCCAGCGGCCTACCGAGTCGGGGCGGACGGGGATGC
>JBGGNE010000337.1:0-3411 GCA_041287705.1 Methylacidiphilales bacterium | reverse complement strand
AGTGGTATTATCAAATATAGTACAGCTTGTGATGCTTAAGCTGCCGGTCTGGATAAGGATGGCGGAGCCTGAACCAGCAGAATTTTTCGTAAAGGTAGAGTTAGTAATGCTGACGTTGGTGCCCGTCCTGGAATCAATATGAATACCACCGCCCTCGTTACTGGCAATGTTGCCAAGAAACGTGGAGCCGGTAATCGTAACTGTGCCGTTGTAATTCGACAGGCCGCCTCCGAAGACCGCTGCTGAATTGTCCTGCAGGGTCGAGTCTGTGATCGTGAGCGTCCCTCCAACGTTGGCAATTCCGCCCCCACGGGTACCTGTTGCCCTGTTGCCTGACAGGGTGGAGACGATGACCTCCATAGTACCCAAGTTGCAAATGCCTCCGCCATCTCCGCCGGCGAACCCACCGCCAGGTGCCGTGTTTCTGGACAGGGTGGAGTTGATGATGGTGAACTTGCCTGTTCCGGAATTGCCGTAGAAGATGCCGCCGCCGTGCGCTCGCGCGCTATTATTGTCCAAAGTGGAACGTGTCATCGTAACGGTACCATCTCCAGTGCCAAATATTGCCCCGCCGTAACGGGCGGTGTGATTCCTGAGTATCGAGTCGGTGATCGCAAGTGTGCCAGTATCGAAATTAATGCCACCGCCGTTGCCGTTGGTGCCAGTGCTGTTTCCCTCCAGCAAGGTGCCCGTAATGATTATATTCGAACTGTTCCGGCTTCGAATCGCACCTCCACCCTGCACGGCCGTGTTATTGCGTAGTGTCGAGTTAGAGATCGTGACGGTACTCACCCAGGAATCGACGCCACCGCCCGTGCCGGCAGCCGTATTTCCATCCAGAATGGAGTTAGTAATGCGGAGCACACCAAAATCGCTGGTAACACCGCCGCCGTTGGTGTTCAGCGCCTTGTTTCCCTGAAGCGTGGATTTGGTTATGATGATGGTGCCTTCTTCGTTATTGATACCACCTCCTTTATAAGCTCTGTTGTCGTAGATTGTGGTGCCAGTTATGGAGATAGTGCCGGAGGACTTGTTTGCCAGCGCGCCACCTATGTTAGAGACGGTATTGGTGGTAAAGTTGGAGTTGGCAATGGAGACCGGACCTGCACCGACGGCCACATAGAGACCGCCACCTCCTTCAGCGGAGTTGAGCTCGAAAGTGACTTTGTCCAGAGCAAGTGTGCCGGAGCTCCTGGTATAAATGCCTCCACCCCGGTTGCCGGTATTCTGAAACAACCTCGCGTTGGTCAGCTTGAAGTTGCCGCTGGTAATGCTGATCGCGCCGCCCTCGGTGCCTAACCCTTTGGTAATCGCCAACCCATTGAAGGTCAGCAGGTTGCCCTCGCCGGCGTTTATCAGGAACGGGCGGCCCGTGTTGCCTCCATCAATAATGGTGGTTGCCGCACCCGTGCCGTTGATGGTAAGCGCTTTGTTGACAATCGTGATGTTGTTCTGCGCAAACGTGCCCGTGCCAAGGTAAACGGTGCCGCCCGACGCCACCGCGTCCACACCGTTCTGGATAAGCCCGGCCGCATTGATATACACAGTGCGCAGCGCTGCCGAGCCCATAACTTTGCCGGTGCCGAGATTGATGGGTGCATTCAGATGCAGCGCCGCTGTCTGAAGCATCAGGCTGTTATTGAACGGAGCGTTCACAGTCGCCGCCACCACAATAAAGTTCGTTGCCTGCAGCGTAACGTTGCCGACGGCCAGCAGATTCTGCAGCGTGCCCACGTTCAGCACCGAGTCAACGGTGGACACCGTAGGCGTCGCGCTTGTGGAGAGGCCGTCGCTGATGGTGATGCTTGCGGGATCCAGCAGCAGCAGGCCGCCTCCCGTGTCCACCATGCCGGCAAAGTTGAGAAGTCCCTTGCTGCTCACCTCCACAAAGCCGCCGTCGCGCGCGGTAATATTGCCAAGGAAATCGGTGCGCTTATCGCTCCAGATAACGGCCGTGCCGCCCTTGCCGCTGGTGCCATCCACGCTGATAACGGAGCCGGCCTCCACCACAGTGGTTGTCGCGTTGGAGATCGCCGCGTCCTTACCCTGATAGCCGCCGCCGATATTGACCGTGCCGCCGTCGCCACCCGAGCCGAAGCTGCCCGCGTCGATGACAGAGGTGGAAGTCAGCCGCACATTCTCGCCGGTAACCACCACGGACCCGCCGCGCTTGCCCGGCGCGTTGCTGCTCGCGATCAGGCGCCCGGAGTTCTGCACATTGCCGGATGCAGTCGTGCCGCGCTCCGCCCTCAGCACAATGCGACCGCCTCTCTTGTCCACTGCGGTGGCGCGAATTACTCCCGAGTTGTTGACCGCCAGTGCGTACTCATTGCCCCCGGCCGCGCGCAACTCCGCCGCCGCGGCGCGGATGCTTCCCGTATTGAGCACGGAGCCGCTGCCGCTGGTGCTTTTGATGAACACGCGCTGCCCTTCCGTTCCGCTCGGCTTTACCAGTACTTCCGTACCGCCGACCAGGTTAACACTGCCCTTGCGCGCGGAGATTTTTCCATGATTATCCACCTGACGCGCAATCAGGGTCACGTCGCCGTCCGTCGCGCGGATTTTGCCGTGGTTGATCACCGAAGCGCTGGAGTTCCCCCGGAAATTCAGGTCCCCGCCCTGCATAAACTCGCTGTTGGAGACATCATGGGTACTCGCCGTAAATCCGGCCGTATTCACCCGCCCCGTCTTGCCCACCAGCACACCGTTCTTATTCACCAGATAAACCTGGCCATTGGCGTTCAGATTGCCATCCAGGCGCGAAACGCTGCCGCCCGTCACCCGGTTCAGAATGCTGGACTTTGCCGACGGCTGCACAAAAGTTGTCGTTTCCCCTTTCTCGATGGAAAAGCCGTTCCAGTTCACCACCGCGCGGTTGCTCGACTGATTCACCGTAACCTGCCCCGGCCCGCCGGAGATGCTGACCGATCCCCCCGCCACCGTCCCGCCATCGGGATTCGCCAGCGACCGCATCGGCAAATGCAAAGGCACCATCATCCAGCCGATGCACCATAACGAAAGGAATTGCGAAAAGCGGCGGCGAGGATGAAAAATAGAGTCGGACATCGTGGTTTCCAGGGAAAATTCCCGATCAAACACACGAAAGGGACACTTCTATCTTGCCCGAAATTGTTGTACTGAAAATTCTTTCATGGAAATTATTTTTATAAGCAAGCTTCTTAGGCGAGCAAATATCGCAAACCGGCGGCAGATGCAGAGATACCGAATACGATTGGCGGAGAGTTAACACTCCGACATTGCGGCTTTGACTTGGCGTATCTACGGATGCTGCCCAAGATGGGCGACATTCAGGACGTTGAGAAAGGACAGAAGGGTAAAGCTCTTAAATTTCCGAGATTGTGTAATTTTTCAGGCGCTGGACCATGGAAGTTAAATGGTGCAGGATCAGAT
>JBGGNE010000336.1:0-13322 GCA_041287705.1 Methylacidiphilales bacterium | reverse complement strand
AAAATAAACACGTACTGCCGAGCGTCATAAGGTAGCTCGCATCTTATCGTACGGATTTAATTCGCTGGAAAACAGGTGGAAGCAGATAGAGGAGAATTCACCCGACCGTAAGATGCGAGCTACCTCATATAGCTCAGCAGTACGTGTTTATTTTTATTAGAAAAAGGAGAAAAGTAGAAAAGCGGAAAAAGGGGGAATGTAACAGATTCACATCCAGCTCTCCTCTTTACGCATTGCTGCGCAACACATTACGTTGCGCAGCAATGGAGAGCTCAGAGCTTATACAAACTTCAGTTCGCGGGGCGCGGGAATCAGACCCTGTTCGTGGGCCTGCTTCATGAATTCTTCCACGGCGCGGCGGCCACGGTCGCCGTAATCTACGGTCAGGTCGTTGACGTACATGCCGATGAATTCGTCGGCACGCTGTGAATCCAGACCGCGACCCAGCGGGAGCGCGTGCGCAACACCTTCAGCGCGATTCTTCAGACCGTAATCAATGCTCTGGTGAAGGATGTCGGAGACTTCCGCAATAACCTTATCACCCAGCGACTTACGAATCACGTTGCAGCCCAGCGGCAGCGGCAGTCCGTCGGTGTGCCTGAACCACCAGCGGCCCAGGTCTTCGCACAAAACAAAGCCCGCGTCGCCGTAGGTTAGCTGACCTTCATGAATGATCAGGCCCACGTCGGCGGTGCCCGCATCCAGAGCGTCAAAGATCTCGTCAAACGGCACGGTGATGAGGTTGAGCTCCTCACCCTTCACGCCCAGGTACATCTGCAGCGCAAGAAAAGCACTCGTCATGCGCCCCGGAATCGCAATGCGCACATTATACAATTCATCACGCGTGTAGGGCTGTTTGGCCACAAGCATCGGGCCGTAATTATCGCCCATGCTTGCGCCGCAGCGCAGAATGGCGTAATTATCCAGCACGTAAGCGGAGGCATGAAAAGAGACTGCGGTAATATCCAGCTCCGCCCGCATGGCGCGCTCGTTTAGCGTCTGAATATCCTGCAGAATATGCGTGAACTCGTAGCCCCCCATAGGGATACGATGCTGGGCGAGCGCGAAAAACATAAACGCGTCGTCGGGATCCGGCGAGTGACCGAGTGTCAGTTCCATACGTCGGGCCATCGTACGCTGTTTGCAGGCGTTTGACAAAGCGCATCCCACCGCGAACGCATTTATAAGCGCGGGAAAGATCGGTCAAAGAAAAGGAATAGTAAGTCTGCCGTCCCGCAACTTCTTGCTGATGTAAGACTTAACGGGGCTTTGTGTGCACGGCTTCACCACTTGCGCTTTTGCTCAAAGAAACCTACACTTCCCCACTTTGCCATGGAACTGCACAGGGTGATAGAAGCGTTACTTTTCGCATCGGATAAACCGTTGCAGGTGAAGCGCATACACACCGTGCTAAAATCCGCCGCCGAGAACGCGCAGTCGGAGGTCACCATGGCTTTCTCATCGTTGTCCGAGAAGGACATACGTAAGGCTATCGATAAACTGGACCGTTGTTACGAAGAAGCCGGCTGCGGCCTCACCGTCCTGGAACTTCAGGAAGGCTACCAGTTGCGCACCCGTCCCCGCGCCGCCCCCTGGGTGCGCGAACTCTTCGACGGCCCCAAACCTGCCCGCATCAGCCAGCCCGCTCTTGAAACCCTGGCCGTTGTGGCCTATCGCCAGCCCATTTCGCGCTCCGAAATGGAAGCCGTGCGCGGCGTGGCCGTGGACGGCGTCGTGGCGTCTCTTCTCGAGCGCCGCCTGATCCGCATCGCAGGCCGCTCCGAAGGCCCGGGCCGGCCTCTGCTCTATGAGACTACGCCGGAATTCCTCATCGAATTCGGCCTGCGCAGCCTGAAAGATCTGCCCAACGCAGATGAACTGCGCCGCCTCAGCACTCCCCAGACTCCGCCTGAGAACCCTAACGGCGTCTCCGCCCAGGCCGCGGCAGCTTCTTCGGCAGAAGGTGAATCCCATGCGGACGCCCCGGCGGATGCCGCAAAAGCGAAGCCTTCCAAAGCCAAAGGCAAAGCAAAGCCTAAGGCAGAAGCACAGTCCGGGGGCGTGGCCGTGGCTGGGGAAGAGACATCTGCTATCCATTCGTCAGATACAGAAGCGCGGTCTGCTACTACGGATTCCCCTGCAGAACAGTGACATCAGAAGCTTCTCCTGTTGCCCGTAAGCGCGACGCCACGTGACATGGTTCTGAATGGAATGTGCTCTTAGTCTGCGGGAGAGCCTATCCCACCGCCTAAGCCTAACTCCGCGAAATGCTCTAATTCTGCGGCTGGCCCTGGCGCTGAACGGCGCCTTCTCGGACGACACCGATTTCGACGCGGCGGTTGAGGGCGTAGTCCTGCTCGGAATCGCCCTGGGAGGCGGGGCGTTCTTCGCCGTAGGAGATGGTATGGAGCAACTCGCCTTCGGCGCCGAGGCCGATAAGATACATGCGGACGGCCTGCGCGCGGCGTTCCGCAAGACCGCGATTATATTCGGGCGTGCCGCGTTTATCGGCATGGCCGGCCAGAAACAGAGGGCGTCGGGGATTGGCGGTCATCCACTCCAGCACGCGCGAAAGTTTGCCGCGTTCGGAAGCCTGGATGATGGAACTGTCGTATGCAAAGTAAACGGTTTCGCCACGCAGGATGGCGTAGTCTACGTCGGTATCCGGGTTGATATCGAGACGGGCCGGCATAGGGACAACCATGTCGTCCGCGGTATTGGCGGGGCGTTTCTGCGGGGTGGTGCAGGCGGCAAGGAACGTCAGGGTAAGTATGGCGAACAGGGGAAGCGCGATCACGCGCCAGGGATGCGCAGCGTGTGCAGACGCAGACGCCGGCGCAACCGCGCACCCGGAAGGGGGCGGGGCGTCGGCGGGGTGCCTGGTATGTATCGTGGGCGCTTGCATGGAGGTGGGGAATCTGTTCGGCTGACTTATTTGGACACGGCGACCTCTCCGCAGCCTTTAAGGTCTCCGCGGATAAGGGTGGATTGCCGCGTAACGGTGTCGAGAAGATAGATCTGGCCGTTGTTGGTGTAGACGACGTGGCGGGAGTCGCGCGTCCAGTTGCTGTCCTGGCCGCCCGTGGTGGTGCATTGCACACTGTTGCGTACCGCCATGTCGTAGACGCCGATCTGGAAGAGTCCGCCGGCGCGCAGCGTATAGGTGATCTTCCTGCCGTCGGGCGACCAGTCGGGTTCGGTGGTAAAGGTGGAGTTAAGCGAGAGGCGGTCCGTATTACCGCCAGGCGTGCTGCTGGTGATAAAAAGCTGTGGGCTGCCGCGGTCATCACTGCAGAACACAATCCGGTCCCCGGTGGGCGACCAGCTTGGGCTGGTTTCGGCGCCGCGCGTGCGGGTAAGGCGAACCGGGGCCGCGTTGTTGCCGCCGCCGGTGATGGGCATGATGTAGAGCTCGGGATTGCCGTCCTTCGACAGCGTCAGCGCCAGGCGCGTGCCGTCGGGGGAGAATGCCGCGCCGCTGTTGATACCGGGGAAGTAGGCGACACGGGTGCGCTGGCCGGTGGCCAGTTTAATGATATAGACATCGGGGTAGCCGCTCTTGTACGACGTGTAGGCCAGCATCGTGTTGTCGCGGCTCCAGGCCGGGCTGCTGCTGATGGTGCGGTCACTGGTGAGCTGGCGCACGTTGTGGCCGTCAATGTCCATAATATACAGCTCTTTGCTGCCTGTGCTATTGGACACGAACGCGATTTTGCTGCTGGCGAAGCCGGGGATGCCGGTAGTGGCGAAAGTGATGTCGTCGGCGAACTGATGCACCGCGTCGCGCCAGGCGCCGCTGTAGGTTTTGTTGACCAGCACGCGGCCGTTGGCGGTATCGGTAAGGCGCGCGACGAGCCCGCCGGAGCCAAGCTGCGCGGTGGCGCTGTATTTGGCCTGCGTGGTGGTGGGGTTGATGAGCTGCGACCGGCTAAGGTCCGTCATCAGCGTGGTGGTGGCCGTGCTGCCTTCCGTGCCGGAAATGGACTGCACCTGGATATCCACTTTGGCAGCGCCGGTCACCTGAATGGTGGAGCCCGCGCCGGGATCCGCCTCGGCTGCCGGAGCGGCCGTGGGCGCATCGGGCTGAAGGGCGGGCGTGGCGGGCCGCGCCGTGGGAATATCGTCCTGCGCCAGGGCTGCGGTTGGGATCAGCGTGAAGCCGAAGGTGATCGCGACGAGCAGGGTTAATGCTGCTAAAGCTGCGAATCTCGTAACACCCAGGCTGCGAAGTGCCCGCGACGCCGCTTTCCGGAGGCTATCCGGCAGGGTGTGGCAGCGTGGGGGCAGTTGCATGGCTGGGTGGTTGCTGATGCTGAGGAAGAGTGGTTGGCCGCAGGTGGATTGGGCTCGGTAGCCGCATACAATGCCCTAAAATTCGCAAATGCGCAACGTCAGGAATAATGCAAGCTGCTGGGATGGAGGCATGCGGGTTAAATCGCAGGGGAGCTCAGGGTTATTACAAAGGGTTTTTTGCGCCGCTTTACCGGACGGGGGAGGGAATGGACATTGTGGACTTCATGGACAGGATGGACAAAAGGAAGCGCTATAATCTGTCTATAAGGTCCAGTTCGTCCATCACGTCCAAAAAATCCGCCCAGCCAGCTTACCCCGCCTTCGCTTTGCCCCTGGCACTGGCGCGTTTCAGGCCCAGGCCGCAGATTTTCTCCACCAGCTCGGCAAAGCCGATGCCTTCCACTTTGGCGGATTGCGGCAGCAGGCTGGTGGCTGTCATGCCGGGCAATGTATTTACTTCCAGGCACCACAGGCCGCCATCGGGATCCATGCGGAAATCAACGCGGCAGTAGTCGCGCAGCTTCAGGGCGTAGAATACTTTCAGGCCCAGTTCCTTAATGCGGGCGGTCTGCTCCGGTGTCAGGTCCGCGGGGAAGATCTCCTCGGCGCCGCCCTTCTGGTACTTGCTTTTGTAATCAAAAATTTCGCTGAATTTCGGCAGAATCTCGCCCACGCCCAGTGCTTTGCCGTCCAGAATGCCGACGGTCAGTTCGCGACCGGGCACGAAGCGCTCGATCATTACTTCCTCATCGTACTGATGCGCCAGATCTATAGCCGCCTGCAGATCTTCTTCTTTCTTTACGACGGTGAGGCCGATGGTGGAGCCCTGGCTGTTTGGCTTTACGACGCAGGGTATGCCCACGTGCTCGCGCACGGTCTCCAGCGATACGGGCGACATCAGCCAGGGGGCCGTGGGGATTCCACCCGCGCAGAAGAGGCGCTTGCTCATGTCTTTATCCATGGCGTTTGCGCTGCCCAGGCGACCGCTGCCTGTGTAGGGGATGCCGGTCAGATCCAGAATGGTTTGCAGAGTGCCGTCCTCTCCGGTGCCGCCGTGCAGCGCCAGAAAAAGTACGTCCACGTTTTGCAGCTCCGGAGTCTGCGCCAGCACCATGGCCGTGCCGCCGCCCGTGGCTGTCAAAGCGCTTTCATCCGGCGGAACCTCGGCCACTCCGCTGGCCAGAAACAGGGCTTCCTCCGCAGGGCCAAGAAGGCCGCGCGCGGTATCCACCACCAGCACTTTGTGCCCCTGCGTGCGCAGGGCTTTCACCACCTGGGCGCCACTTGCCAGCGATACATCGCGCTCCATGCTCGTCCCGCCGACCAGTACCGCTACTTTCATGACGTTATTCAATGCTCCTTGTGATATGGTGAAAATGATGACTGATGTGTCGAAATGTCCCCGAAGAAAAGGCGCCCTCTTTTATACACGCGACTCCATTTAGCGATAGCGAAAAGTGCGCTCGTTTTTGGAGACCCTTCAGAATTCAAAGAGTAAGCCGAATACCCAAAGCTCTGGCTGCAACGCTCTTCTTTTTTCTGTCATAGGGCGGGGCGGCTTTGCGAATCTTCACGTAAGCATCATGCAATCTTATCTTCCGGGTCTGCGTCTTTTTGTCTGCTGCTGGCTGTTTACCTTTGCCACTGCCATGTGCGGGCTGGCCGCGCCGGATTCCCGAGCGGCGGCGCTTCGTATCGTGGATCTTCAGTTCAGTGCCGATGGATCGCGGCTGCTCACCAGCTTTGTCAGCGATGGCAAGGAGATTAAACAACTGTGGGATACGGCCACGGGCAAGCAGGTGGGCGGACCCATCCGTGATCCCCAGGGCAGGCCGCTTTATTCTCGGTGGAACTTTGATGGCAGCCGCTTTGTCACCTTTGTCGATGAGCGCAAGAAGGTAACCCAGGTGCAGATGTGGGACGCCAAAACCGGCACCACGGTCGGCAGCCCCATGCCCAATGAGGGCGAAAGCGGTTTCCCGCTGTTTAGCGACGCAAGTGGCTTTCTGGCTACTTTTACGGGCGGCAAAGTCTCAAAGTGGGATCCCGTGACGGGGCGGCGTCTGGCCCAGACCCGCGACAAAGAGCATATCGAAAAGCTGCTGACTCTCGCCTTTGGGCAGGATCACGATGTATCGGGCGGTACTTTTCCGGGGCGCATTCTTACGATTGCACCGGGCGTTACCCGCATCGTGAATTACGCGCAAAGGCCGCCGCTGGGTGCCGGCATCCTGTTTATCGCAGACGGAACGGGCACCAGACTGGCCACGATTCCCGGCGTCATCTCTTACCGAACTCCTCCCGAGAACAAGCGCCTGCTGATGTGTGTGGTCAGCGAGAAGACTCTTGGCGGCGGCGCCACTCTGTCCACCTGGCAGATGTATGATTTGCGCACCGGCAAACGTCTGGGCACGCCGATTGCGACCAGCGGCACGCTGAGTCTTTCCCCGGACGGCACGCGCTTTATTGAGGAGCAGTTGCCGGAGCAAAAGCATTGCTGTGTTCTGTGGAGCGTCGCCGAGACCCGGGCAATGGCCAGGCTGCCCGCGGATCGCCTCCGCCACGGCGAATATCAGTTCAGCCGCGACGGCAAATACATTGCCACGGTTACCGGCGCTGATCTGATGCTGTGGAGCGCCGCAACGGGAAAGAAGCTTTTCTCCACGCGAATCTCCGGCGCCGGACTTAAGTAGCCGCGACGTCAGGCCGTGGCCGGTGTGTCCATAATGGCGCGCAGCTCCGCGTCAATGCGGTTGAGCTCATCGCTGATATTTTGCATGACCGGCCTGAAGTCTGTGGTGGCGAGCTCGGCGGGGCTGCCTTTACCAGTCTTGTTTTCAAGATTATGAAGTATTTTGCCGAGTTCCAGAGCGCCTACGCTGGAGCAGATGCCGCTAAAACGGTGCGCCGCCCGGCTGGCGGCCTGGAAGTCGCGATCGACCAGAAGGCTTTTGCGAAGCGCTTCCTTTTCGTCGGGCATCTGGGAGAGGAAGAGCTCGATGATCTCGTTGATGAAGGAGCCATTGCCGGGATCGAGTGTACGCAGCTCCGCGATGGAGTTGGCATCAAGCGCCGGTGGGCGAAGTTCGGCGGGCGAGGGCGCAGAAGCGGGAGCCGCAGTAGAGGAAGACGGGGAGGGAGCAGGTTCGCTGGGAGCTGCCTCCGCCGGAGCCTTGGCGGTGGTGCCGGTACCAGCGTCGCCAGGGTTGTCGGGGCTGCTGCCGGTAGTGGTTGCTTCCGTATCGCCATGCGGGATATTGGAGGCAGCGGAGGCGGACGCATCAGGTGCGCCAGTGGAGGACGAAGTTGCGGTGGAAGAGATTACGCCGTCGCCTTCCCTGTTCGTGCTACTGGTACTGCTGGTACTACTCATATCGGTAGGGGTTGACGGCGATTGTTGTTGTGATGATGATGGAGGAGGTAATGCGGCGGGCTTTTGTGGGACAACCTTGGCCAGTGCGCCGCCAAGGTGGCGAAGGCGCACTGGTTTGGAAATATAGTTGTCCATGCCCGCAGCCAGGCATTTGTCCCGGTCGCCCACCATGGCGTGGGCGGTCATGGCGATGATAGTGATGGGTACTACCTTTTCGCCGCGCCTGCGCCGTGCCTCTTCATCAGCACGGATGTGCTCGCTGGCGGAGTATCCATCCATCTCCGGCATTTGACAATCCATCAATATAACATCGTAGTGCTCCTCAGCCAACCGCTTTAGCACCTCTCGGCCCGTGGCGGCGATTCCGTGCGCGGTGCAGCCCAGCTTGGAAAGGAGCCCTGTCGCCACCTGCTGATTTATCGGCTGATCCTCCGCCAGAAGGATGCGGATGGAGGGATCGGGGATAAACTCGGCACCCAGGCTGCTGGCAGACATGGATTCGACTCCGCTATTGCCGCTGTAGGCAAACGCGGGGTCGTGCATGCTATAGCCGCCGCCGCTTGTGCCCCGGCTTCTCACCTGGTGATTTCCCGGCTGGCGATCGATGTGGGGGGTGGATTTATCCGCGCCCGTCTTGTCGGTAAGGACAAGGGTGCTGTCGTCTTCGGCTGTTAACCCGGAGGTATCGTTGGTCAGTGCCTGGATAAGACTGTCGATGAGCTGGGATTGCCGGACGGGCTTGCTGAGCCAGCAGTCGATGTTCAGCTTCTCCCGCTCGCGCTCAGGGATGGAGTAGCCCATGGAGGTGAGCACCAGAATGCGCAGGCCTTCCAGCCTGGAGTCGGTGGCGATTTCCCGGGCCAGTTCCAGACCGTCCATACCGGGCATCTGCATGTCCAGGATGGCGGCGGCGAATCCATGGCCGGAGCTGGTGGCGGCGCGCAGTAACTTCAGTGCTTCGTGAGCGTTGGAGCATGTTTCGGCCTGCATACGGCACGTGGAGATCTGGTGATGCAGAATCTCGCGGTTCGTGTCATTGTCATCCACGATAAGGATGCGCTGGCCGGCCAGCAGCGGCAACTGGCGCGCGGGCGGGCCGCTCTGCGCCCGATACATGGGCAGGGAAAACCAGAACGTGGACCCTTTGCCGGGCTCGCTGATGACACCGATCTCGCCGCCCATCAGTTCCACCAGGCACTTGGAAATAGCCAGGCCGAGTCCCGTGCCGCCGAACCGCCTGTTGGTGGATCCGTCCGCCTGCGTAAATGCCTTGAAGAGCTTGCTGATCTGGTGCTGCGTAAGCCCGACGCCCGTATCGGAAACGGCAAAGCGGATGCGGCACAGCTCGGGAACACCGGATGCAGAGCCCGAGGGCGCGCTGGCCGACGCGGACGGCGCGGACACGGCGGTCACCGAGCCTTCCGCAGTCACTGGCTCATCTTTTTCGCGGGTGACCTGCAGGACGACTTCGCCGCGTTCCGTGAACTTGACGGCATTGCCCAACAGATTGATCAGAACCTGGCGCAGCCGGGCCGGATCGCCTTTAACGCGCGACGGAACGCCTCTGTAGACGCAGGACGCCAGTTCCAGGCCTTTGGCATCGGCGCGCACACCGAGAAGCTCCACGACGTCGTCAACGGTCGGGGCCAGATCAAATTCCACCGTCTCCAGCTCCAGCTTGCCGGCCTCGATCTTGCTGAAGTCCAGGATATCGTTAATGATGACCAGCAGACTTTCGGCACTCTGGCGAACCGCTTCTGTGTGCGCGCGCTGTTGCCGGGTCAGCTCCGTATCGGCAAGCAGACCCGTCATGCCCAGAATACCGTTCATGGGCGTGCGGATTTCGTGGCTCATGTTGGCCAGAAACTCGCTCTTGGCACGATTGGAGTTTTCCGCGGCGACCTGCGCGGCTTCAGCGGCCACTCGTGCGGCCTCGCGCTGGCGCTCCAGCTCCACGCTTTCCGAGATATCGCTGCTGAGCCCCAGGTACCCGGTGATCTCGCCTTTTTCATCCCGCAGGCAACTGATAGTGAGCGTTACCGGCACGCGACTCCCGTCCTTGCGAATATAGGTCCATCGGTTCGTGTCCGCTACATGCAGATCGCGCGGCTTGACAAGAAAGACGTCCAGGCCAGGTTCAATCGGGCGCCCCAGTTCTTTTGTCAGCGCGGCTGCCCGGGCTTCCACTTCCCGCATGTCGTGCCAGATGGCGGGGGACTCTTTCCCAACGACTTCATCCGCCGTGTAGCCCAGGATGGCTTCCGCGGCAGGGTTAAACACTTTTACCGTCCCGATGGGATCCACCGAGACGATGGCATAACCCGCATACTTCAAAATCAACTGATGGAACGAGCTGAGGCGGCGGACTTCGGCTTCGGCGGTCGCAAGCACGGAGATGTCGCGCACGATGATGATGCTGTGCGCATCTTTTTCCATGCGGATAGTGCTGGTGGTGATCTCGGCGTCGAAGGATTTGCCCGCAAGGCTGTTAGCTTTGCCACGCAGTGTCTCCCCAAGCTTTGCCGGGGGACACAACTGGCCAAACTGCGTTCTGGGCAGGATATCGCCGATGAGTACATCCTGATCAAAGATCGCGAAGAGTTTGCGTGCGGAGCGATTGGCTTCGGCCAGGCGACCGTGATTGTCGAAGCGCAGCACGGAATCCTGCAGGCTCTCGAAAACGGCCAGGAAATTCTCGCGATTAAGGCGGAGCAGACGCTGGCTCTCTTCCGCACTGGTGGCCAGCGGTCGGAAGACGAACAGCGCCAGGCCGATGATGATAAGGATGGTGGTGCCGAAAAAGATATTCTGCTTGATGGAATTCTCCACCAGATGCTGTGCGGCGATAGCCCGGTAGCTGCTGACCATGGTACGAGCCTTGATCAATAACATCTGGGAGGCTACGAGCACCTGGACCACCTGGGGATCTTCAGGAGTCAGGTCGTCCCGGCTCATCAGAGCGGTCAGGCGGTTGAGATAGTCATTAACATCATCCGTGAGATTTCCCCCATTGGCGTGGAGCAGGGCATCCAGATCGGCCGTGCTGTCGGGGAACTGCGTCTTGATCTTCGTATGCAGACTTGCGAACTCTGCAATCGCTTCCTTCAGATTTTTGCGTGCATCGTTACGAGATTCGGGCGTGCGCGCCGAGGCGATCTCCAGCAAATGAAGGGCGGTCTTCTGCGACAGCATGCGATGCAGACCGGCGGAATCAATAAGCTGGGCGTCGCGCTCACGCTTTTTAATAGCGGCGTCCATGATGTACCAGCCGCCGACGCCCAGCAGGAGAATCCCCAGGATGCCGACTACATATACAATCTTGTCGATTCGAATAGCCCGAGCCCTCGGGAGATTCACGGATTCCATGGCCATAGTTTCGGCTACAAAAGGCTGCGGATAAAGAGCAATTCGAACTAAATGAGATGTTTTATTGGTATTTCCTTTAATGAACAATGCCGAGACGCAATGTTATATGGGGAGTATCGCAATAATGTGCGTGTCGTTCCCCAATTAACTCTGCGCACTGGTCTTGAAACGCGCTACTTCTTTTCCGCCGCGTAGGTGGGAATGTTGGCTAAACCGACCTGAGAAGCAGCATCATTGATCTTCAGGATCATCTTGAACGGCGCGTCTTCATCCGCCTTAAGGGCTAATTTGAACTTGGGATCCCTGGCGATGCGGGCTTTCAGCATGTCGGCCAGACGGCTGGGCTCCACAGGTTCGGCGCCCAGGTACATCTTGCCTTCTTTCGTCAGATACAGCGTAGTGGGCGGAATCTGACCCTGCGCCACATTAGTTGCTGTGCCGGCAGGTGGCACTGTCATGTCGAACATGGTCTCGTCTTTCTTGAACACCGTGGTGACAATGAAGAAAATCAGCAGGATGCAGAGAATGTCGATCAGCGAAATGATGTTGATCACCGGCACCCGGCGTTGCTTCTGGCTAAAGCGCATAATGGCGTTGTGGCTGGGCTTTCGGTCGGTTTAAGCAGGTGGCGCGTTAAGCAGGTGACGCGTTAAGCACGGAGCATCGGGCCTGCAGGGGGGAGGGTCAGCTCTTCAGCTTGCCCAGCTGCGTCTGCATTTTGGAGGCCAGATCGGTATTCGGCGCAAGCTCAATGCCTTTGGTCCAGATCGTTTTGGCATCGCTCTTCTGCTTGGTCTGCAGATAAGCCAGGCCGGCGAAGTAATGGATGGCCTGCACCGTCTGCACGTTCAGTTTCGGGGCACCTTCGCCTACCACCTGGGAGATCAGAATCTTGAAGTCATTGCGCGCAGACTCCTTGCGGCCGCAGAAGGCGGGCAGCGCGTAGTTGTTGACGGCGCGGATGAATCGCACGGCTACATCCTTAGGTGCTGCAACCACGGCCGCGTCCATCGTTTTTACGCCTGTCTTAAGAAATTCCAGCTTGCTGGGGCCGGGGAAGACATCGCGGCTGCGCATGGTGTAGGCGCTGCCCAGGTAAGCCTGCAGCAGGTAGTTGCCGGGCTGCTCTTTGGTCATCCGTTCCAGGTCGGATACCAGCGAGATGACCGCTTCCTTGTCGCCCTGAACACCTTTCTCGTGGCGCTCCTGTATCTTGATGATGACCGGATCGTCGAATGGATCGGCCTGAACAGGCGCGGTCGTGCCCGTGGTTGGCGCGGGGGCTGGTGGATTGGCGGCCTTTATTTGGGCGGTGCCAAGCAGAATGGAGGTGATCGTACAGGCAATGGTGGGAATGCTGAGCGAGAAAAGTTTCATGCGCGAAAGAGTTGGCCGGAGGTTTTGCCCAGCAGCCGCGATGCCATCAGCAGGCTGCCCGCCAGAAGAATCATGGCCAGCACACCTAGTGCACAGGCCAGCACGGGCGCGTCCGGCGAGGGGCGTCCCATCAGGTCGTAAATGCCGCGCGTAATGGGCGCAAATCGGGCATCCATGGCTAGAATAAGGCTATCACTCACTTCAAGCATGGCAAAGGAAAAGGTGAGGATGGTGCCGGCGATCAGATTCGCGGCGATAAGCGGCAGGGTGATCTTCGTAAGCGTGCGCAGCCTGCTGGCACCCAGATTGGCCGATGCTTCCTCGAGACTGACGCTGGTCTGCTGGTACCCCGCGTAGGCGGCACGCACAATATAGGGGAGCCGTCGCACGGCGTAGCTGATGATCAGCAGGAACGTGGGGTTAGTACGGGGATTCATGAAGTTGGCCCAGCCGAGCGGCCCATTTGGATCAAACTGGAAGCTGACGACATACCCGAACGCCAGCACCAGACCCGGCAATGCCAGGGGCAGCATCACCACTACGTCCAGCGCCCACTTGCCGTAGAACTGCTCGCGTGCCAGCAGATGTGCGATCGCCACGCCCAGAACCAGATCCACAGAGGCGCTGCCGATCGAGTAGTAGAGCGAATTGCCAATGACCTTCGTTGTCGTGTCGTTGGTGAAGACTTCCGCGTAATATTTCGCGCTCCACTCGCTGGGCAGGATCGTCATGGCCCAGTGCGCCGCGAATGAGTTCACAATCACCCCCACGTGCGGCATCAACGCGGCCAGAAGCAGCGCTACGGAGGCAATTGTTACGCCCCAGCCTGCCAGCGGCGACATCGGTATCTCCGCTGTGTGCGTGGCGGAACGGCCCATCATGGCGTAGCTGCCCGCATCGCCGAATTTCTTGC
>JBGGNE010000335.1:0-20007 GCA_041287705.1 Methylacidiphilales bacterium | reverse complement strand
CCAGGAGCTTATCTTCAGCTGGCTGCAATCACTGCCGGAAACCCTGGCGGCCTTCCCCTACGCGGAGCAACTGCACCGGTTCACCTACTTTATCATGTGGGGCATCCTGGTCGGCGTCTTTCTGGCCACGGGCTACTGGGTCTGGAAGGTTCTGCGCATGGCCCAGCTGCCGCTCGATCAGATACGGCGCACGGCTGTCGGCACGCGCTTCTTTGCGGTGCCGGAGAGCTATGACCCGCGCATCAACCAGGCCGTAACCAGCGGCGCGTGGGGCGAAGCCGTGCTCTATCGCTGGCGCAAATTCCTCTCCGCACTGGAAACCCGCGATCTGGTAAAGGCGGACCGCACCCAGACCAACTGGGAGTACGTCAATCAATTACTGCGGCTCGGCCCCGCCGAACCCACGCGAGAACTTCTGCTGGATCTGGCCAAAAGCTACGATCTCTTTATCTACGGCGAAACTCCGCTGAGCGAGCCCGACTGGAAGTCCTTCCGCGAGCACGTGGATGAAGCCGAGCAACAGCTGAACCGAATGGCCGATTCCCGGGTCGCCACTGCCGGTGCGGCGGGCAACGCCGGCTCCAGTGCTGCCGGCACCGAGGGCCACACCCAGGGTTCGTGATCCAGGCCACGACACGCTACGCCGTCCTCATTCCCCTTTCCCATGAAGTCCGATACCATTTACATACGCGCGCTGCTCACAATTGTGGGCGTTGTCGCCGTGCTCGCGTTCCTCTTCGGGCGCCCCAGCAATCCCGACCGCGACCTCTGGCTTCCCTCCACCTTTAACCCGGAGCCTCGCGGCACCAAGGCCATCTTCGTCACTCTCTCGGAGATGGGCTGGCCCGTTGCGCGCTGGCAGCAATCCTACGCGGATCTCAGCCAGACCGGCACCGGCAATGTCATGGTGTTCTCCCGCAGCGGCTACGGCCAGCGCGAGCCGTTTGTCGCCAATGAACTGAACAAGCTCTTCGCATGGATCAAGGAAGGGAATCATTTCGTGGTGCTCGGCCCCATTTCACGATATGAGGACGGCGCCGCCATTCTCGCACGTAGCGGCTATCCCCTGCCCCAGGGCTTCAAGCCACCCACGGAAGGCCTCTTTGAGCGCGGCGCCCTGCTGCTTCAGCGGGACAAGCGCGGCAGCTTTGACGTATTACCGCCCGAGGGATCACCTTTCTTCGGCAAGATCAAACGGCTGATTCTGGAGCGCGGCGATCTGCTTCATAAACCGCCGGCAACCGGCACCGTGCTGTTCGCCACGCCTGTCGCCAACGAGCCCGCGGTGGTCCGCATGCCGGTGGGTGCGGGCACCGTCACCTTCGTCTCGTCACCCAGCGTGATGGACAACGGCATGCTGCGCGAAGCCGACAACCTGCGCTTCGTACTGGATGTTCTGCGTCCTGAAGGCCCCAACAAAATGCCGCCCCACATCTGGTTCGAGGAGACGCACCACGGCTATCGCATTACCTATCGCGCTTCGGAGTTGCTCGATCTCCCCGGCCTGCGCCTGGCTGGGCTGCAGATTCTGCTCGGCATCATGATCTTCATCAGCAGCCAGATGGTGCGCTTTGGTCTGATTGTACCGCTGCCGCGCGAGCAGGTGCGCGCCACGATGGAGTTCGTCAGCTCCATGGCCAAGCTGTACCGCCGGGCGGATCTTCGCGATGAAGTGATGCACGTTCTCTATGAGGATACGCTGCAGCGCGTGCTAAAAAAGCTGAACATGCCGGAAAACTCCAGCCACGACGAAATCAGCCGCCTGCTGGGCGACGCGTTTCCTCAACTGCCGCGCTGGAAGAAGATAGCCCAGCAGTTCGACAACAAAGGCATCTACGTCGAAGGCCTCGCTCCCAGCGGCTGGATGAAAGTCGCCCGTGAACTGATCGCTATCAAGAACGCGATGATCTGATCTGCTGACAGCTGAGAAACCGCCCCGGATTCCCCCTCTCCTTTTAAACGCTCACCATTCCTTCCCATGAACACGAATTCCCTCAACTCCATCCGCCTCGGCGGATTTTGCCGCAGCCTTCTGACCCTCGCCGTGGTGGTTGCCCTGTCCAGCTTCTCCGCCACATCCCGTGCCGAGGAAGCGCCCGCGCCCGCTAACTTCGGTGCCGATCTGCTGAAGCCGCAGAGCCTGACCGGCAAAGCAAAAGAACTCGCCACCGCACTGGAAAACACGCTGGCAGACGGCCAGGCCTCGCAGGCCGATGTGGCCAAAGCGATACACAACCTGGAAGTTCTCAAAGCCCAGGAAGCCGCCTGCATCATGGCGCCACACATCAGCTACAAAGGCAAAGCCCGCGACGGCATCAGCACCGTATTTCCTTTCGTTCCCGCGCTGACCAGCCTCAAGGATCCCGCTGTGCCCTACGTGATAGCTTTCATGGAAAAATCCAACAGCGACAGTGACGCCTTGCTGGCCGCTTCCGCCGTTCTCGAAATCAAAGGCTCCAACTACAAGGCCTTTGTAGAGGAGATCAAGAGCAAGGTATCCGCGAAGACGTACAACACACTGAAACTGCTCTACTAGTTCAGCGTTTGGACGAGCAGCCACACGGAGCGGTCGTTGGATCCGGTAAAGCAAGGCAAGGCAGATCCCACGCCGCGCCGCCTCGCCCGCTCTGTATGCATGCCGTCGCGCCAATTGCACGGGGCGGATCGTTTTCCATTGACCAAACGCATCGCCACCGTTTTTCTAGCTTCTTTCCGTCGACTTCATTCCCCCTTCCCTTTCCCTCACTTTCCCCATGCCACACCCCGTCATAGAGCGCTACGAAGCCGTACGCAACGAAATCAAGAAAGTCATCATTGGCCAGGGGCCTCTCATCGATCTCGCACTCATCGGGTTCCTGGCCGGCGGCCACATCATTCTGGAAGGTGTTCCTGGCCTGGCCAAGACGCTCTTCGCCAAGTCGCTCGCCGCCAGCCTTGCGCTCAACTTCCGCCGCATCCAGTTCACGCCCGATCTGATGCCGTCCGACCTCATCGGCACCAACGTCTTCCTGCCGGATAAACAGCAGTTCCGCTTCATCCAGGGCCCTGTGTTTACCGACATCCTGCTCGGCGACGAAATCAACCGCACACCGCCCAAGACCCAGAGCGCCCTTCTGGAAGCTATGGAAGAACGCCAGGCAACCGTCGACGGCCAGCTCTACAAGCTTCCCGATCACTTCTTTGTCATCGCCACGCAGAACCCCATCGAGTACGAAGGCACCTTCCCCCTCCCCGAGGCCCAGGTGGACCGCTTCCTCTTCAAGATCAAGCTCAGCTATCCCAGCCACGACGAAGAGCTTGCCCTGCTGAAGCACGGCGCAAGCAGCAGCTCCAAGCTGTCCGATGTCATCAAGGCTACCAGCACCGCCGAAGACCTGGCCACTGTTCGCACCGCCATTGATACCATCACGGTCCGCGATAACATTTACGATTACCTGCTGCGCCTGGTCAACACCACGCGCCAGTCCCCCCAGGTATCGCTCGGCGCCAGCCCCCGCGCCGCACTGGGCTGGCTGCGCGCCGCAAAAGTCCGCGCCTGCCTCCAGCAACGCGAATTCGTCACCCCCGACGACCTCAAATTCCTCGCCGCCCCCGTCCTCCGCCACCGCCTCGTCCTGAAGCCCGAAGCCGAAATCGAAGGCGTCAACGTAGAACAAGTCATCACGCAGATCCTGGCCACGGTAGATATCCCGCGGTAGTGGCGCGGGCCAAGAACAGATCCGCCCCCCACAATGGACAGGCAGCAGCTTAAATCCGACGGCTGCTGCAATGTATGCTGGCGTCTATCGAAGACGAGAATCGAATTTGCGGACCATGCCTTTCTTTCCAGGATGGACCTTTTCTGAAAAAGATACCTGCTGAAAATACTCTATGCGGGCACTAACGTAAGCCCTGCAGCAGCCGCCAGACTCCTTTGCCTGTTGTCAAAGCTTGCGAAGCTGCTGGCATTAACTGCTATGGCAGAGGCAACGTGCAGAATATCTAATGTTCTGCACAAAAACTGCGAAGTATACTGTTTTGAAAGTTTAATCGCGTGGCGATGAACGTCGTTGTGGTCGACAGACGCAGATTTTAAAAAAGCGTTCGCTTCATCCATAGCTATCTGCCGCAAAATAGTATCAAAGAGAGGTTTGGAAAGCCTGTGCTGTGCCAGCGCTCTTTGCAATGTCGTCACTATTTCAAGTTCATTTAAAAGAGTATAAGGCACTGAATGCTTGAATTTTTTCACCTCTTGGCCTGCCTGTGCGTAGAAAGCATCATTGGGCAGATACAGAGAAACAAGAAAAGAGGAATCGCAATAAATCACTCGCCACGCTCCTCTATAAGCATCTCAACAATGCGCGTTGGATTATCCAATACGGGAGGGGGATTTCCGAATCTCTCGTCGAAGTAAGCCTTCCTTTGCTCATCCGTCATCTTGTCAAAAGGAGTCCCTTCCCATTTAACACGGTCCTTAAGTTGGAGTGTCAATACTGCGTAAGGTTTTCCTTGTTTGGTAATTTCAATGGATTCCCCTTCCGCAAGCCACTCTTCAAGTGTAGAAAGATGAAGCTGCAAATCCTCTATGGTCGCCGTTTTCATGATCGATCCTTGTCAACGCGGTTCTGATTTATGATGTAGCATTACTCAGAGCACCGGTCTACATATTCTCAACTCCATTCCACGTTTCCTCACCCCTTCTTACGCATGGCTTGTTGCCAGATCTGAAAAGCCAGCATCAGGCGCTGCGGCCAGGGGGTGATGTATTTGACGGGGACGGCGGCGACGACCGGGGCAGCCAGGTCCAGGATGCGCATCCAGGAGGGTTGCGCGGTGGCGGGGGCGCCTTTTATCAGCGAATCCACTTCGCCTCGCCAGCTGCGGACTTCCACGCGCAGTTCACCCCGTTGAATGGCGGCTTCCTGCTGATACTCGGCAAGTTGCTGTTTCGTTATGCTCATGGTTAGGCAAAAGCTACTCCCAAAAGCGCGGCTTGTCGCGCGGATTGTCGTACTGAACACACAGGCATATGCAGTTTTGTCATTATGGATTGGCCAATTGCTCCGCGCTTGCCTAAAACATCCGCATCCGCACTATCTTACTATGAGTTCCGTTCAAGATTCCCACCTCCCCAAGGTCAAAATAGCCTGCATTGGCGGCAGCGGCCTCTACAACCTGGAAGCCTTTGAGCTGCTGGAGGATAGAGAGATTTCCACCCCGTTCGGCGCGCCATCCGATAAAATCCGTATCGGCACACTTGCCGGCCAGTCCATCGCCTTCCTGCCCCGGCACGGGCGACATCACAGCTACCTGCCGGCCGAAGTGCCGCATCGCGCCAATATTCATGCCCTGAAACAGTTGGGCGTGGAGTGGATCATCAGCATCAGCGCCGTCGGCTCGCTTAAAGAAGAGAAAGCGCCCGGCCATGTTGTGCTGCCCGACCAGTTTGTGGACCGCACCAAGGGTCGCGCTCCGTGCACCTTCTTTGGCCGCGGCATCGTGGCCCACATCGCGTTTGCCCATCCCATCAGCGCTTCGCTGCAGGGTGCGCTGTATGATGCGGCCGTGGAAGTCGGTGCCAACGTTCATAAAGGCGGAACGTACGTCAATATGGAAGGCCCGCAGTTCTCCACCCTGGCCGAGAGCAATACCTACCGCGCCAGCGGCTACGACATCATCGGCATGACCAACGTGGTGGAAGCCAAGCTGGCCCGAGAAGCCGAGATTGCCTACGCCACCATGGCGATGGTCACCGATTATGATTGCTGGCATCCCGATCACGATTCCGTTACGGTGGAATACGTTATCGGCTGGCTGCGCAAGAATACCGCGCTCTCCCAGCAGATCCTGATCTCGGCAATTCCTAAAATTGCGGCGCTGCCTCCGTGCTCTTCGCACACGGCATTGAAGAATGCCATCCTTACTCCGCCGGCTCACTGGCCGCAAGAGACCGCTACCAAATTAGAAGCGCTTATTGGAAAATATCGCGCCTAAATCATCACCTCACCGCAACCAATTGGCGCGCCCGCAGTTCATGCTTAGTATGAACGCGAGCGCGCGACGGATGCAATCACCGGACCCGTCCCAGGGTCCCTCTCCCGCACTCGCTTCTCCCAGGCGCGGCGTCAAACCCCAGCGATCCTTGCAATATCAACTCCATCAACTGCTTGGGCAGGGAGGCAACGGCCGCGTCTTTAAGGCGTGGGACGAGAAGCGCTCGCAATGGGTCGCGTTCAAGCGCTACATCGAGCCCTCGGACAAGGATAACCGCAAATGGACGCCCGTCGGGGCCACTCCATCATGGACCCACCCGAACCTGGTCAAGTACTACGATCTGGCTTCGGACAATGACGGCATCTACTGCGTGATGGAACTGTTGGAAGGCATCACGCTGGCCGATCACATTAAACAGCGCGGCCCGCTGCCGCTGCGCGATTTCATTGACGTGGTGCGCCACACGCTCTCCGGCCTCCATGAAGCCCATGTAAAGGGTTTTTATCACAAGGATATCAAGAGCGAAAACATCATGCTGGGCAAAGCGGGCGTACAGTCCTACCGCTCGCGCCTGTTCGATTTCACCCTGGCCGAACGCCGTCTGGTCCGCCAGGAAACCGCGCGTCTTCCCCTGCTGAAGGGCGACCGCAGTCTGTTCGGATCCATCTACACGATGGCACCGGAGCAATTCAATCGCCAGCCCTTTACCGCGCGAACGGATCTGTATGCGCTGGGTTGCGTGCTGTACCAGTGCAGCGCCGGGTTCCTCCCCTTCACCGGCCCCACCAACGTGGACGTGATGATGGCGCATCTTCATCACACGGCCATCCCGCTGGTGGATCTCAAGACGCCGCTGCGCAGATCCGTGGCGGCCTGGGTGATGGAACTGCTGGCGCTAAGCCCGATGGATCGCCCCGACTCCGCCCTGGTGGCCCTGCGCCGCTTCGAGGAAGCGCTGCTGCGGCCGGCCTGACGACGTCTGGGGGCGTTGGGAAAGAGCCAGGACGGACGCAATGGACGGGATGGACATGGAGCCCGAAGGGCCTTAAAGTCTTTAGGCTCGGCACGTCGATATTGTCCATTTCCCCACCAAACCAATGAAGGTCTACGTCCAGGCAAAGCGTGGGGAGCACGCCAGGCCTTTCAGCATCAACGCTTACCAGTGCATGGAAGGCTTTGTCCGCATGGGCTGCGACACGGTCTTCTTCTACACGCGCAATATGGAGGAGATGAGCTTCAGCAAAGCCACTCCAGTCATCGGCAGCGTGACCACCTATGCGCATGTCTTCACGGCGCTCAACGTCGACTGGGAGCGCCCGTCGTACTCCGAAAACCTGCTGGCCTGGCTGGGACGCGACATAGGACGCATTACTCTGGCCGAGCTGCCTGCGCTGCTGAAAATGCGCAACGTCTTCATCAAGCCCGCTGTGGATGACAAAGCCTTCACGGGATTCGTGTGCACGCAGGAGGAGGACCGCTGGCGCCCGGAACTGGCCACGCTGCCGCCTGAAACCGAACTGATCTGGGCCGATCCCGTGAACTTCCAGGCCGAGTACCGCGTCTACGTGCTCAACGGGCTGATCCAGAACGTGGCGCGCTATCGCGGCCTGGTAGACGTACAGCCCAACATGCGCGTCGTGCGCGACATGATGGCCGCCTTCACCGATGCGCCGATCGCCTACGCGATGGATGTCGGCATCCTTCCCAACGGCAGCACCACCCTGGTCGAAGTCAACGAACCGTTTGCCATGACCAACTACGGCCTCCCTGCCGAGCTTCACGCCAGAATGCTGGCCTCCCGCTGGTTCCAGATGATGGGCAACGACGCTGCCATGGCGAAGTACGCGGAAACGCGGGATTCACCGCCATGCACTCAGACGCGTTAATTCAGTTTTCTAGTCTAGTCTAAAGAAGAGAAGAGCAACCGATTATAGGTATGACAAATCGTATTGGAATTGATCTGGCCAAACTCAATTCCCTGACCAAGTATCTTCATTTTCCTTTTTCGAGCTTTTCTCTGCTTTTCGTGCCTTACGTGTTAATTCGTATCGCCCTTCTCTAAGACCTTAGTGTTTAGATAGCGCTGTATTAACTAACACGTAAGGCACGAAAAGCAGAGAAAAGCTCGAAAAGGGACAACGGAGCGATGCACCGGCCTGATTACATAATATTCTGCATCAGCACGTCCAGATTGATTGCCGGCACACCGTAATCCACCAGAAGCAGGGCGTAGTGGTGGCGCAGGTGATCCTGGCTGGGGAAATCCAGGATTTCGCACTTGTAGTAGGTCATGTCGCGCGGGCCCAGTTCGTCCCAGTCAAAGTAATCCAGAAAGCGCAGATAGATGTCCGAGCCGTCCGTCGTGTCCACGGGGTGATCCCAGTAGCCGTCCTTGCCGCGCATGCGCCCGATCAGAATCGGGCATGCTTCGGAGGGGCGGATAGTGATCTGGATATACGCTTCCAGGTGATTGTAGTGGCGCAGAATCGGCAGCATGGTACGCATGCCGTCCAGCACCAGCGTATCGAAAAGCTGAATGCGGATATCTTTGAATTTGCGCAGCAAAAGCGGCGCGTTGCGGCTTGTGAGCACCGGACGAAAATGCGCGTTCCACAGATGGCGGGACGCCTCGCGGTAATTCGCCATCAGCTGCGCAAGATCCCCCACATCGTCCGAAGGGGACGGCGGGGGAGCCTGCAGCTCGGCGTTGCTCTTGGCCTGTGGTTGCTGGTTGGACAGGAGCGACTGGGCACGTTTCTGTTGCTCCATCACACCTCCACCACCAGCGCGGCATCCAGCGCGTAAGGTGCACACACGCCGGCATCCACGGCGCGGACGGCATCCGGCCCCAGCAGATTAGCGACAATGGTATAGGCAAACTCCATGGCGCTGCCCGCAGCCAGGCTGGTGATAAGGCGTCCATCCACCACCACGCGGGCGCTGGAAAGCAGGCTGCCGGGGGGCAATAACTTATGCGTGCTGGGATGCCCAATGAGTTTCTGGCCCAGATCCAGCCACTCGTGCGCCACCAGAATGGTCGGCGCGGCGCAGATAGCGGCTACCCAGCGGTGCTCGGCTTTCTGCCGAAACAGCAGATCCTTCACGCGCGCGTCGTCCTTCAGATTGGCGGTTCCCTCATTGCCACCGGGTAGAACCACGACGTCAAAGTTCTGGTGAATCACGTCCTGCAGCAATACATCCGGCATATGCGCGGTCTTGCGTGCAGCGATAATGGGGCCGTAAGTCAGGCCCGCCACAGTGACGTCCATGTCGGCGCGGCGAAGCACGTCGATGGTGGTGATGGCTTCAATTTCCTCAAAGCCCGTGGCGAGGAGCACGAGAGCAGTTTTTTTCATGGCGTCGGAATGGTTAGACTTTTTGAGGTGTTACTTGTATTTATGTAAAAACATCGCAATCTCCAAGGGAAATATTGGAGCAAAGCAAAGATTTATCTGTTGATGTTATTTTAACGAGAGCCGGCCCATTATGAGATAGGTTCTCATCAAAGTTTAAGATACGCTGTTTTTGCCCCATGGACAATTCTGTTGAACGTTACACCACAGCAGCGGAAGACGGCGATCCCGCAGCTCAGCTGGAGCTGGCCCTTATTTACAGGACCGGCCGCGGCGGAATCCCCATCGATAACGAAAAAGCTATCTTCTGGTGCCGCAAAGCAGCGGAAGGCGGCAACGCGGCGGCCCAGGCCAATCTGGGCGGATGTTATCTGCGCGGCCTGGTGGTGGAGAAGGATTACGGCCAGGCATTTCAATGGTACGAGCGTTCGGCGCTGAAGCACCATGCCGAGGCCGAGTACATCCTCGCCAATCTCTACGAAAACGGCTACGGCGTGGAGAAAAACCTGGCCAACGCGATTGACTGGGCCATGAAGGCCGCGGCCCAGGGCTACGCCCAGGCAAAGCCAAAGGTGGAGGCGCTCTACAACAACATGGCCACACGCCAGTGGCTGGAGGAAGCCGCGCAGAAAGGCAACGCCAGCGCAGCATTCCACCTCGGTACCATCCATGCGCGCGGCTACGGTGTGGAGCGCGATGCCACCGAGGCGCAGGCCTGGTATCTGAAGGCCGCCGAAGCAGGCCACGCCGAGGCGCAGTATCGCCTGGGATCCCTCTACCAAAACAGCAAGGATGCCACCGAGGAGCACCTGCAGCAGGCGCTGCGCTGGTATCGCGCGGGCGACATGCGCGGCTATGCCGCAAGCCAGAACAACCTGGGCGTGATGTACAGCATGGGCATGGGCCTGCCCAAGGATGAAGAGCAGGCGTTTGAGTGCTTCTTCCGCGCGGCCAGCCAGGGTTACGCTTCCGCTCAGCATAATCTTGGGACAATGTACCAGAACGGCTGGGGCGTCATGCGCGATGACGCCAAGGCCTTCGAGTGGTTCCGCAAAGCCGCCACGCAGGGGGATTCCAGCGCCGAGTACAGCCTGGGTTATCTCTACGCCAACGGTCTGGGCGTGGAAAAAGATATGGCGCAGGCCATGCAATGGTACGAGAAAGCGGCCGCGCATAATAACGCGGAGGCGCAGTACGCCATCGGCATGCACTATCAGGAAGGGCTCGGCGTCGACAAGAGCTATGAGAAGGCGCTGAACTGGTATCGCAAAGCGGCTCGCGAAGGTCATGCCGCGGCGCAGAACAGTCTGGGTCTGTTCTACCACTATGGTCTCGGCGTCAAAAAGGATTACAAGGAAGCGCTGCAATGGTACACCAGCGCCGACGCCGCCGGTTATCCCGAGGCGGAGGAGAATCTCGGCAAGTTTTATCAGGATGGCCTGGCCGTTGACCGCGAACACGAGAAGCCCCGTGAATGGTATCGCAAGGCGATCGAGTGGCTGACGCAGGCTGCGCATGAAGGGAATGCCCAGGCGCAGTACCTCTTTGGCACCGTGCATCAGGAAGGCATTGGCATGCGCGCTGACGAAAAAACCGCCGCGTACTGGTACGAAAAAGCGGCGGTACAGGGTCACGCCATCGCGCAGTATCGTCTCGGCTGCCTTCACCAGGACAGCATGTACCTGGATGTGGATTATCAGAAAGCGCTCAGCTGGTTTGAGAAAGCCGCCGAACAGAACAACGCTGCCGCTCTTAATAACATAGGCATCATCTACGCCGAAGGACTTATAGGGGAAGTAGATTTGCCCAAAGCTCTCCAGTATTACGAGAAAGCCGCCGCACTGGGTAACGCCGCCGCGCAGAACAATCTGGGCTTCGCCTTCGCCCACGGTACCGGTGTTGAAAAAGATGAACGCGTGGCCGTTCTCTGGTACAAGCGCGCTGCTGAACAAGGCAATAATTCAGCGCAATATAATCTGGGCACACTGTATCTGCACGGCACCGGCGTAGCCAAAGATGAAAAAGCCGCGCTTGATCTCATAGAAAAAGCCGCCGCGCTAAAAAATTCCGCCGCGCAATACACCCTGGGCTGGATGTACGAAAAAGGCGTCGTCGTCCCAAGAGATCTGAACAAAGCCGCCTATCTGTACAGCGAAAGCGCCAAAAACGGAGAAGAGCTGGCCAAGGACGCACTTAAGAATCTGGGAGGATAGAGAGCTGAGCGTAGAACGCAGGGAGACAGGCAAGAATCCCCTTCCTCCACTTCCCGCTTTCCTCTCCTTCCTGATCGAATAGAGTCGCACCGGAGAGCTATTAACATAACTATTACATCTCCAGCTGACCTAATGACCAGTTTCAGCATAAGTCGCTCACAAAGCTTCCGTATTCAGCACTTCTTTTGAACAAGATATGAAAGCAAAATACTTTGTAACGATAGTTTTCATATTATTATCGCTGGCTGCATACCTGGTTCTTATGAGTGCTAATCTTCAATTAGCCAGATCACGAACAGTAGCACTGCTAGCACTGCTTCCGCACGACCTGGGGGCGTTTTATAAGCATAACGCAAGGCTGCCTGACAATTGGGTTGAATTCATAGACTTTTCAAAAAAACAATATAATCACAAGTGGAATCTGTATGAATTAGAACCGAGATATACACTGAAATGGGGATGGCACGTTTCGGAATGGGACGTCAAGGCATTTGAAAGTGGAAAACCGCCGGTAATACTATTTACCGTACAGGACTCCGATTTAAAGAATATTGAAGCAAGAGTTAATGAAGGTATCTACTGCTGTTGTTATGCTGCCGATACTTATCCTAACTACAACCCTTATTAGATAAGGGAAAATAGAATAGCATATCGCCAATCAGGTAAAGCAGAGTGCCAGCTTCTACCTCGCACCGCAAATTGATGAATCCAAAATGACGAATATAGACGATTCCGCACCAGGAGTTTCTCTGGAAGAGATCGAAGCTTTTGAATCTCGTATTCAGCACAAGTTGCCAGATGACTATCGAGCTTTTCTATTATGCCACAATGGAGGATTGACACAAAACAGGGTTGTCTACGTACCCACACTTCAATTGGGAATAACGTTACGTGATCTCTTTGAATTAGATCGACTCATCTGGTGGTTCTCTGAACTTAAAGATAAGTTAGCTGGGAGCCATCATATTCCCATTGGTTCCGACAAAGGTGGCAATCCGATGACTCTCAATCTTACAAATGGTTGGGTGTACTACTGGGATAAAGTTTGCTATTATCCGGAGACTTCCAGTAAGCGGGATACTTATTGGGTAGCGGACTCGTTCATTGAATTTCTAGAAGGCCTTCAAGATGAAGACAGTTACCTGAAAAAAGAAGAACAGCGAAAAGCGGAAAAAGCAGAGCTCAGAGGCAACGCTGACGGCTAAACTTAAGAAAAAAAGAAAAAGCCTAAGAAATGATATTTTCTCCCGCGCCGTGAGCGTTCCAGTTTACCCGACGTTTAATACTTATGGAGTAAGAATCATCATTGTCCTCCGTGACTTTTATATAAGTATGAGTACGAGCCGTAGGCACAATTAAAAAGAGCAGTCTCGCTCATCTCACCCGAACTATCCTCATGCGGGAACCAGTTCCAGACTGAAATCTATCGCGGTTACGGAATGCGTTAGTGCGCCTATGGAGATGTAATCGACGCCGGTAGCGGCTACGGATTGCACGCGCTCAAGCGTCATATTTCCGCTCGCTTCCGTTTCACAACGTTTTGCAATGATGCGCACGGCTTCCGTCATCTGCTCATTCGACATGTTATCCAGCAGAATGCGGTCGATGGGAAGTTCGGCGAGCAGGGCTACCTGTTCCAGTGTGTCCGCTTCAATCTCAATCTTGATTTCCGGGGCCAGATCTCGGCAGCGGGCCACGGCTTCAGCCCAGGTACTGCCCGGTCCCATCAGGGCCAGATGATTATCTTTCATCATCACCATGTCGTACAGACCCATGCGATGATTGGTGCCGCCGCCGCAACGCACGGCATATTTCTGCAGATGTCGTTGCGCGGGAGCTGTTTTGCGCGTATCCAGAATGCGACAGCCGGTTCCTTCCACCGCCATGACAAATTGTCGCGTACGCGTGGCAACACCGGATAGCTGCTGAATAAAATTAAGTGCGGTACGTTCCGCAGTAAGAATGGAGCGCGCCCTGCCTTTGATTTCCAGGACAGTAGCACCCTTTTCCAGAGTGGCTCCGTCCTCGGAAGTCTCGGTGAGGGTGAGACCGGCGTCCTCCTCATTAAACACACGGGAGGCCACGATAAGACCGGCCAGTACGCACGGTTCTTTGGCAAAAATACGAGCCGAGGCCCGCGCCTGCTCGGGAATTACCGCCATGGAGGTGACATCCATGGGGCCGCGATCTTCGCCCAACGCCCGGGTAACGGCTTCGCGAAGAATGGGAGAATCGGGAGGAGTAATCATCAGCCGACCCAGCATAGCAGAAAGGTAAGCTGCTTCAACAAAAACGAAACACGACCTCAGCGTGAGGAGCCAGTGTGGCGCTGTCACCCCACGCGAGGTTTACTGCCTGTGGAGATTCCTTGCGGAACCCCCGGATACTCAGCTGGCTGTGGTGGAGAGAGACTCCGCCGTTGCTTCCTGGCTGGTATACTGACGGCGGAGCTTCAGCTCCTCAACGATCAGAGGGCTGCGATTATGATGGAAGCTATCGAGCACGGCCGAGACGCAGTCTTCCGCAACCTGGGAAGGAGAGCGGTTCAGTTCGGAGGCCATGTTGGAGAGAACTTCGTATGTCTCACGGGAGAACACTACCGGCTTGGCGCGCTGCTCAACCTGATTGGTGATCAACGAGAGTGCTTCGCGCACTACGTCGGACAGGTTGGAGGAGGGCCGGGAAGCGGCAATCTTCTCGAGTTGTTCGTATTGAGCAGCGTCCAGGCGGACGTGAAGGAGATGGAATTTGTTTCTAGTCATGCGTAACACGCATAATACGAAATAGCCCATTCGGCAACTCTAACATTTCAAAAAGTGAGTTCTCCCTCGGAAAAAAAATGAAAAAAACTTCCAAAAGGCTCGCTCCATCTTGTTTATACCACTGCTTTCTGGAGCTCGCACATCAGCAAGGTAGCACATTTGATCCAGCGCTCAAGTACTTGATTATCTAAATCAATCAGTTCTTTAGATTCGAGCGCTTTAAATTTAATTATTGTAATGAATAGCGTTCTTGTCACATCTTAGCTCACACACTTTAGATTCGCCAGCTGATTTTTCCGCTGGCGCTACACGCCGCAGGTTCATAAAAAGTGTATATGAGCGTTTCGCCATCCAAGTCCGACGTCCCCACACGCATTGAGTCCGATACCATGGGTCCCATCGAGGTGCCCCAGGACCGTTATTACGGCGCGCAGACCGCCCGTTCTCTTATTCATTTTGATATTGGCCACGACCGCATGCCGCGCGAGCTGATCCGCGCTTTCGGCATTTTGAAAAAAGCGGCCGCACAGGCTAACCAGGAGCTCGGAAAGCTTCCCGCAGATAAGCTGGAGCTGATCGCGGCGGCAGCCGACGAGGTCATCGAAGGTATTCTGGACGAACACTTTCCCCTGCGCATCTGGCAGACCGGCAGCGGTACCCAGACGAACATGAACGCTAACGAGGTGATCTCCAACCGCGCCATCGAGATCGCGGGCGGCGAAATGGGCTCGAAGACACCGATCCATCCCAATGATCACGTCAACATGTCGCAGTCCAGCAACGACACCTTCCCCACGGCTATGTACATCGCCGCGGCGGAAGAATTCACGCACCGCCTGATCCCCGCCGTTACAGAACTGCGCGACGCTCTGGAGAAAAAGCGAGTGGAGTTCAACGACATCGTCAAGATCGGCCGTACCCACCTGCAGGATGCGACTCCGCTGACCATGGGCCAGGAATTCTCCGGCTATGTCGCGATGCTGACCGCCGATATCGAGCGCATCAAGGCGGTCCTGCCCGGTCTGTTCTCGCTGGCGATCGGCGGCACGGCTGTCGGCACCGGCCTGAACGCGCACCCGAAGTTCGGCGATCTGGCCGCAGAGAAAATCTCCACCATTACGGGAATGACCTTCACCTCCGCGCCCAATAAATTCGCGGCGCTTTCGTCCCACAACCCGATCGTGTTTGCCAGCGGCGCGCTGAAGACTCTGGCCTGTTCGCTGATGAAAATAGCCAACGATATCCGCTGGCTGGGATCCGGTCCCCGCTGCGGTCTGGGCGAGCTGAATCTGCCGGAAAACGAGCCGGGCTCCTCCATTATGCCGGGCAAAGTCAACCCCACGCAGTGTGAAGCGATGACGATGGTGGCCGTGCAGGTTCTGGGCAACGACGCCGCGATCGGTTTCGCCGGTACGCAGGGCAACTTCGAGCTCATCGTGTACAAGCCCGTCATGGTGTTCAATCTGCTCAACTCCGTACGCCTGATGAAGGACGCCATGCACTCCTTCGTTCACCACTGCGTGGACGGCCTGGAAGTGAACCGCGACACGATCGACGGCTATGTAAAAAACTCGCTGATGGTGGTGACGGCGCTGAACCCGAAGATCGGCTACGACAAGGCGGCAAAGATTGCCAAGAAAGCGCACAAGGAGAAATCCACTCTGAAGGCAGCCGCAATGGAACTGGGTTACCTGACGAGCGAAGAATTCGACCAGTACGTGGTGCCGGAACGCATGACGCGTCCCTAAGGAGTCTCCGGAAAATAAACTGTGCAACTTAAGTCGCCGATTTTGAGATGAGAGCAAGGCGGAATAAAGGGAGTGCATTAGACTAAGGCGCTGACCGGATTTCCAACGCTGCTCTCGCTCAAAAGCGAGAGGCTAAATTCAATAGGGTTATTCAGCGGAGACTCCCAAGTCCGAGACACGTCTTTGATGTGTCATTGCCAAGTCTCTCTCTGGCAGGGTATTTCGTTAAAATGCCCTGCCAGCGCGGAACACGATCGTAATGAGTGGTTAAAACCTGCGTAATTTAACTTATCCGCGTGATATCGTTCTTATTACAAAGGAGAATGATGAGGGGCCTTTACTCAGGCCTCCTAAATGTCCCAGGAAGGCTCGGAAAGCTCTGGCAGGAGTCAACAGACCAGAATGATGCATGCGGGCTTAGTACAGGCCATTGCGGACGTTTTAGAGGGTGCCCGTTCAGGAGTGTTTCAGAGGGTGTAAAATTTCGTGTATCAGCGTGCTCAATGCACTCAATGCAAGGCGCTAACATCATGTTTACCATTCTGGCAATCACCTTCTTTTCGCATAAAGCTGTAAACTTTGCCGGAACTATGCTAAATTGTTTGAGGCTTTACAATTTACCGGATGAAGAGGCCTGTCGCCCACTTTTACTGTTGAATTTTATACAGTATTGCCGTATGCATCACAGCATCCGGACTCGACATTTGCAGAGCGCCAAAATTTCGTGATTTGATGCATTCCAGCCCCTTCGCTTTCGGTCAAATGCGTCGATATCAACAACATACGCCCCGTTATCTCTAACTTCCCCGTCACGCCGCACCTTTCTTAAACCACGATGATCGTTGTTCTGCGTCCTAATCTTGCCCAAGCCGATATCGACTTTGTTATCGAAGAGGTCACCAAACTCGGTTACGAGCCACGCCCCATCATCGGGAAAGTGCAGACCGTCATCGCCGCGATAGGGGACGAACGCACGCACAACAGCCTGGAGACTCTGACCGCATTGCCCCAGGTGGAAAACGTGCTCCGCGTACAGAAGCGGTACAAGCTGGTGAGCAAAGAAGCGCGGCCGACACCCACCATTGTCGAAGCGCACGGCGTCCGCATCGGCGCGGGCGAAAAGTTCTGCATGATGGCCGGCCCCTGCTCCGTCGAAAGCGAGTCGCAGTTGATGACGACCGCAAAGGCCGTCAAGGAACGCGGAGCGGTCTTCCTTCGCGGCGGTGCCTTCAAGCCCCGCACTTCGCCCTACGAATTTCAGGGCCTCGGCAAGGCCGGCCTGGAACTTCTGGATAAAGCGCGCAAAGAATTTGATCTCGGCATCGTCACGGAAGTGCTTGCCGAAAAAGACGTGGATCTGGTCGCCGAATATGCCGACATTCTGCAGATCGGCGCCCGCAATGCGCAGAACTACGCGCTCATCACCGCCTCCGCCAAGACCGGCCGCCCCATCCTGCTGAAGCGCGGCCTGAGCATGCGCATGGAAGAGTGGCTGCTGGCCGCCGAGTATGTGCTGGCTGCGGGCAACCCTAACGTCATCCTGTGCGAGCGCGGTATCCGCACTTTCGAAACGTATACGCGCAACACGCTGGATCTCGGCGCTGTGGCTATCGTGAAGAATGAGTCACACTTACCTATTGTCATTGATCCCAGCCAGGGCTGCGGTCGTGCCGATCTGGTGATGGAGCTCTGCAAAGCAGCCGCGGCGCTTAACGCGGATGGCCTTCTGGTAGAGGTACATCCCAATCCCGCCGAAGCCTGGAGCGACGGTCAGCAACAGGTGGATCTGGCCAAGTTTGCTTCACTCGTAGAATCGCTGAAGCCTTTCGTCGCAGCCGTGGGCCGCCCGACATCCTAAGACTCAGATCACCCATAACCGGGTCCAGCCTCGCGCTGGTTTCGCCCCCTGCCCTCCCCCTTTTCGTCAATGACTCTCACCGGCAACTCCGCTTCGCGTATGGCAGCTCAGCCCCAGCAAAAGATCCTCATCATCGACGATGAGACCGACGTGCATTACTCCTTCAGCCGCCTGCTGCACGCGGAGCCGCTGGAGATCATCTGCGCGGAATCCGGCGAGGAGGGGATCCGTCAGGCCCGGAAGCATAATCCGGACCTGATCGTCATGGACATCCGGATGGGCACCCAGAACGGTCTGGAAACCCTGAAGGAACTGCGCGCCAACAATCCGCGCCAGACCATCATCATGATGACGGCGTACGGCACCTCACAGACTGCCATTGAGGCGATCAAGCTGGGCGCGTACGACTACGTCCTGAAGCCGTTCGACATCCCGCGCCTGAAGCAACTGCTGCATGACGCCCTGGAAGCAGCCCGCGCCGCGCAGGAGCCGGCCGCCGCGCCCGTCAAACTTCATGTGGAAGAAGGCCGCCAGGCCATTGTCGGCAATTCCCCCGCGATGCAGCAGGTCTACAAGCTTATCGGCCAGGTGGCCAGCACCTCCGCCACGGTTCTCATCACCGGTGAGAGCGGCACGGGTAAGGAGCTTGTCGCCCGCGCTATCTTTCAAAACGGTCCGCGCAGCAACAAAACGTTCATCGCCGTCAACTGCGCCGCAATTCCCGAGAACCTGCTGGAAAGCGAACTCTTTGGTCACGAGAAAGGCGCGTTTACCGGCGCTCTCTCCCAGCGCGTCGGCAAGTTCGAGCAGTGCGACGGCGGCACGCTGTTCCTGGACGAAATCGGCGACATGCCGCTGACCACGCAGGCCAAGATTCTGCGCGTGCTGCAGGACGGCGAAATCTCGCGCGTCGGCGGTAATTCATCGACCAAGTGCGATGTCCGCATCATCGCCGCCACCAACAAGGATCTCTGGACGGCTGTGCAGCGCAAGGAGTTCCGTGAAGATTTGTTCTATCGCCTGAACGTGGTGCGCATTCCCCTGCCCCCGCTGCGCGATCGGCTGACCGACGTGCCGCTGCTGGTGCAATATTTCATCAACAAGATCCGTCAGAAGCAGGTCGGCGCTCCCACGCAGTTCAGCGAGGAATCGATGGCCTGCATGTGCCGCTACCCATGGCCCGGCAACGTGCGTGAGCTGGAAAACAGCGTGCAGCGCGCTCTGGTTCTCGCCGTGGGCCCTGTGTGCCAGGTCTCCAATCTGCCGTCGGAAATCAGCCAGTGGGGCAAACTTGCCGCCGGTTCACCGATTCTGAACACCGTACCGCTGGGTGCTCCGCTCACCAACAGCATTCCCACTTCCATCGTGCACGCCGAGCCGCTGCAGGCGCATGGCCACGGTGACACCTCCGCATTCAGTGTCGGTGCGCATACGCAGACAACGGCCAGCGTATCTCCGTCCGCCGCTGCATACACCGGCGCGGTCGCTGCGGCAGCCGACACGAATGGTCACAAAGGTCACGCCTCGCATTTCCCCAATGAGAAGCAGACGTTCCAGCGCGCCATCGATGTCCTCTTCGAGCACGCCCGCAGCGACCCGGATCTCGCTCTCCTCCCCGCCGCCGAACGCGAACTCATCGTCCGCGCCCTTGCCGAAACCGAAGGCAACCAGGTAAAAGCCGCCAAACTCCTCGGCATCACCCGCGCCACCCTACGCAAACGCGTGGATAAATTCGGTATCCAGAAGCGCCTGGCGATTGATTGATGGATGAATGGATCAATGATTAGAGCCATATCGATCCCCATGTAGTCACAGATAGATCAAAAAGCTTGCGTCCAGTTGGCGATGGCATCTTCGATCGGGATATATCTCGTTACCGGAAGCAAATTTCCGTTGTACGAGCAAAGCGAGTGCGCCCGAAGCACCAAAGGCGCGACACCCTATAGCCCAAGTCTGGGGGATCGAAACCAACCCAGTACTCTTTAGCGCAGCCCAGGATGCAGCCGGCACGCCGCTTCACGGACAATCGCGAAGATTTGCCGTGCTTTCTCCGTAGCCGTAAGCTTCTCGGCAAGCTCTTTTGCTTTATCGTAGGCTGTG
>JBGGNE010000334.1:0-10375 GCA_041287705.1 Methylacidiphilales bacterium | reverse complement strand
TTCACCGAGAGAGAGTCGAAGGAGAAGCCGGCATTGACCTCTGTTTCTCCCGTGGCCACGCCGAAGTAGAGGAACTTGCCTCCGTCCTGGCGGGATTCTCTGAAGCCAAGCGTGGCGGACTCGATTCTGGCCTCGTCAGTTTTCACTTCCACCTTCCAACTTTCAGTGCCCGGGTCGACCAAAACCACGAAGTGGTAGACTTTGCCCGGCACGCAGGTCATCTCGGACCGCTCCCAGGTGGCGCCGCCCTTGCGGTCGCCGTTTCCCAGGTACCACACGGTTTTGGACCCGCGGATCATCCAGGTGCAGCGCGGACCCGTGCCGGGGCTACCGCCGACAGAGCTGCCGGCCATGAACCACATGTCGTTGGGGCCTTCCATCGCTACATCCGGGCGGTAGGAGAAGCTGATCTTGTATGGTTTGGACACGTCCGCCACGTTGATATCAACCTCGCGCGATACCGCCATAGCTGTCTGGCCGGCGGTATGGGCCTTGAACTCGACATTGAGGTACGGCCCTGTCTTGTCGCCCAGCGGGGAGGCGCTTGTGACGGTGACTTTGGCGGGCGTTCCGGCGGGCGTCAGCATCCAGGGAGACGCCCAGCCTTCGCCCGGCTTACCGGGAAATCCATCGACCTCTGTCGTGGATTCGCCTCCGTCAAATGAGGTCTGGACCGGCGTGGCGGGAGCCGCCAACAGGCCGGCGGTGCTGACTATCGCCGAGAGGAGGAAAGGCCATACGAGGTTGCGGCTGATAAACGTACGAAGCATGGATAACGTCCGGTAGATGTTAGGGAGAATATTGCAATAGCGACGCCACTGAGGCGAGGCGAATGGCAGAAATCGGTCCCGCCACACTGCATGGGGCGGTTCAACGATACAAGGACGGGCCGATCTGACACGTCAAGTTGGATCAGACGCGAGCGTCAATCTATGCCCAACTTCTCTGGTTTCGACTGGATCCCCGGGCGAGGCTTCAGCAGCCTGCACGATAGAAACAATCTGTATCGTAACACACTGAATCGCCTTTACCGGTGCGTTTGATCCATGCACAGTCATAGTGCGCATTGCGTTTTTGTTGTCGCCGTCCGGCGTGGCGCTCTTCGGCCCTCTCCTCAATCCGACCCTTTACGATCTTACGATGATGACGATGCTTCTTCATTCCGGCCTGCTCAGGGCAGGTGCTCTTGCTTCCCTTGCCATGTTGGCGACTTGCGGAACCGCTGTTTCACAGCCTGCCTCGAACACTCCGGCCGGGAAGCCCCCGACTACATCGACGAAAACAACGACGACGACAAAATCCGCCGCTGCGGCAAAGGCTGTAACACCGGCACCTGCACAGGCCGCACAGGCGCCCGCGCCCTCCGCAACCGTGCTGGATGACTTTGAAAGCGCTCCGACTTTCCGCAAGGAAGGCAGCGTAGTGGACGAATTCAAGTGCGAGGTGGTGAAGGATCCCACGAAGGAGGGCAACCAGGTGCTGAAGATGAACTGGCCGAAGCACACCTCCACGCATGTAGCGTGCAATTACGAGAATCTCAGTGTGCAGATTCTGGATACGCCCGGCACCTACAAAATATCGGTGCGCGTGAACATTGAGCAGTTGGGCTCTGAATGCCGTAACATGGCGTTGCGTGTGGTGGATGCGCGTAACGAGACCTTCCAGTTCAGCGTCCCGTTCGAGAAGCTGGGCGAGCCCGGCTGGACTGAAGTTACCTGGGAGCTGAACACCGCTACGCCTGACACTGGCGGCGTCGCCTCGTGGGGCGAGACCGTGGACGGCACGATGGATTTTCCTGTGCGTCTTCTTGGCGTTGCCATCGGTTTTACGGACCGCGCCACCGACGGCGGCACCATCCTGATGGATGATTTCCGGGTGGCGAAGGAGAGCAAGTAGTAGCTGCTTGCTCGAAACATCACGTCCGCGCCCCCTCTCTTAGACCAATTAATGCTCGACCGGAATTCCAACGCTGCTCTCGCTCAGAAGCGGAGGCTCAAGTTGTGTAGGTTATTTTCCGGAGACTCCTTAGGGCCTGTCAGGAAAGAAGTATACCAGTATGGCGCAGGGATTTTGACTACCGGCAAGGCGCGAGAAAGGCGCATACCCGCAGCGGTCTGTAACTGACGAGCAACGCAGCCGGTAGTCAAAAGAACAAGCTAAAATGGTATACTTATTTCCTGACAGGCCCTTATTCTAATGAGCGATCAAGATGAGCCTCGTACGCACAGGATTTTTTGTCAAGGGCAAGGCGCGAGGAGGGAGCATATTAGAATAATATGTGACCGACGAGCAACGCAGCGATTGATAAAAAAGACATGCGAACGAGGCTCAGCTTGATCGCTCATTAGAATTAGTCCACTCAGCCTCACTCCTTTGTTATTTATGACTAAGTACTCCCTCTTACCGCTGCGGGCGTTCGGTGCCCTGGGCGGCGCTGTGCTGTGGCTCTGTGCTGCCTCGGGCGGTATTCCTGGCAGCGCGGTTGCGGCTCCGGTTTCCATTACCCTGCCATGGGAAAAGAGCTGGCCAGTCGTAACGCCCGCCACGGCGGGTTCGTTTGGCGTGGTGTTGAAGAACACGGGCGGGGAGCCGGCGGAGGTGGCGTTTACGGCCACGTTTGTGTCACCGGCGAAGAAGGAGGAGGCGGTGGTGAAGCAGACCGTTTCGCTTGCGGCTGGAGAGGAGCGCAGGGTAGCCTGGCCGCTTACGGGTAAAGAGTTTGGCGCGTGGTCTGTCACCTATAGCGCCACGCAGGCCAAAGACCCCCGCAGCAACATATCGCGCAAAGTGCGATTTGGGTACTTTGAGCCGGTCGGTGCCGACCGCACGCGCCCGGCATTTATGCTCGGCATCGTGGCCCACGCCGAGCGCCTGCCCAAACCAGAGCGGGATCAGCAACTGGAAGCAGCCGCGCTGATCGGATGCAAGGTATTGCGCTCCAATCCCGGCTGGGAGAAGATACAGCCCGCGCGGGACAAGTGGAACTGGGAGGTGATGGACGACATGTTGGCCGCCACCGAAGCGCTGGGAATGGAGATGCAGGTGGTTCTCGCCTACACCACCAAATGGGCTGCGCCGCCGGAGAAGCAGAGCGACAAAAGCTGGCTGGCGTGGAACCGCGCGATGCCGGATCTGGACGCGTGGCGCACTTTTGTCGGCACCTATGGCCAGCGCTATAAGGGCCGCGTCCGCCTGTGGGAGACCTGGAATGAGCCGGACCTGGATGGCTTCTTCACCGGCTCCACGGACGATTACATCTCGATGCTGCGCGTGTCGATCGAGGAACTCCGCAAGGCGGATCCCGCGAATGGCGTGATGAGCGGCGGATTTGCGACCCTGCGTCACCATGCGGGCCGGAAGCTCAACCCCGATCTTCAGGAGCGCACCATGCAGGCGCTTGGCACGCAACTCAGCTATCACGCCGTTCACGAGCACAGCGTTTTCAAGGAGTTTGCGAAGACCGTGGATGGTCCGCACGCCCGGCTTCGTGGCGCCCTGCCGCAGCCCGTGCCGCCGCTCTACTTCAACGAAACGGCGATCCACTCCATGAGCATTGGGGAGGAGGAGCAGGCACGCACACTGGTGAAGAAAGTGAGCTTCGTTCGCTCGCGCGGCGCCGTGGGATATTCCTGGTACGATCTGCGCGACGACGGTGAGGATCCCACCGAGCCGGAGCATCACTTTGGGCTGCTGACCTATCACATGGAGCCCAAGCCGGCGTACATCGCGTTCAACACGTTTGCCCGCCTGGCGGCCCGCACCCCCTTTGTCAGGCAGATCGAGGCGGGGCAAAACCGCTGGTTCATGGAGTTTGGCGAGGCGGATGAAAAGGTGCTGGTGTTCTGGAACGATGACCAGGGCGCGCAGGATGAACAGATCATGCTTCGCATTCCCGGCCTGAAAAGCCCCGACGCGGCGCGCATTGTCGATATCTATGGTAACTCTTCGCCCGCCATGGCCAGTGGCGAGTTGGTTGTCATTACCGCAAACAAGGAGCCGCGTTATCTGCTGCTTCCCGGCGCCCGCGGCGTAGAGCATGTCGGTCGCCTGGCTGGCCCCAGCCGCGCCTACTATGGCGGTCCAGGGGAGGAGATGGAGATTGGATGCGACTTTGCCAATCCCACATCCGCGCCGGTTCAGGTGGAGGTGGCATGGGATCTGCCGCGCCTCCTTTCGCAGGCGACCGCCCCTGCCGCACCCTCATCGGCTTCATCTTCCTCCTCCGCATCGCAGCCACAGACTCTTACCATTCCTGCCGGCGGCACAAAGGCCGCCCGGCTGAAAGTGCGCCTGCCCCAGGGCGCGGACTACGCGTTTGGCACTGCCAGCCGGGTGCGTGTGAGGTATGAGTTCAAGGGCATGCCGTACAAGGGGGCGATCCTCGTCCCGATCCACTTTGGCACTGTGGTTGTGCCGTCCGGCAACTCAGTGGCGGGAGAAGGGCGGGCTGCGGATATAGTGCTGATCAGCCGCGACCAGGTCTTCTCGTTCATCGACAACGACCCCAACATGGCGATGCATCGCTGGAAGGGCCCGGACGATCTGAGCGCCCGCGTGTGGCTGGGAACAGACTCGGACAACCTCGTGCTGCGCGTTGATGTTACCGACAATCGGCATTTCCAGACCGATGAGCCTACCGGAATGTGGCGCGGCGACAGCGTGCAGTGCATCATTGATGACCGGCTGAAGGGCGCGGTCGAGTTCGGCTTTGCCGAGGACAAGGAAGGCAAGCCGGTCGCCATGGTCTGGACACAGCCCGAGGGCTCCGAGGATTTCCGCTCGCGAATCCGTGTGACTATAGAGAAGCGTGGAGAGGGCCGCATCTACACCGCGCGGGTGCCTTTGAAGGATCTTGGCCTCAGCCAGTCTGTATTGCGTTCCGGCTTCCGCTTCAACATCGCCGTCAACGATAGCGACGGGACGGTGCGGGCTCATGCGATGCAACTTGCACCGGGGCTGGTGGAATCGAAATCTCTTGAAGCTTTTCCCTACGTGCTGTTTAAGCCGGCGGCGGAAGGGGAATCGCCTTAAGCCAGAGCCCCGCTCAGGCACCGATGACTCGCATATCGCGGGCCATCGGTGCCGCCGTTTATGGAAGCAGTCTGTATGGGTAAATAGCTTGCTGTAAGGAGCAAACAATTGTTATGATAAGCCGTGTAATGACATCGCCGGAGACCACCGCGTACAAGTACAGCAAACTGACCGAGCTGTTGCGCAACCGTATACTTTCGCTTCCCTCCGGCGCGCACCTGCCCTCCGTGCGGGCGCTGATGAAGCGGTACAACCTCAGCATGCAGACCGTCAACATGGCGCTGAAGCAGCTGGAGAGCGAGAATCTGATCTCCATCAAGCACCGCAGCGGCATCTTTGTCAGCAGCGATCGCTATGTGAGGTTGATCGTGTATCATCGCGCGCGCCATCCCTCCACTCTCGTGGACGCCAAGGAGGAATCGCTGCGGCGCGCGTTTGACGCGATTGGCTGGCAATTGCTGGTGTGCCGATATGAGGAGAATCCGCTGGGCAAGGACATCTTTGTCGAACCCAAGGCATGCGCCCACGTGGTGAACGCCGATATGGTTGACGACAAGTATCCATTCCTGCCGCAGATTCTGCGCCAGGGCGTGCCTGTGGTGGCGCTGGCGCGCGAGCCCGGAACGTTCTCCATGGATTACCTTACCAGCGACGAGCCGGAGATGATGATGACGCTGACCGAGCACCTTCGCTCGCGCGGCCACCAGCGTGTGGGTTTTCTCGTCAACGAGCCGTGCTTCTTTGAGGTCCGCGAGCGGCTCTCGCTCTTCCAGAACAGCCTGGAGAAGCTGGGGATGCCGCCCGGCACCATCGTGGACTGCGAGACGAAGCCGTTCGAAAAGAGCAATGTCCAGGCCTACGCCGGCCTCTCCCGATACCTGGAAAGAACTCCCGAGATACCCTTTACCGCCCTTATTGTCTCCAGCTCCGCCGGCGGACCGGCCGCCCTGCGCGCCTTCCACGAGCGCGGCTACCGCGTGCCCGACGACTGCAGCGTCGCCACGTTCGGCGACGAACCGCAGGAGCCCAACATCTACAGCGTCCCCTCCATTACCGGCATCGACGTCCCCATGGACGCCTGGGGCGACGTTCTGGTCAACCTGCTCCAGCAGCGCTTCGTCGGCGACGAATCCCCCTGCATCGGCCGCCGCGTCCCCAGCCGCCTGATAGCCCGCGAATCCACCGCCGCTCCGCCGGGGAATGCGGTCCGGGCGAAGAAGGAAGCGCGGGGACTGCGGGGTAGATCGTAGACCGGTACGCGGAATGTGCGGCGACACCAGTTGACGCACATGCGGTTGCACCTTCGGTGCTTCGGACATTCGAGCCTTTGCGGCTTATGGCCGACTTTGCGGCTTACGGTCGATACAGCTGGCACTTGCCTGTCAGGCCACCGATCAGAACCACGGCCTTTTGTGAGGCTGTGGCGTTCTTTCCGGCCACGGTCATCTGGATGTAGCGGGCTACGGTAGTGCTGGTCATGGCCTGGCCGGTGGGGGTAAACTGAAGGGCGCGGGTGAAGGTGAGTATTTTGCCGCCGCTCGTTACCTGCAGGTTCACCTTGCCCCAGCGGCCGGGGGTGGATGCGCCGGTATCGGGCATGTTGGGCAGGGATTCCGGCGTGTCGGAGAGTTTGGCGGCAGGCATGGGAGCGGGTGCGACGACGAGTCGGAGATCGGGCAGGGCGCTGATGTTGAGCGCGCTGGTTTGCCAGGCCAGGGTGTCGCTGCCATTCCTGGATTCCATCACGGCGGCGTACATGGTCTGATCAGATTCCACGGGCTCAGTCAGCAGCACCCACGTGTAGGTGTTGTTCGCGATGGCGTGCTGACGGCCGAGGTCGACAGACTGGCCTATATTGATCAGAGTGAGGTTGAATGTGCTGCCACGCAACATTGACATCGTGTACGGCATGCTGAGTCCGGCCACTACCATCATGATGGCGAGCGAGGCAACCAGCTCTATAAGGGTAAAACCACGCCGGGAAGCGGGAGAGGTGGGACGGACATGCAGGAACGTTTTCATAAGGAGAATGATGCGTTGAAGGAAATGAGTGAGAAAAGGGGGGCAGGGAAACTCGCTTTACCTGATCTGCGAATTGGTCTGACACGGCACCTGCACGGGTTGGCTTGCTGAGGCGGCTGAGTGCGATCCCTGAAACGGTGGGAGCGACTGCGGCGGTCTGCGATGGAATTAACCTACCTAGTTTGCGCAACCAGGGCAACAGCGATCCGCCTCGAATAGCATCAATCTGTATCGTAACAAGCTTATTGCCCTTTACTTAGATTGCTGATTCTTGCAGATTCAATAGTAACAAGCGCACCGACCCGGCTTATGGTATCCACGGCATTTTTCTCCAGTTCCGCCACCGTCTCCCGTTCGCGACATTTCCCTCGCAGGAATGGCGCTTTTACCCTCGCCGAGGTTGTGCTTGCACTGGGTGTGACAGCCTTCTGCGCCGTGACCCTCATCGGGCTGTTTACGGTGGGTGTCACTACCAACATGCAGGCCGGAAAAGAGACGCAGGCTGCTACCATTGTCCAGACACTGATGGTGACCCGCCGGGCATCGCCCGCCGCCGATCTCACCAGCGCCCAGCCCCGGTTTCCGCTTCCGCCCATGGTGGCCTCGAGTGTCACGCCCGCCGCGGGGAAGCTGGTCTATGTGGACGCGAACGGTTTGCTGACAGCAGACGCCGCCACGGCGCAGTTTGGTCTCACCTATTTCATTACGTCGACCCCGGAGAAGCCGGGCACCCAGCTTCATCTTATCCTGCACTGGCCCGCGCAGGCGGCGGCGGCAAAGGCGGCGGGCATCTACGAGATCCTTAGCTATTTCCCTCCCCAATGATCCCTCCTATCTCCACGCGCCGGGCACGATTCCGGAGTTTTACGATGGTGGCGGCGTTTACCCTGGTGGAGCTTTGCGTGGCACTGGCCGTGTTTTCAGTCCTGCTCATTATGATGAGCCAGATCATCTCCACTGTATCGCAAACGTGGCTGGCCGGCGCGGCCAGCGTGGATAACTCCACCAAAAGCCGGGTCATACTCGGTCTTATCGAGCGCGATATCGAGACGATGGTGCTGCGGCGCGATCTCGCCGCGTTTGTCGATACGTCCGGCGCAACGGCCTGCGCATTCTACACGCGATGCTCGGGTGGTACGGGAAACCGGGGTGTCTCGCTCGTACAGTATGCACGCGGCCCGGTGTCGGCACCATACTCACTGTATCGGTATGATCGTGGCCTGAGCTACGCAAACAGTACAGGTGCGGCGGATCAGCTGACGTATGAGCAGACGGGCAAACTCCCCGATCTCACCGCCACCACGATGGAGAATCTCGCCGACGGAGTGCTGGCCTTCGAAATCCAGTTTGTGACGGCCGGCGGCGACCTGGTGCGGCAGTACGCGCGGGATTACACTCGCCCCAGCGCGCCGGCTAATACGAATGCAGCGGTCATCTCTGTGGTTATACTGGATAACGGCGCCTACCAGATTGCGGGCGGCACTTCAACGCTTAGCGCCGCGGCGACGCTGTTTACCGGTACGCCGCCGGCTGGGATGAGCTATGCGCAGATGTGGTCCCAGCTGGTGGACCAGCCGGGGTTTGGCAGCGGACTTCCCCAGACTGTGCGCAGCAGAATCCGTGTGTATCAGCGCCGCGTTTCCCTTCCTCATACCCTATTACCTCAATGAAACACGTATGCACTCGCAGTAAGCACGGCGTGGCGCTGGTGACGGTGCTTGCCCTGGTCGCCCTGCTTTCCATGATGCTGGTGTCGTTCCTGGTTTCCATGCGGATAGAGCGACGCTCGAGCTTTAACTACGGCCGGGCCATCAGCGCGCAGGAGCTGGCTAAAACGGCGCTTCAGGAGACATATGGCGATCTGCAGCGGGAGATAGCCGCGGGCTCCTCGCCGCATTCCGAAGGCGGATACACGACATACCGGCCCGTGACGAATCACACCGCCATGCCTCTGCGCACCGGTTTCTCGCCCTCCTCCTTCGGCACCAACATCCCGACCAGCGCCTCATCGCTGCTGCCCCCCACGCTGGTAAGGGTAAGCCGCGCCGCAGATTCCGCCTCGCTGGACGACAATCTGATTTCGTCCCCCACGTGGTACACCACGGGCGGTCTCCCGGCGTCTCGCGCGTCCGCGGTGTCAACCACCACGCAGTCCGCCAATGGGCGCAGCATCTCCGTGGAGCGCTGGAACAAGGCGCTTTTCCTGGGCGCCACCCCGCCCTCCGTCTTTAGCAATACGCCGCCGGACTGGGTGTATGTCACCCGCAGCGGCAGCCGTGTGTGCACCGACGCTGAAGCTGCCGCCGGAGACCTGCTCATGGACCTCTCCGGTCTGCAGACCAACAGCGTGCTAGGCCGCTACGCCTATGTCATCTACGATCAGGGCGCCCTGCTGGATGTGAACGTGGCGGGGTATCGCCCCACGCTAGCCTCCAGCACGCCGGAGCTGCGCGGCAAGACTTCTCTGGCATACGCGAAGCTGAGCGCCATACCCAGCGCCACCAACGCGTCGGTGCCGCTTCTGAGCGATACCACCGTGCAGAATCTTATCAACTGGCGCAACAAGGGCGGCGCCTTGCGGTATGGCACCGACACGGAGACGATTCGCAAGGCTCACGAGGAAGGCTTCCTCAAGGCGAACCCCGGCGACAACCCGTTGCTGAGCCGGCAGGATCTGATCAGCTACCTGAAGACAACGACAGGCAGTACCGACGCCGCTGCGTACCTCACCACTTTTACGCGCGAAGTGAACGCGCCGAGCTGGGCTCCGGTCCGCAATGAAAACTCCTGGTTCCCGTACCTGACCGATTGCCGTACCGCGGGCAAGCCGAACCGGGATGTGCTGAGCGTGCGCTTTGCGGGCGACACCTCCGTAACGCGCTACCGCACGGACGGCACCACTGAAACGTACAGCGCAAAGGCGGGCGAGCCTCTGGTGCAGCGCCGTTTCCCGCTGAGCCGCATCGGCTGGCTTTCGGCGGACGGAACGCCGAAGAACGGCGGCTCCGCGGCAAGTATCAAGACGTGCTTCGGCCTGGTGTGGGATTCCGCCAACGCCTGCTGGAACTACACCGGCCCGGACGGCGCCGTCGCGCTGGCGAACATCGCCACGCTGGATGAAGTGGCGGCCCGGAATCGCGAGCCGGACTTCTTTGAGCTGCTGAAGGCCGGCATTCTCAACGGATCCCTCGGGCAGAATCCCGGCGCTTCCGGCAATGGTATTAGCAGCATCGAGGGCCCTTCCGGCCAGAATTTCGACAGCTACAGCAGCTACGCGGACCGCCATATCATCCAGATCGGCGCGAATATCATCGATCAGTAC
>JBGGNE010000333.1:0-4088 GCA_041287705.1 Methylacidiphilales bacterium | reverse complement strand
CCGCATCAGAACGTGAAGCTCACCTTGCCCTGTACCGCGAAGGGCTCGCTTTGCAGAAGGAACGCGGCGGCTTCGCGGATGTCGCTCTGCCAGTTGCGCTGATCGGTGACGTTCAGGAAATCGATCTGGGCGCGCCAGTTGGGGCGCTGGTAGAAGACACCGAGATTGAGACCGTACTGCGCGGGGATTTGGTAAGGCAGCACGATCTGATACTGCTGTGAGCTTTGGGCCCAGAGGTTTGCGTTGAAACCGAGGCCGAAGTCGAATTGGTAGGTGCCGAAGAAATTGAAGTTATGCCTGGGCATTGCCGAGACGCGGTAGTTGCCTACGCCGGAAGGACCAAACGCGCCGCTGTCCTGGAAGGCCGTGGTGCCATCGGCAGTGAAGCCCTGGCTGTCGAAGTAATTCTGGCCGCGAGAGTTAAGCTCAATGTAGTTGGCCTCCATGAAGGAGTAATTGGCACCCAGCGAAAGGTTCTTGGTCGGCTGATAGTTGGTCGTCAGATCGAAGCCGCGCACTTCTATTTTGCTGCTGGGCGTGCCCAGGGCGATGTTGGGAGGCAGGGCGCGCTGCTGGTAATAGCCGGTGGCTGTGGCGAAGAGCTTGTTGGGGATGATCTCGAACTTGGCGCCGCCTTCGTAGAGGAATGTCTCGCTATGGAACTGGGCGCTGGCCAGGCGATCGTTTGTCAGTGAGAACAGACCGGTGGAGCCGCCATTCACCGCTTCCTGGAAAACATAGGTCGTGTAGAGATTAACCCACTTGGCAGGCTGGTAGGTAACACTGGCGTTAACGGCAGGCAACACGTGCAGGGCATCATCCGCACCCGGAACGGTAGATGAGGGATTTGCGTACTCCGAATGAGCGGAAATGATAGTAGCGCGGCCGCCCACGTTAAAGCCCCACTGGTCGTTAAACTTGAAGTTATGCTGAGTGTATAAACCTACCTGCTGGTTTTCGGAGTTAAGCTGATTAGGCAGCGTAATCAGTGTTCCATCCTCCTGAACGCGCACCGAGGTGCCTAGGTTCAGTCTTCCAAACTGGGTGTTAACGATTCCGGTAGGGCTGGGCGTAACCTGGGCTCCGTAGATTGCGTTCAGACTCTGGCTGCTCTGGTCCTGAGTAAGATCATAAGGGGAAGCGTATACGGTCTGGAAAGTGCGGTTCTTTACCTGTTCAAAACGAAGGTCAACGCCGGAGTTGCTTTGGTGATCTATCTTGATTCCGAAGAGTTCGTAGTCGTCTTTAAAGATCGATTCCGTGCGATTTTCGAACACGTTGACTTCAGCGTAAAGATAATTCGAGTCACGGCTGGAAAAGGTATTGCGCAGATACTCGTAGTAGGAAGTATTGATGACTTTGAACTTATCCGATACCTGGAATGTGCCTTTAAATTCAGTGGTAAAGTTCTGTGCGTAAGCGTAGTCATTGGGATTCGAGGTGCCTTCATACGCATAGAGCTTCGTTTTGTTGGCATTTTCCGGATTCAGTACCCAGCCAACTACGCGACCTGTTGTGGTTCCTGGATTTACCGATGTGTTGGTGGCAACAAACTGGCCCTGCCGGGGATTAGTGCGGGCGACAAATCCACTGAAATCGCTGTTGGGTGAGTAGAAACCCGTGGGCGATGCTGTGGATGCAATAATGGGAGTGGCACGTCCTGCTACGTAGGTGTTGTCATCGATGAGCTCTTGATTAACGCGGCTGGCACCGTTCCATTGTGTGTAGTCGTAATTGCTGAAATTAAAGTTCCAGTCAAAAGTGACATCCTTATTCGCTATCCAGGAGAGTGCCCCGTATATGTCCTGAAAGTCGCTGTGCACATCCGTAAAGTAGCTGTCGTTAAGCTGCTGCTGGTAGCTGAGGCGGAAGGCAAGTTTATCTTTAATTAGCGGGCCACCTACATCAAACTGCCAGTTATTCTCCGGATGGCTGCCCTGACCGCCGGATACAAACTTGCCGAACGTATAGTTAACGCTGCCGTGATAATCGTCAAAGTAAGGAGCTTTTGTTGTGTAATTGACGTAACCGGAGCTGCTGGCCGTGGGGCCGAAAATAACGCTGGCCGGCCCGGCAATGATATCAGCACCTTCATATGCGTTAAACTGGAAGGGGAAACCGGCGCCCAGGGTTACTTTGTTAAAGCCGTTACGGTAGACGGCGCTGGTCTGACCGCGAATAGTGGGCGACGACGGCGTAAGACGGGTGCCGGCCTGCGTGACGGCAGGGGCGTAGCGCGCAAAGTCATTGTAGTTGGAGATGACATCCGTTTTGAGCTGCGCCGGTGTGATCTGCGAGACCGCTCGGGGCGTTTCCTGCACGGTCTGGTCCAGACCATACACGGAAACGGAGGGGACAACCGGCAGTGTGGTCTGCGACAGGGGAACATCTGTAACGACAAGCGTTTCCAGCGTGCCGGAGGTCGGGTTGGTATTGATCGTGGAAGGATCTGTCACCACGCTTGGCAGCTTGCTTTTGGGTGGCTCGGCGGATGCGGGAGTGGCGTTCTGGGCGTGAGAAGTGGAAGTGGCTCCGGCGAGGATCGCCAGGCTAAACCCGATCAGGCGGATTGCGCCCGGGATGATGCTTTTGCTGGCGACGGAGGGACGATTGTGCTGTGTTTTACGTCTGTTACCAGTGGATGTAATGCTGAACGTTAGTGTGTTATGAAGGCGTTGCCGGCGTAAATACATGTGAGGAATCTCCAGGAGAGTGCGGACGTTGTGTAACGAGGGAGCGGGGATAAGGGGGAACATTTGCGTTAAGTGCGGGTGCAGGTGGCAGTCAGGCACTGACAAAGGGCCTGGCGCAGTGTGTCTAAATGCGGCGGACAGCTTGGAGATTCCATTAACAGCGGGCGTTTATTGCGGTGAGACGCAGAGGCCGCCGGCGGGAGTGGGTTGTCCACGCCGGAGGCATGCGGTTTGGGGCGTGATTCAGATCAGGCGACGGCTTCGGCCAACTCTCTGGCAGCCAGAAGCTTGAAGGGCAGCACGGCGTCAGCTACCCGAATGCGGCGGGAGATAAAGCCGAAACGGAGCAGGATATCGGCGGAGCGCTGCTGCTCATCGATGAAGTCCGGAGCAATATCGCGCAGACCATACTCAGTGCGGCCGGTCGCGGAGTTAACGTAGCGGCTGGTACGGCCTACCAGTGCGGCGTAGCGGCTCGGTTCCTGGGCCACCCAGTGCTCGGCTTCATTGAGGCTTTGAGCCACAATTTTCAGCACTTCCGTATGATTTTCGGCGAACTCGCGGTGCGCCGTGTAAACGGAGGGGTTGCTGACGAAGTCGTTGACTCTGGCAATGTAGCGGAACTTGTCGGCCTGATCCTGAGGGATGCCGCCGATGATCGCATCAATGCCGCCTTCCTCCAGGGCCTGCAGGCCGAATTCGCCCACATTGATGGGGTACAGATCGTTGAAGGAGAGACCATGGCGGTCAAGTGCCACGGCCAGCACCTGAGTGGGCCACGCGCCAAGTGCCAGCGAGATAGTTTTACCGCGAAGATCCGCAATGCTCTGGATGCTGCTGTCCTTCCTTACCACAAAGCCGCCAAGCGATCGCGAGACCGAGCTGGCCACGTACACGATGGGCAGACCGCGCGACTGGCTGGTGATGGGGGGAGTGGAGCCGGTGCCACCAAGATGAATGATGCGACCTGCAATAAGATCAGGCGCAAGATCACCGCGATCGACGTTTACCCATTTGAGCTGGATATCGTGTCCCGCCGTTGCCAGATTTTTCTCCAGAATATCGGTATTGCTGAGTACATGCAGGCCTACGTTACCGGTGAAGAGGCCGAGGCGGAGTTGTTTGAGCTGTGACATGAGGGTAAGGTATGTGGAGTTAAGAGAAGCTGTGAGATGGGTTTGGCTAGAGGAGGATCGCCCGGGCCTAAATCGGTGGATTTAGTATTGTGACTCTATTGATTCACTATAGATTATGTGATTAGTGAAGGGGTTGAATTAAAGTCACTTTCGGGATCCCTGGAGAAGTTGAGCGACGACAATATGCGGTGCGGATATGTATCATATAGAAGGAGAGGCTGAACTGATGGAGATTGAGGAAAGCTATCTGAAATCAGGC
>JBGGNE010000332.1:0-3973 GCA_041287705.1 Methylacidiphilales bacterium | reverse complement strand
CCGCGGGGAGTGACCACCGGCATGTCGGGCGTGATGTTGTCGTTGTGCCCGCGGTTGATGATCAGCTTGTTCCACCACGTTACCGGGTCGCGACCGATGACTCGGGCGGCCACCACGCTGTACATGCTTTCTTTCTTGAAGTTCAGTTGCTCCTGGAGGCTGTCCACTTTCTTCTGCAGATCGCCCGCCAGTTGCATTTTCACCTGCATTTCGGCGTTTTCCTTGCGCAGGCGGTCTACTTCCGCGGCTGCTTCCTTTACCGTTTTGAACTCGGTATTGCCCAGGGCGACTTTCGCGGCGCCCCAGTCCAGAAAGGAGAGGGCGGGCCCAAAATAATCCAGGGAGCGTGAGCGCACGTCGGACCGTACGGACTCCGGCTGCAATATGCCGAGAACGACGAGCACCCCCAGGATGACCAGGGCAAAATAAGACACCTTTTTCAGCATGGCTGGGCGTGGCTTCAGCTAAGTCCGCTTGGAGAAGGCATCCTTTTTAGAAATCAGGTGAAGGTGAGTTGGCTTGCGAGAGAGTGGAAAATGGAATCAGGCAAACAACAGCGCAACATCATCCCTCGAAAGTCGTCGTTGTGCAAGTCTGTGATTGTGTCGATCGATGCATGCGGCTGCCAATAAACCGCACTGATCTGCCACACGCAACAGAGCCAAATCCAGTAGATTTCCTTATTTCGCGCTAACGATACCTCCTTTACTTTATCATTGCAAGTTATCGCCTTCGACCAAAACAACTCAGGCCCTGCGCAGAAGTGCTATCATAACACCCTGAATCACAAGCTCCTGAGCGGGAATAATATTTTTGAACTTCGGGTTCTCCGCTTTCAGGAACGGTTTGCCGCCCTTCACTGTATAACGCTTCAGCGTTGTGTCGCCATCCACCAGCGCGGCCACAATTGCGCCATCACTCGGGGGGCGGAAATCCAGAATCACGATATCTTTGTCCAGAATGCCCGCGTTGATCATCGACTCGCCGCGAACCCGTAGCGCGAAGGTCCGAGAGGTAGAGGGAGGCAGCCCGATCGAATCCAGATCGACCCGGACGCAGCCGTCGTTCTCCTGCATCTGATCAGCCGGCACACCGGCAGGGATGCTGCCGTAAATGGGAATGGAGGCGAAGCGGGTACCCTCGGAAGGATTGTTCGCATCGGAGCTCTGACCCGGCCTTGCGCCCTGTGGCTTATCGATTACCAGACCGCGCGCTTTGTTGGCGGCACGCCGGATGGCGCCTTTCTTTTCCATAAGACGCAAATGCCCATCGACGGCGGCCATGCTTTTGAAGCCGAAGTGCGCCTGGATCTCGCGACGACTGGGCGGCATGCCCTGTTTGTCTCTGTAGTCAGCGATGAAATCGAGCATTTCCTGCTGTCTTGAAGTAAGTGCTGGAGTGGTCACACGGACACCGTAACTCTGTTCTCTATGTGGAGCAAGCAAATGTATGAAAAATATTCGTGGTCCGGCAGTTATAAGTTGCTCTGATGCAACCGGCGTACCGACACGATGTTGTCTCATGGATCACGGGCCAAACCCGTTCGCTGCAATGCTTGCCCTTGCTTTTCCTGCTTCATCTGGCATGCTTTTAACCGGAGCGGATAGTCGCTTCGCGCGGAGAACGGCGCACTCTGAATAGGGGTATGCACGGGCCGACGCGGAGAGGAAAGTCCGAACACCATAAGGCGGCGTGCCGCGAAAAGCTCGCGGAACGGTGCGGGGTAACCTGCGCCGGATGGAAAGTGTCACAGAAAACAGACCGCCGGCGGACCAAAGCCCTTTAACAAGGCCGCGGACTGACGGTAAGGGTGAAAAGGCGGGGTAAAAGCCCACCGCCCGTGGAGGCAACTCCCGGGGCACGATAAACCCCACGCGGTGCAAGACCAAACAGGGGCTGAAGGCCGCCTGCCAGACGAACGGAAACCATGCGCGCACCCGTAAAACGGCGCGGGCAGGGCGGAAACACGTCGGCCCCGGGTATCGGTCGCACCAGCGCGAAAGCGCGGCGTCCATGGCGCAAGCTGTGGGCGAGATGAATGGCTATCCTGCCGCGCGGCATACGGGCTTGCAAAAGCACGTGCGTCGCTGCCGCAGACAAAATTCGGCTTACAGCTCCATCCTTCGGGAGCTCCCGGCGACACCCGCCGCGGGGCTCCCGTCCTTTCTTTCTTCTGGTGACGGAAGCCCGGTATGATCGCGCCAGGAGAATTGCGGCGCGAAGCCCAGCATTCGCTTTGCTTTTTCGTTGGAAAGCAGCGTCTGGTGCGTTGTGAGCGATCCACGTATGGGCACACCTGGAAAGACTTCGGCCAGAAGCTCCTGCGAGGAGCGAAGCATCACGGTATCGCTGTTGGCGATGATGAAGACTTCGGCGCCTTTCAGCGGCGATTCGATGGAAAGGCGGATGGCCTGGGCCGCGTCGCGGGCGTCGATGTAACCCCAGAGATTCCATTTGCGGCGCATCGGGTCGGACTGATGCGTGGGAAAGGCTTCGTAGTCCCTGGGCTCCATAATGTTGGAGAGACGCAGACCGAACATTTTCAGCTCGGGATCCCAGCGGCAGAGTTGCTGGGCCATCGTCTCGCTTAGCACTTTGGACAGGGAGTAAGCGCTTTCCGGGCGCGGCGCGTATTCTTCATCTACCGGCACATATGGCGGAGGCGTGTCAAAGGGAAGACCCAGTACGGTTTCGCTGGAGGCGTAGACAACGTGTTTGATCCCCAGGCGTTTGCAGCTTTCGAAAACGTTGTAATCGGAGAGCGTGTTGTTGCTGAAGAGGGCCGCATTGGGCTTCTTGCGCGGCGCCGGTATGGCAGCGAGATGAACCACCGCATGAACCCTGGTCTGGCCGGAATCGCAGGCCGAGATGGCGTCGATCGTCTGACCGAAATCAGTAAGATCCGCAATAATGGAAGCCTGACGGGCGCCGGGGACCGCAGGCTGGACGGAATCCACGCTGTACACGTCATAGCCGTGCGCCAGCAGATCCGCCACGCAGGCGCGCCCCATCTTGCCGCTGCTTCCTGTCACCACCACGCGTCTGGATGATTGAGCGCTCATGGACGTACCTCTGGCATCAGTGGCCTAAGATTGAATTTCATGCTACGGCCATCTCACCATGCGCGCGGAGCGGTTGCGAGGCGAAAAGATGCTTCACAGCGCCAGGCGTTTCAGCTAGGCTCAGCGCGTCATGAACTACGACTACGCCCCGGTTCTCCTCCAACTCATTGTAGCTATTGGGTTTGCAGTGGGATCGCTGGCTGCTGCACAGATTGTGGGTAAGGCTGGGCGCAGCTCTGTTGCCAAGAACATTCCCTACGAGTGCGGCAAAGATCCGATCGGACCGGCACAGCCCCGCTTTTCGGTGAAGTTCTACATGGTGGCGATGCTCTTCATTCTGTTCGATATCGAAGTCGTGTTCATGTACACGTGGGCGGTCGTGTTTAAGGAACAGCTGGCCAACGGCCTTACCATTCTGGCCTCGATGTTTTCGTTCATCGGCATTCTTTTTGTAGGCTACCTGTACGTGCTGCAAAAGGGCGCGCTGGACTGGACACACATCAAGAAGGTAGACCGGAAATCCCCGGTCACGACACCTACCACTACCGTTACGCCTGCCCGCTCCGGCACCGCAGTAACGGCCTGATAGCCGATACCGTAGATTTGTCAGCCGATTGCCGCGCGATCGTATTTTACGAGACGCGCGGCATTTTCGTTTTTTTTCCTGAAGCTCGGACATCAGCAGGATGAGACGCCTGATTCCTCTTCGAGGATAATAGCCCTCGGCAAAAGAATAAGGCGTCCATATGGTCTGATGGCCTCGCTTAGTCTTCGGCCTTCTCCCCAGCCGGGCACATCTTCACGATCTTGGGCTGAAAGCTGCCCAGAACGTCGACCAGATCGGTTTGCGCGGCCATGACTTTCTCAATGTCCTTGTAGACGCCGGGCACTTCATCCAGGCCGCTGCTGAG
>JBGGNE010000331.1:0-14603 GCA_041287705.1 Methylacidiphilales bacterium | reverse complement strand
TTGTTGTCATGTGGATGGTGCAGGACTATCTGCTCTACGCCGCGCCGCATTTTAGTATTACAGAAGCCAGGAGGCTTGCGGGGCAGTATGGTTTAGCTGCTTACGTCCCCGCTCAGGGGGCAGGGGATGGATCTTCCTGGGAGAATGTGGCTTATTTGATGGTGCAACCGCCGCCATCCCGAAATGGTATGCCTGGCCGGTCACGGGGAACCATCATTTTTGCGCATGGAAACTCTGGATCAGCGCTGCATTGCGATCGTTTGTCCAAGGCAATGGAACCTTTGGGATTTCGCGTCATTCTTTACGAATACCCAGGCTACGGATCGAATCCTGGCAAACCAGGAGAGGAAGCCAATGTTGTGCCGTTGCGCAAGCTTGTGCGGACAGTTGCTGCGGAGGGCAGCGGTGATTCCAGCCGCGTCTATCTCTTTGGACAGTCGATGGGCTGCGGCGTTGTTTGCTCTGCGCTACGAGATAAGATGCTTCCGGTTTCCGGCGTGATCTTGCTTCAGCCCTGGGATACACTGGCTGGCGTGGCGGGCAGCCAATATCCGTTTCTGCCAGTATCCCTCATCGTTGGCGGTAAATATGACTCGTTGACGAATCTGGCTGAGTTCTCAAGAGCCAGAGCTGCGGAGTCTGGGCAACCTGCCGTTCCGGTGTCCTTTATAACCTGCGCCAATGACCGGACGATTCCTCCTGGTCTTAGCCGCCGCGTGTATGATGCCTATCCTGGACCAAAGCTCTGGATCCAGCACCCAAACTGTGGGCACGGCAACTGGCCCTCAAAGCCAGAGCTGGAATGGTGGAAAACAGTAACCGATTTCGTGTCGAGGTAAGGTTGAACAGAGCAGAGCTGGCATTTTGGGCGATGAAGCTCATCTTAAAGAACTGAATGAGAGAGTAAGTGCCAGGCGTTATAGGCAGACGCAAAAAAGCACCACCGCACCCTGTCTTGAGCAGACCACAGATGGCGCTATTTCAGGCACGAAACGACAGTACCAGATTTAAGGAGCCGGCGGTAGACTCTCGCGAAAAGCGTTACCGGCGCCCTTCAGCCAGACCAGTTCATCTTTGATCAGCTTGGCTGAGGCAAAGCGGCTAAAGGCGAACCCGGCAATGATGGAGGCTAAGAGAGTAAGGGCACCCAGCAGGACAACATAGAAACCAGTGTCGCCCACAATGGATGTGCCACCGGCCATGATCACCAGTCCCAGAATGCTTCCGAGCCAACCGCCCGCAATGGCCCAGGTGCGGACCGATCGGTGGCGACGGCAAAGATATATATCCAGGCTGGCGCGCCTTCTGGATATGATGGCAACGATGACGTAGACAACTGGACTAATGAGGAGCACCAGATAAATGATCGGATGATGCCAGTAGAGTTTGCGCGTAATGGCCTTCTCAGTAACTTCGCAGTTGCATTTAAGGCATCGGGAAGGAAGGGTGGCTGCATTGCGGGCAAGTACAACCTTGCCGTCATTCCAGACGTTCAGGCTCATATTGACCGGAACAGTAAGGCCCTCCTTAAGGGACTGTACGGCCAGTGGTTTACACTGCGCGCAGACTCGCATGTCACGAATCTCCACAAGATTCCCGGCGCCCACTACCTTACCGCACACGGAGCATGTATTGGATCTGTTGATGTCGCCCATGACGGAGCCCCGGAGGTTGGGCGAAGCTTCGTAGAGAGGGAGCCAGTCGGCCATTCCATCACGCCATACGGGTGTATCACCCTGTATGATGCCTTTAACCACGAGACTTTCAAGTGAGGCATCATCTACAGGACCATTCTGCTGACCAGCCGACATGTAATACCACATAAAGATACAATGCTGGTAGACTTTTGCTCAGCTAAAATCAAGCGCGAACACAATACAGACGGAAAAATTGTTGATGCTCATCGTTCAGCAAAGCAGCTTCAGAATCCGACGCTCAGCAATCGAAGGTCTCCATGGAGATGTTTGTGCTTCACATTGTTAATACGGCACGACATGGCATTAACTGAGCATCTTGTTGATAGTGGAACGGATTTCGCGGAGTTTTTTCGCCGCGATGGTTAATGCATTTGACCTTTCTGTGGGTGGCTTCCATGCGGGCAGTGCTCAGACAAAGCTTAAGAAGTGATCTCAGTCAGTGCGCACATTCATTTTGCGCAGCACCAGCACTCTGCGATCTTTGCGCCCGGATATTCGCCATACAAAATCCGGGCCGATTTCTTCTGTAAATCGGGTTAATGCCAGAGAAAGAGGTTCATTCGCTACGGAAAGATTGATTTTGCGCTTCAACTGATTCTGGTGCTGGTTAAGAAAATGGGTTGCCGAGTCTGTCGATAACCCTATGTCGTTTGTCTTTAAGAGTTTTGTTAATTCAGCAAGGGCGGTTTGCGGGGTGGCGTTTTTTATTAAGACAGAGACAAGCATTTTGGATTCCGGGCAATCGGCCTGCATAATAACATATGAATCCCCGCATTTGGTGACGGAAAAGCCGGGGTCATTCATGTTAAGGCACTGCTTCAAATCTTCTTCGATTGTAGCAGGATTCATGAAGTCGGACGGCTTAATGTCATATCGCTTATAGGAGTAACCCGTCATACGGCTGGCAGACCCCATAGGACCTGCTGTAAGCTGCTTGTAGGTGTTCAGCGCAGAAATCTCAGACGGTGTGCGGTCTGCGGTGGGGACAGATTCAATTTCTGCAATGCGTTGCGCTATCGTAAGACACTCTGCTTCAGTATAAGGGGGCTCGATAAGGCAGACGCGGGCGACTTCTCGTGTGGTAATGAGATCAACAAGGTCAATGAGACGCACGCGTTTTTGAATGATGCTGTCTTCCGGCCCGGACTGAGCCGTGGCGCTGAGGCAAAAGAGGAAGCACAGGGCGAGACGGAACAGCATTTGCGCCATCATGCAACAACGGAAAAGTCGCGCAACCGAATTCGTTGCGCGGCCTTGATTGTGGCTGGCCAGAGAAGGAGTGAATATATCTGCTTGCCTGCAGCCGCGAGACACGCCTGCTGTTTACGTTCTGCCCGGCAGCGCGATGTCCATTACTTCATTCGTGCGCAAACTGGTAAGACCCGTACTTCGACACGGAATTCCGTTGCGAATGGCCAGCACGACTTCCTCAAGCAGCGGCTGTTGAATGTGATCGGGAACGTCGAACACGTGCTCCTGGCTCTGGCCATCTTTCGTTATGTGCCAAATGGGACCGTGATTGAAAACCGAGCAGCGGATAATGCCGTCAGTACCGTATAGTTCGATCAGATCCTCTTTCTGGGTGCAGGCAAAGTTCCACGTGGCTGTGCCAGGCACGCCACTTTCGGTTTCAAACGTCATGCCAACTTGCTGCGCGACGCCCGAGCCATCCATAGCCATGCGGTTCCAGGCCTTTACGTTACCAAGCTCCCCCAGCCAGTAGTCGAAAAGATTCAGAGCGTGGCTGCCCAGATCCACAAAGAGACCGCCGCCTGATATTGCAGGATTGCCTCGCCAGCCCAGCTTGCCGTCCTGCAGGTAGTGGCCCGCCGCAAAGCGATAACGCAGTTCCGTTATGGTGCCAAGTTTACCTTCCTCCAGCATGTCCTTCACGAACACAAACCAGGGGAGAGCCCGTCTGTAGTAAGCCACCAGCAGTGGCAGCCCGGCTTCCGCAAAGGCGGCGCACATCGCATGAGATTCACGTGCGTTGGCGCCGAAAGGCTTTTCTACATAACAGGGCTTGCCGGCTGTAGCCACCTTCAGAGCAAGCTCGGCATGAGCTCCAGGCGGGGTGGCGACGTACACAGCGTTGACCTCGGGATGTTGGATCAGAGCGTCCGCATCATCCAGCCATATTGGAACATGGTGGCGACGCGCATAGTCTGCTGCGAGCGCGCCGTCCCGGCGCATGACAGCTACCAGGCGGCTGCCCGCGATTTTGGAGAGCGCCGGCCCGCTCTTTTTCTCTGTTACATCGCCGCAGCCAATGATACCCCACTGGATAGTTTTCACGTATGCGTGGAACGTCAACAGGTTGCGAAGCTGAAGTCAAACAGCAAATGCGATTGCTGATAATTGCCGCCACTGGATATGCCTCGACAACAACCTTCCTGAAGGCAAGCTAAAAGCCCCATAACGAACTTTACCCCTTTTCAACAAAGCAGGCGCAATTGAAACAGTTCCTTCGGTGGATCTTTATTCTGATAAGCGCTTTAGCCGGATTACTGGCAACTGGCTGGGCGGCCGGTGCACTGTATTTCGATCTGCCTGCTCCTGCTCCGGTGCGTGTGGCTGCCGCCATCCTCTGGGCTGTCGCGGTACCGTCTGTACTGATCTACAACCGCTTCCAGTGGCGTGTACTGACCGCAGTTGCATTGGTATTCCTGTTGGTACTCGGATGGTGGCTGACGCTGCAGCCCAGGCTGGATCGTGACTGGAAGCCTGGCCTGGCCGTATTGCCATACGCCGTCTGGCAGAATGACGACAAGGTGGTTGTGCACAACGTACGAAATTTTGAGTACCGCACGGAGACGGACTTTACGCCACGTTACGAGACGCGGACTTATCAGCTGTCCCAACTTCGCGGCATTGATGCGTTTCAGACCTATTGGGGTTCGCCTGCGATGGCCCATCCCATCATGTCCTTTGACTTCGGGCCGCAGGGCAGACTGGCCTTCAGCATCGAGGCGAGGTACGAGAAAGGGGAGACCTACTCGCCCATTGGAGGAATCTATCGCAAGTACGAGATCATAGCGCTGGCTGCCGACGAACGCGATGTTGTACGGCTGCGCACGAATATTCGTTCCGGGGAGGACGCGTACCTTTACAGGCTTAACGTCGTACCCGAGACAGCGCGCATGCGTTTTCGCGAATACATCAGCACGATTAACGAGTTGAAGGATCACCCGCGCTGGTACAACGCCATTACTCACAACTGCACAACGACAGTTCGCAACCAGTTGGATGCTGATGCGCGCCCTCCATGGGACTGGCGCATCGTGGTTACCGGCTATGCCGATGAAATGCTATATGAAAGCGGTTCGCTGGACCAATCCGTGCCGTTTGCGGAACTTAAGAAGCGTGCCCATATCAATGCGCGTGCTATAGCGGCTGGAAATGCACCCGATTTCTCCGAGCAGATTCGAACGCACTTAACGCCAAGACCAGAAAGTTCACAGAAGTGATTTATAATAAAGCTATTAAGACCAGTATGCTGAATTAGCGCTATTGCGATAATTTCAAGGAATCCGCCTTGCCTTGACGGAAATCTTACCGTAGCGTGAGCTTAAGCTATAGTGGTGGTATCCGCTATATAGAGCATTTCCGATTATGAAAAATTGCCTGTTTCCCAGCCTTCTCATTTTGGCTCTTTGCCTGCACGTTCCCTGTGGCCTGAACGCTCAGAATGCAGATTACGCTCAAACCCCGGTTGTTGCGCCAGCACCAGCATCTGCGCCAGCAGAACCCACGGCTCCCGCACCGGCAGCGCCTCTGGAGAAACCCGCGGCAAATGGAAAGCCAGTTACTCCTCCATCTGAGGAGCCTGAGCCGGCTAAGTTTCCCCCCGAGATCAAAGTTGCAGGCAACCGGTTGCACGATAAGAACGGCAAGGAAGTGTGGCTGCAGGGCGTTCACGTGGTGAGTCTGGAATGGAATCCCAAAGGTGAGTCAGTGATGGCTGCCACCAAGGAAGCAATCGAAAACTGGAAGGCGAATGTAATCCGGCTCTCTATTAAGGATGACTTCTGGTACGGTAAGGGCGGCAAGAATGCCCCTCAGAACGATGGTGGCGTTGCGTACCGGCAACTGATTCAGGATCTCGTGACGCTGGCGGCAAATCGCGGCGCATATGTGGTGATTGACCATCACCGGTTCGGCTACGTCAAGGAAGAGCACCTTCCTTTCTGGAAGGAAGTGGCGGAGAAGTATAAGAATCACCCTGCCGTGCTGTTCGACATCATGAACGAGCCGCATGGCATTTCGTGGGAGATCTGGCGCAATGGCGGTACAATTGTAAAGAAGGAGAAGAAACCAAAAGACGCCCCTAAAGTGGACGAAACCGCCTTCCTGAGCCCCGAGGAGAAAGCTAAGAATGAGTCCGGGCCCTATTCCCCTGGAATGCAGAAGCTGGTGGAAGCGGTACGCGAAACCGGGGCGAAAAATATCGTTATCGCCGGTGGGCTGGACTACGCGTATGACCTGACTGGAGTAGCGGAGGGATTCGCGCTGGAAGATAAGACCGGCAATGGCATCATGTACGCCACCCACATTTACCCCTGGAAGCGCAACTGGGAAGCCAAAGTGCTCCCCACTGCGGCCAAATATCCCATCTTTGTCGGCGAAGTCGGCGGTCAGGTGAAAAAGCTTGCGTTTATTCCTGCTTCCGCCCAGGAGGATCCCTATACGTGGGGGCCGGATGTCATCGGTTTTATCCAGAAGTATCGCCTGAACTGGACCGCATTCTCCTTTCACCCCAAGGCTGCGCCCGTCATGATCAGCGACTGGCAGTTTACTCCGACACCTTTCTGGGGAGCACCGGTAAAGGAAGCGCTCTCAGGCAAGCAGTTCGAAATGAAGAAGATGCGGTGAATTCGGAGCCGATCCGGAAGGGCGGCAGGGTGATGGGGGAGGCAGGCTCACCAACAATGACTGTACATTTTCTTTATCTCATAGATGATGTACGGACTAAATGAGCGAGACCCCAAACACTTCGCAGGTCAGCATGCAAGAGTTCATCGTGCTGATCGCCCTCCTGATGTCCATTGTGGCGATCTCCATAGATGCCATGCTGCCCGCGCTCGGGGTTATTGGTGTCGAATTTCACATTACCAACTCCAACCATGTCCAGTACCTTATCGGCATCTTCTTTGCCGGAATGTCGGCTGGACAACTGGTATGCGGGCCTGCCTCAGATGCGATGGGAAGGAAGCCGGTTCTATACTGCGGCATCTTCATCTATTTGATCGGCACGGCTATCTGCTTCTTCGCCAACAGCTTCGGTCTGCTGTTAATCGGCCGGCTGATTGAGGGCCTGGGAGTGGCTGGTCCATACGTCACTGCCGTTTCCGTTGTACGCGATCGTTACAGCGGTCGTGACATGGCAAGGGTGATGTCGGTGATCATGATGATATTTATTCTGGTGCCGGCGATCGCTCCAAGCCTCGGCCAGGGCATCATGCTCTTTGCTTCCTGGCGATACCTGTTCGTGCTCTACGTGGTGTATGCGCTTGTCATCGCGGTGTGGATCGCGGTACGTCTGGAAGAGACGCTGCCCCCGAGCCATCGCGTCCCTTTTAACGCGGCCAACATCGTGCATGGCTTTAAGGAAATCATCCGTAACAGGACGACGGTCAGCTACATGGCCTGCGCGGGTATCTCCTTTGGCAGCTTCATAGGCTATCTCAATTCATCGCAACAGATCTTTCAGGGCTACTTCAATACAGGCAAAATGTTTACGGTCTACTTTGGGGTGCTGGCTCTGATTCTGGGCATTGCTTCGTTGATCAATTCCCGGTTCGTGCGTCAGTTTGGTATGCGCTTTATCTGCATACGCTCCACGTTTACCATTACGGTGACATCGGCCCTGTTTCTCGTTGTCAATCTGCTGATGCACATTGATTTGTGGATGTTCCTGATTTACGCTGCCATCCTGTTCTTCAGCTTTGGCCTTATGTTTGGCAACCTTAATTCCATAGCGATGGAGCCGATGGGTCATATTGCCGGTATTGCATCAGCAGTTATCGGAGCTACCTCTTCCTGTCTGTCCCTTGTACTGGGCTCACTGATCGGTCAGCTCTATGATAACTCTCTCATACCTGTGGTGTCGGGATTCCTTATCCTCGGTTGCATCTCCTTCGTTATTATGGTTTCTGAGAACAGTGCTAAGGGTGAGACTGACGAAACGCTAAGCTCCGAAGCACCGGCGGTTCATTAGTCGCTGGAACTTCGGAGGTTCTTTCCGTTTGAGGGCTATTTGGCTGCAGGTTGCTGCTTATCCGTGATCTTCACTCTGAACTCATCGGAGTTGCAGCGAATTTCGGGGACATACATCGCATGGCCCATGGTCGGCAGGCCGTGGAATCTGCCCGGTGTTTCCGCGCGCAGTTCGTACGTAATCTGGTGTTTGCCTCTGGCCAGAGCGGTAATGAAGAATGCGACGAACTGCTCGCGAAGCTCCTGATTCATCCATGTGGCTGAGCCATTGAACTTCCCGTCGCCTGTGTCGGCGTAAGCATACGCCGGTTCGCCGCTTCTGACCTGCACGGCCTCGAATCCCGCCGGTTTCTTGTCTTCAAAGCACAGGTACTCGTAGTCGTTCTTCGCTTCAAGAGTTAGCTTTACCACGATCTTGTCGCCACTGTTAACCTCGTCGCCATCTTTGATTTCAGTCAGCGTCGTTGCCAGACCCCTTAGCAGTTTTGGCTGCGTTGTTTCGCGGAAGTACTGGCGTTTGACGTAGATCTCGTTACCGGCTGCGGTGATCGGTTCTTCCTTGGTAAAGTACTTCAGGAACGCGCTTGCATAGAGCCTGCCTTTCCCGCTGACTTTCACCGTCACTTTGTTGTCGCCGGTCCTGAGCTTCGAATCAGGGATATTAATGGGCAGTGTGCCAAGCGACTCTTCCCTACCGATCTTGATAGACTGCGCCAGCTCTCCATTGAGCAGGACTTCCACGATAAGCTCCGCTTCACCCTCCTTAGTGGCGCGAATGTAGTCAAGCATGCTCAGGACGGTGGTTGCGGTGTCTCTGGTATTCTTCCACTGCGCGCCGCGGCGATTGTTGATCAGCCAGCGGGCTGCCTGGTCAATGCGTTTGTTAGTGGGATCAATCGCGATCATGGCGCGCAGTGCGGTGCTGGTGGCTTCGATAGTACCGTCATGCCAGCGATAGTAGACTGCGGCACTATCGCCCCAGAAGCACGTCACAGGCATCGTAGCGCTTCCGCCCGCCCCTATAAGATCAGATTCGGCTTTCACTTCCTGAACGCCATTTTCCAGATTTCGGATCAGCACCCGTGCCCACTCTTCATACTGGCCCTTAACGGGAGAAGACTGCCGTTTCTCCCATAGCGCCAGAGCCAGCAGACTGCGCGTATAGGCGTTCAGATTCTCGCGATTGTCGTACGTTGTCTTTGCGGATGTCTGGCACTCAGGCAGCCAGGCCGGGCCGGTCAAAGAGATTGCGTACAGCAACCATGCCGCGTTATTCTGATCCTTCTTGTACTGAACAAGGCGACCGTTGAGATAAGCCGCACCACGTCCAGGCATGGCATCAGGGACAGTAACCCCAGCCTTTTTGGCCAGCGCCAGACCCTGAACCACATAGGCGGTCATGTAATCGTTCGTTGAGTCGGCTTTCCACCATCCCCAGCCGCCGTCATCGTGCTGAAAGTCAGCCAGACGCGCCAGTCCTTTGGCCGTCATCTCATTCAGCTTGGAGAGATCGCCCTTGTGCAAATGGAGCGCCTTAGCGGTTCCAGGTTCCACGCCGCCGAACAGACGGCCTGCGACATACTCAGGCTCCAGTTTCAGTTCTTTCAGAGTATGGGCGGCCGCGCACGCCGGCAGAAAGCGGCTCATGGTTTGCTCCACGCAGCCGTAGGGATAATCGGCCAGATAGGGCAGGGCATCCAGGCAGGTGGAGGCCAGTGAAGGCGTTATAACGAAGTCCAGCTTTGTAGTGCCGGGGTTGCGCTTTTCAGGAACGTTGAGGGTGAATTCGGCCTGCACGTCTCTGGAGTCAGGCGTAACATCCAGTACGAAGGATCGTGCGATAAATTTTTCTATGCCGTGTTCCACGATGGGGAGCGGAAGCCGCATCCCGTCGGAGCCCTCCGGACTGGTGCCGCTCGCGGTAATCTCTGCACTGCCGCCTGACAGCTTTGCTTCAAATTCAGCTTCCGCCCGACCCTGAACGCGCGGCTGAACAGTTACCGTCGCCGGCGCGGCGTGAACCGTATCCAGGTTTTTGGCTTCAATCTTTGTCTTTACCGTAACGGGCTTGTCGGTCTCATTGTTGATGACGGAAGTGAGTGTAAAGCGGTCTCCTTCCACCACAAATCGGGGAGTCTGCAGCCTCACCATAAGTGGCTGTGCGGTTTTGACGATGCCGTCTCCATTGCCAAACTGGCTCAGCTTTGAGACGCCGCGCGCAATGGCTTTCCATTCTGTCAGGGACTCGGGATATGCTACCTGAAGAGTTGCCCTGCCGTCAGCGTCCGTTTTTACCGCGGCATCCCAGAAAGCCGAGACGCGGAAATCAGAGCGTACCACCAATGGTTTATCGGGTGTTTCTTCCTTATCGCTCTTGTCCATGGGCGCTGCTTTAGTAATCGTAGCGGCAGGTCCGTTGTAGGGAAGGCGGCCGGTTTCCGGTACAAATTCGTTCATAATTCTGCCTCGTGCCTGCCCACCAGGAGCCGATGGAGCACGTGCTGCTCTGGTGGTTGCCGCACTAAGACTGTACATGCTGCCGGTTGCAGCAAGTGCTGTATTCCGGCTGTCGCCGTAACTTGAAGATTCATCCTGCACCTCCTCGGATTCGGAGTCCGTCATGTCGGAGTAATCCTCGACTATAGTGACATCTTTTTCGCCTTTTGGATCCTCTATATATTCCAGAGTCATGGACTCAACAGAGGAGTTGTTGCTGGAGAAGGAACGCTTTTCCCCATAGAAGAACTCGCGAATATCCCCGGCAAGATCTTCCTGGATGTAGTAAATGGCGGCATCCACTACGGCCATGGATACTTCAGCCTGAACGGGTTTGCCGTCATGATCGGTTACTCGCATCGTCCAGGTACCTTTTTCACCGGGCTTCATGTGAGCTTTCTCAGGTGTCAGGGCAAAATTGAGGAAGTGATCGTCAGGCGGCACGATGATTTCTTCCCTGGATTCACTCATCTCGCCTTTATAAATACTTAAAGCCGATATCATCGCATTAGGCTGCAAGGCCTCGGTAATCGGCACCTCCACAAGCTGGGCCGTGTTTTCCATGCGCAGCAGCTTGTAGCTTACCAGATCAGCGCCTTGAACCGAAAGAAGCGTTGCCCCGCCGCTGCGGGGACTTATAACGATGAGACGCGCTGTCTCCCCGACTCGGTAGCTTGGCTTGTCAGGAATAATCTGGAGCTCGCCGGCGCGATATCCCAGATACCGAGTCGATTTTGTCGCGGCAAAAAAGGTGGTTTCTCCCATCGCACGCTCAGGCAGATCACCGGAAGCCGAAGCTTGGTTTGCAGTAGAAGTGTTGGCGGAAGAAGGATTCAGCGTTCCCGTCTCCGGATCATAAACAAAATGTTGAGCTGGCCGACCGGCTGATCCTGTAGCCGAAATCGCTTTGCCCTGGTAGGCAGGGCTGACCGCAGTTACGGTGTAGTAACCTTCCTCGGCGACCGGCAGCGTGACTTTAAATAATCCAGCTTTATCTGTAGCAATATCGCGTCGCTCGATTTCTTTAGTTTCATAGTTGTTTTGTACAACGCGAAGTACTTTGCCTTCTTTGTTCTTGGCAACCTTACGTACCCAGCGTTTGCGTTGCAGTGTCAGGGTGCCCTTCATTTCCACCGGTTTGTCATTGGCATCCAGTGCCTTGCCTTCTACGGTGGCTGTAGCACCCGGGGCATAGATCTGAGAATCGGGCTTTAAGTAGATAAAGAATGGTGCGGAGCTTACCTTTATGGATCCGCGACCGTTTACCATTCGTCTGCTGGAATCCGTAACGCGTGCTTCTATGATGAATTCTATGCAATCATCTACATTGGCTGGAACATCATAATCAACGTACGCTTTGCCTTCACTGTTGGTTTTGATCTTGTCGCGCTTAATGATATTGCTTTGTGGTGTTCCCCGGTTCTTGGAGTAGCTCAGCCAGGGAATGGAAGATGAAATGTCTTGATAGTACCAGGGATAGGGTTGCGGCCATGGGTTATCTCCATAGAAGAGATTCTGGCTGATATCATATTCCACCTCAGCATCCGCCACCACGCCGCCCGAATAGTAGGTTACCAGAATTTCCGCCCGCATTTTATCGCCCTGTCGCAATACGACAGCTTTGCCGTCCTTCTCGGGCACTTTTACTTCCACTCGAAACTCGGGGAGCTTGAACTCCTCAATGCGAAAGAGCTCCGCGGAGTGCGAGAAGTTTTCATCGGCTTTAAGGGGCGCTTCCAGTGAAATGCGGTAGGCACCCAGTGGGGTGTTTTTGGGAATGTCAAAGCTGTCGGTAAAGCTTCCGAATTCGGTGAAGTCGTAGCTCTTCTCCAGCAGCTTGCTTCCATTCGGGCTGTACACCACGGCCATCATCTTTTTGCCTTTTGGTGTGGTATAGCCCTTGCCGTCATGCTCGCGGTAGATGACACGGAACTTTACAGTATCCCCGGGTTTGTAGGCGGGGCTGTCCGTATACACGTAAGCTTTGGATTCCCTGGCTTCGTTAGAATAAGTATCGGGGTCGGCGGAAACTATCGCAGGACCTTCATTGCTAATCGCAAGGATATGGCTGCCCTGTTGGGATTCGTTCTCCTGTGTCTTGGCGTATTTGAGTTCCGCGAGTCCATCCTCGTTCGTTTTTGCCCGGGTAGTCCTGACGATCTTTTTCGACTGATCGTTTCCCTGATCCAACTCAAACTTCTCGGCCAGAATTACTTCCGCGTTGGCAATGGGCAGACCCGTTGTGGCATCACAAACATAGGCAATCACTTTCCCGTTCGCCTCCACCGAAGTAACTGCGGTGTTGGTAACAAGCAGGACAGTGGATTTTTCAATCTTGCCTGAGCGAGCACGAACGAGATACATGCCACCGGGCAGGGGATCCGTTGTTAATTCGTCATGGGTTAGATCATGCAACTGGGATGGCTTTGGCTCTACACTGAGCGCGCGCACCTCGGGGCCGGCAATTTTAGACAATGCGGCTGCTGATTCCTCGTCGTGGAGATCCAGATTAGGATTCTCCCCCACCAGGTGTGGAAGCTTATCCAGATCAATCTTGCGGATTCGGATCTCCACTTTTCCCAGATTACGTGTTTCAACCTTCAGACGTAAAAGGGAGCCCGTTTTAAATGCCTCCTCATTTCCAAGGCCCAGGCTCGGCTCGGTCAGCTGCTTTATCTTTTCTTTCGCCCTGTCATAATATTCGGATTCGCCAGCGCGATATTCCGACACCAACCGTTGATAATACTTAACCGCCAGAACGTTGTCCGACTGGCGCTTATAATGGCCCGGTGAGTCTTCTACGGGTGTATTGGCGTAGTAGTAATACTCGCCCAGTGAAAAGAGCAACGAATCATACCATTTGCTTTTCTTACCTTCAGCCAGTGCTGCTTCAGCAGCTGCCTGCAGTTTTTTGTAAGATGCGGGATTTATATTCTGCAACCGCATCAGTGACTTTACATAGACAAACCGGATCGTTGCCACGTCCTCCGGGGTCTGATTTGTTTTGAAGGGAAACTTTTGGGTTGCCAGTCGCAGAGCAGTTTCCGCCAGCTCGGGATCCCAATTGGTGCGCTCTATCTGAGAAAGGATGTTTTTTTGCTCAAGGCGAAGCGGTTTCAGGAAGAGCCGCAGCCACGCCACCCGTGCTTCCTCGCTCAACACCTGATCTTCCCACCAGGTGCGAGCTGCGGCGTAGTGGAGATTCGTTGAATCGTCGTGAGAGGCGTCTTGCGGGGCGTCGCCGAGGGATTCAAACGCCAGAGCACCCCAGCGATCCGTGGTTGTGGTGTTGGGCAGACGCTCCGTAAGAGCCACAAGGGCAGCAAGTGCTTCCTTGTTGGGAGCGTCACTGCTGGACGCCCGGCTAAGGGCATCGTTGGTTCGGTAGGTCAGCTCGCGCCAGCGTTCCGTCTGCTTCGCCGGCTTTTCGTCCGCCAGCACTTTTGCCCAGAGCGCGGCGGCCTGAGCATAGGACTTTTCCTCATAAAACCGGGCCGCCTTAATTTCATTCTCTGACGGGGGAGCCGCGCTGGAAGGAGAGACAGGAGCGGCTACAAGGAGAAGCATAACTATCGCCAACAGCATCCAGGTCAGAGAAGGAAACTTCATGTTGTGATACTAATCGTATTAAACAAAAAGATATGTCATAAAATCGCTAAAATATTGTCAAAATATTGTAAAGGCAACTTTTTGGTCGCCAGAACGTCAGATCTCAACACGTTAAACAGGAAGTGGTTGAAGCGGATAGGTGCCGGCCATCTCCAGACATTCGGCTTCCGTAAGCACTCCCGCGGAACAGCTCGGATCTGTCAGCGAGGTTGCCGCGGCGGCAACGCCCAGGAGCAGACATTCGGGCATGGGCCTGTTCTTGTGGATACCGTGGAGAATCCCCGCAGCAAATGCGTCCCCAGCACCGGCAGCGCCTTTTATGAAGCCTTGTGGGAGTGACAGACTGGGTTGCCACAGACTTTCGCCTGCGGGAGAAAGGGCATACGCGGCTTCGGGGAAGTGAATAATTACCCAGCGACGAACGCCCATAGCGGCAAGGTCGGCGGCGGCTTTCTCAACAGCATCGCGGCTGGGCAAACCTGAAGGGCGGAGGCTGATGCCGGTGATCTTTTCTGCTTCCAGATCGTTGATGAAGAGGACATCAATTTCCGGAAGCGCGGGGCAAACAACGCTCTGAAAGCGATC
>JBGGNE010000330.1:0-11366 GCA_041287705.1 Methylacidiphilales bacterium | reverse complement strand
AACACAAAACACCCAGCGCCGTCACCCCCGCGGAAACGGAGAAGAAGCCATGAACGACTCGACCCCTTCTACTACAACCGCTCACGTTGACACGGCTGCTGAAGCCGGGGATTCGGTGGCTTCACCAACCCGCTTTACATTGCTTTCCCGCGTCTTGCACTGGCTCATGGCCGCGATGTTACTTAGCATGCTCTTTATCGGTGCGGCCATGGTGACTTCTCTGGGGGACTATCGTTATCTGGTGGCGATCCACCGGCCACTTGGAATCGCGGTGTTCATTCTGGCGATCGTACGCCTTGTCAATCGAATGCTCTCCACGTTGCCTCCCTTTCCGCCCACTATGTCCGCTACCGAGCGTTTCATGGCTTCAACATCCGAGAAGCTGATGTACGGTCTGATGCTGGCCCTTCCGCTGGTAGGCTGGGGAATGCTATCCGCGGGGCACATGCCCATTGTGATGTTTGCACCTGTGCAATTGCCGCCGATTCTGCCGGTCAGTCCTGCCATGTATGCATTCCTGCGCCCCACCCACACGATTCTGGCCTACATGCTATTCGGTGCGTTTCTGGCTCATCTCGGCGCCGTGCTTTATCACACCCTGATAGTCCGCGACAGACTGCTGGACCGAATGGCCATCTGGCCCGCCCGCTCAGCTTCGGACGATCATTAAAGGTGTTGGTTATATCAAAAATTGACATGAAGTGGTCAAGGTCATCCATTGCAAAAATCGCGATGAGGAGGCATGCTGTTTCAAAGAAATTATTGATATGCAATATCGTCCTCTGGGCCGCACGGGCCTCAATGTTTCGGTTCTCAGCTTTGGTGCTTCGTCTTTAGGTTCGGTCTTCCGCGCCGTCTCGCTGGATGAGTGCATTGAAACGGTGAACGCCGCGCTGGATGGCGGCATCAATTTCATTGATGTCTCTCCAGCCTACGGCGCTACCCTGGCGGAGCTCCGCCTTGGCCGAGCCCTTGAAGGTGTCGCCCGGGATCGCTATCTCCTCGCGACAAAAATAGGAAGCTACAGCGAATCGCGTGGCGATTACGATTACAGCCGTGCGAGTACCGAGAGGAGTGTAGAACATAGCCTGAAACGTCTCGGCGTCGATTATGTGGATCTGATTCAATGCCACGACATTGAGTTTGCCGACCACAACCAGATCCTCAATGAAACGCTCCCCACTTTGCAGCGTCTTAAGGCGCAAGGACTTGTACGTCATGTGGGCATAACCGGTCTGCCGCTGGGCATTTTCTGCGCCATCCTGGACCGCGCTGAACCGGGTCTGATCGAGACAATTCTTTCTTTTTGCCATTACGAACTGAACGATACCTCGCTGGCCGATCATCTGCCGTATCTTACCGAAAAGGGCATAGGCATCATCAATGCTTCCCCGACAGGTATGGGTTTGTTGACAGAGCGTGGCGCACCGTCATGGCACCCTGCTTCCGAGCACCTGAAGGCGGGGTGTCGTAAAGCGGTGGAGCACTGCAAGGCGCGTGGAGTTGATATCGTGAAGCTGGCGGTCCAGTTCTGCTGCGCCAATGAGCAGATTGCGACCACCCTCGTGGGCACTGCATCTGCCCAGAATATTCGTGACAACATTGCCTATGCCAGCGAGCCGCTGGATGAAGTGCTGCTGGCCGAGGTGCTGGAAATCCTGAAGCCGGTCCACAATCACAACTTTACGCGTGGTTTGCCCCAGCATTGTGATCCGATTCTGTCCTGACGCAGATGTCAAAAATAGACCTCTCTACCATAAAATTGTTCTCTTGACCATGCGTATATTCGATCTGTCCCAGCCCCTTTTTGATGGCTGTCCGAACTGCCCGGTACATCCTCCTGTGCGTCTGCCTCGCGTGGCTGACCACCCGGGCGACGGCTGGCGTATGGAGGAGTTTCACATGGCTTCGCATACGGGCACCCATCTCGACGCCCCGCTGCACAAGCTGGCGCTTGGCGGAGCCATTGATGCTTTCCCTTTGGAGGCATTTGTTGGGCAGGCGCACGTCATTGAGCTGAAGAATGCGGATTCGGATTACGCGATAAAGGGGGCTGACTTTGCTCCTCTGTATAACATCGATCTTCACGGAGCCATCGTGCTGCTCAATACAGGCTGGGGCCACAAACGGGCAGCGACCGAAGAGTATCTCTATCATTCCCCTTATCTCTCTGCGGAGGGGGCGCAATGGCTGGTTGATCGCGGCGTGAAAGGCGTGGGGATTGACCACTTTTCCATTGGCGGCATGAGTGAGGAGAATACTCAAACGCATGAAATCCTGCTGGGTGCCGCTCTGTGGGTTGTGGAAGACCTTGTCTTTCGCGAGGGATGGAGGAGTGCGGCGTCTGCGCAGGGAGCGCTCTTTCAGGCACTGCCGTTGCTGCTGCCGGGTTTCTCCGGGTCACCGTGTCGTGCCGTGTTTGTGTATTGATTCACCTCTATTTGCCGTCTCATGAATACAATTTTTCTGGAAGAACCTGGCAGACTCTCACTGACCCAGGCACCGCCCCTTGCCCGGCCTCTGGCAACAGGCGAAGCACGTGTCCGAGTCCATCGTATTGGGGTTTGCGGTACGGATATCCATGCGTTTGGAGGTCGCCAGCCCTTTTTTTCCTACCCCCGCATTTTGGGCCACGAACTTGGCGTGGAGGTCCTGGAGGTTGCCACTGATATCATCAACATCAGTGTGGGTGATCGTTGCTCGGTAGAGCCCTACATGAATTGTGGCCGCTGCATCGCCTGCCGACGCAACAAGCCTAATTGTTGCATCAGCCTGAAGGTGCTTGGCGTACACACCGATGGCGGTATGCGGGAGGAGTTCATTATGCCCGCTCACAAACTGCATTCGTCCGCAAGCCTCAACTACGATCAGCTTGCGCTGGTGGAGACACTAGGCATCGGCTGCCATGCTGTACAGCGCGCCTCGCTGGAATCGGGAGAATTTGCGCTTGTGATAGGCGCGGGGCCAATCGGGCTGGCCGTTACGCAATTCGCTCTGGAAGCCGGGGCGAAGGTGATCCTGATGGACATCTCCGAATGTCGCCTCGGATTTTGCCGCGGGCAGCTCGGAGTGCAGCACGCCATTCATTCTCTGAACGTCTCTCACGAGACAATACTCAGCCAGTTAAGCGAAATTACGAATGGTGATCTTCCCACCGCCGTTTTCGATGCGACGGGCAATCCGCAATCCATGAAGTCTGCTTTCCAGTATCCGGCCGCAGGCGGGCGCATGGTATTCGTTGGGCTCTTTCCTGGTGAAGTATCGTTCGATGATCCTAACTTTCACCGCCGCGAAATGACGCTGATGGGAAGCCGCAATGCGCATCCCTCAGACTTCTCCCGCATCATTCGTTTGATTGAAGAGGGGCGAATCAATACCACACCCTGGATCACCCACCGGGCTAAATTCAGCGACGTTCCTGAGTGTTTTCCGCTCTGGACACAGCCTTCAACGGGCGTCATTAAAGCGATGATTGAGGTGACGTAATCAGGTGCGTCGCACAGCGCAAACATTTGCTCGCATTTTCTTCGTATCTCCTCAGTATTCAGAGCATGGGAATGCGGCATTTGTGGTATTATATACCCCTGTTGTTCGTCGCTGTTGCAACCTCCTTTGCGGCTGAGGCCATACGCGTGGATGGGCTTCAGACGGCGCCCGGCGGCATATTCAATTTCGGCGGTAACGAGTTCCAGGTCAAACACTTCGACCCGGTATGGAAAGCTTCCGTACAGTCGCAGCTAATTCCGGAGCCCGGCTTTCCCAAAGTAACTGGTGATGAGTGGGAACTGCAGGGCAAGGTTCCAGTTGAAGGAGCGGCATCCCCGCTGACGCTGACCGAAAAGCTGAAGCGCGTAGACGACAATAGTTTCCGCGTTTCCTATCTGGCCACGCACCCCAATGGACTACCGACCAAAAGCCTCAGTCTTACCGTTGAAATTCCTATAGATCTGGGTGCCTCCCAGACCGTAACGCTGGATAACACCGCCAGCGTTCTCCCCGCGCAGTTTCGCGACGTTGTGGTCCTGACGAATCCCCGGGTGCGCAGCATTACGTTACCTGCTCGCAACGGCGACATCATGATCACAAGTGATGTGGGCACGATGATGAACGTACTCGTACAGGATGACCGCAAATTCGGTGCCGATACATTCTCCATCCGCCTGCAGTTTGTGCTTAATGCGGAGCTAATGACGAAGGGCACTCTGGCTGCGACGATTCGCCGGGCGCATTTTACCAGCACAAGCGTTTCCCTGCGCAACGTTGCCAATCGCGCTCTGAGGGATGAGATCGCCGGCGACAGGCAGGGCGGTTGGACCGATCAGGGACCGGAAAATGACATGTCGCCGCTCAAGCCGGGCCCGGTTACTGCGGCAGGCGTTTCTTTCGATGTTCTGGATCCCGCTAATAATGACGGGAAGTCAGCCGTCGTGCTGGGCAATACAGATCAGCCGGAGCTTCCTCGCTCTGTTTCTGTGCCTATGCGCGGTATCGGTATTGTATCCCCGGGCTGGCTCTATCTGCTTCACGCCACGGCATGGAGTCCCGCGCCTGGGCTGCAGGTGGGCACTATTTCAGTAAAGTATGCGGATGGCTCAAGAGAAGCTTTCCCGATCATTTCCGGCCGAGATGTGAGCGACTGGTGGAAACTCGATTCCCGCGAAAACGCACGTGTTGGCTGGAGCGGGCAGAATTTTAGCTCCATGGTTGGGCTCTACGTGTCACGTTTTCGCCTGGCCCGGAAGCCTGTGGTTGAGGTGCAGCTTGAGGGCGCCGGTAAAGCGGTATGGATGATTGCTGGGATGAGCGCCTCCATGGAAGAGATACGGACAGTTTCCATGCCAGTGGAGTTCGGAGCCAACAGCGACTGGGCCTCCCACGATCATAAGCTGGAAGTCAGGGCGGGCAGTGTCTTTGATTTCTCCAGCCTGACGGAAGCGCCGGCGGGACGGCACGGACCGCTTATCGCGACGCCCGAGGGTCACTTTGAGTTTCAGGCCCGACCAGGCAAACGCGTCCGATTCTGGGGAGTCAATCTGTGCTTTGGGGCCAACTTTCTTGATAAAAAGCAGGCTGAACAATTGGCCGAACGTCTGGCGAGATCCGGCTACAACGCCGTGCGTTTCCACCATTTCGATGGGCAACTGATCCGTCCCGGAACTCCATCGTGGCTGATTGACATGGACGAGCTGGACAAGCTGGATTACCTCTTTGCGTGTCTGAAGAAGCGCGGCATTTACATCAATATCGACCTCTATACGTTTCGCCCCTTCAGTGATGACGAATTCAAGAGCTTTGGCTTCGGTTCCGGGGTTATCAAGATTGAGGATCAGCGCTCATGGTTCAAAGCCATAATGCCAATTTCCGATAATGCGTTTGAGTCGTGGTCGAAGTATGCAAAGAAGCTGCTCACCCATCGCAATCCCTACACTGGGACAAGCTGGGCCGATGACCCTGCATTGATTGGCATTTGCCCGGTGAACGAAGATACGATAACCATGCTGAACAACCGCCCGCAAATGCTGGCGGCCTACGAGTCGTTACTGCCAAGATGGAAGGCGGAGAATCCCAAGCTTCCGTTGATGAGTCCCGAAGAGGAGTTCAACCTCTTTCTCCAGATAAAACAGAAGGAGTCCGACGCCCGAATGGCGGATTTTTTGCACAGTCTGAAGGTGAATGCTCTGATCAGTGGCACCAACTGGGGTTGCAATCTGCCGCAGTCTCTCCTGCGCTCCCAGTATGATTATGTAGATGACCACGCCTATCAGGATCATCCCAGCTTCCCCAAGGTGCAGTGGGCGCTTCCCTACAGCTTTAAGCAAAGTGATGCAGTGAAGAATTTTGCCTCCGTACCTCGAGAGATGTTTCCTAGCCGGGTTTTCGGCAAGCCCTTTACCTGCACGGAATATAATTACGTGCAGCCCAATCGCTTTCGCGCTCAGGGCATGGTCCTTATGCCGGCCTATGCCGGTCTGCAGGATTGGGACGCGATCTATAACTTTGACTATGCATCAGCCGCTTCCACTCTCAAGCAATCCTCTCCCGCTCAGGCCTTTTCTATCGCTACGGACCCAATTGGCATGCTGGCCGACCGCGTCAGCGCTTTGCTCTTCCGGCGCGGCGATGTAAAGCCGGCCGAGAGCGGGGTAATTTTCGCGGCAGACAGCACCGCGTCATTTGGCTCGGACAAGGGGCGCTGGCCGCGTGTGCCGATGGATTTCAGTCATTTGGGGCTAATCACACGCGTGGGCACAATGTGGGAAAGCGCGAACGAATTCGTTGCCGGCCCTACGCTTGGCGTGGAATTTGAAGATGTTTACGGCGGCAGCACTCTTGAAGACAGTCGCGGCAAACGTCTTAAGTCGTTGGTTACCAAACAAAATATCGTTGCGGTTGTCTCTACCGACGGCCAGAACGATGGAGAAGGACTTTATCAGGCCGGCGATCGTCTCGTTGAGCGAGTTGTTAAAGATCGCCTTAAAGCTCCCGCGGCGGGAGATCTTGTCGCAAAGCGCTTTGTCAGCGAAACCGGCCAGATCGAATTGTTTGGCCAGACTGGCGCGCTAAAGATGGTAACTCCCAGAAGTGAGGGATTTATTCTTCCCCCCGGCCAGGAATTTACGGGTGATCGTGTCCAGATAAAAAATGGGGAAGCGTACGGCGCTGTAGTGGTAACTGCCGTGGATGACAAGCCGATCGCGGAAAGCCAGCGTCTCCTGGTTGTGCATCTGACGAACAGCGTAAATACGGGTATGCGTTTTGCGGACGAAGATTTGCGATTACTAGAGGATATTGGACGGCTTCCGCATCTAATCCGCCGCGGAACGGTTGATATCGACCTGCGCCTGCGCCGCGATGGAAATTGGCGCGCCTATGCCGTCGACGCGACCGGATTGCGTAAGGAGGATATCACACTTACCGCAGGTCGGGAGCTCGATCAGTTACGGCTAAGCGCTTCCACAGTAAATGCTTCCCGAAAAACTACCCTGGCGTACGAACTCGTCTTCGTTGCCGTCGCACCGCGCCCGATTTCGTCTGTTCCCCGGGCTGTTCCCGTCACGCCTGGGGCGGCTGATGAGGAGACGTCTTCTCCATCCAGAGCACTGCCGATAGGTCCTTCCTCACCCCCGAATTACTAAGCCCCGCACGCATCGATGGAGTGCGAGGCTTTATGCAATCTGAGGTCTACTTCTTTTCCGGTTTCCAATCGTCAGTGCGGAACGGAAACGCCGGGAGCCCTTCCTTGTTGTAGAGGCTGCAAGCGGGAAGATTCTGCCAGGCATATCTCACCGCCACAGGGGAGGGGACGGAGCTGGCAGAGACTACAACGGTATCACCATCAATGGTGGCATCGGCAGGTTGCCACTTCTGATCCGCACCTGCTATTGTAAAGCCAGTCAGCTTCTCCGGTATGGGAAGCGGAGTGTGGCTGGGCAATACGGGCGGCGCTGCTATCCTCAGACCCAGGCCCTTTCCGTGAAAGCTGATCCTGATTTTGTCGCCTTCTACTTTCATAGATTCGTAGAGAGGGCCGGCATCCACGATTTGCTCGCCATATACCAGGCGGCGAGCAACCAGAGCCAGACGGCGTCCCACGTCCAACTTATTTTTGGGGTGGATATCCTTGCCGTCACCAATATCAGCCGCAGTGGCCATGCCCGTGTTTGGCAGGGAGAGCGTCTTGGCCTGGGCCTCGCGCAGCCAGGGCCAGCGATCGGGCTCCGGATTCTCAGGATTCAGATCAAAACCGGCAAGCTGAACAAAGATGAACGGGAAATCACCCTGACCCCAGTGCTGGCGCCAGTCGGAAATCATGGTCGGGAAGAGCACGCGATACTGATCCGCCTGATGGGCGTTGGATTCGCCCTGATACCAGATAACTCCCTTAATAGTGAAAGGGATGAGAGGATTGATCATGCCATTGAAGAGCGTGGAGGTGTAGCCCACATTTCCAGGTCCCGTAGGCTGCGGACGCGAAGGCGTCGGCCTGGGGGGCGCAGGCTGGCCGGCTGCCCTGGCCTTTTCTTCCTCTACCTTCCATTCGCCGAGTTTCTTGCCAAAGCCTTCACCTTCAAACACCTCTTCATTCCATTTCTTCATGTTGCGCACATGATCCGCCCATACAATCGGCATCCGGGATTTCACCTTGTCTGGCAGGTTCTCAAATCCTGTGACCAGACTTGCAAGTTCCGGTACTTTCTTTAGTCCCTCCAGGCTTGTCCACGCCTGAGCGGGCGTACCTCCCCAGTAGCTGCCGATCAGCCCCACAGGTTTGCGCGTAGCCTGGCGTATATCTTTGCCAAAAAAGTAGCCCACTGCTGAGAAGCCGTTCCAGCTCCCTGTGCGTAATGTTTTCTGCCAGTGTCCGGAAAGAAGATCCAGCCCCAGCTCCGGCGGTACAACGGTCGTGTTATCAAGTGGTGTCAGAGCAGCGGATTTCGTGACATGAAACACTCGAATGAACGGATCTAACTCTTCCATCGCCCCGATATTCCCCAAGCCAAACTCCATGTTGGATTGTCCGGAGCAAATCCACACATCGCCCACCACCACATCCTTAAAGCGCAGCTCATTTTTGCCGGAAATCACCAGCTCCCGGGTTTCGTCTGCACCTGCTACGGGATCAAGATTCACCCTCCACTTTCCATCTGCGTCTGCTGTTGCCTGTCCGTTCTTATCTCCCAGCGTAACCTTGATGCCTTCGCCCGGTTCGGCCCACCCCCAGATGGCAATCTTCTGATCTCTTTGAAGAACCATGTGATCTCCAAAAATATTTGGCATGCGAACATCCGCCACAGCAGACGGCAGGAAGGAGAATGCCAGGGCAAGGGCGGATACAAACTGCAGGGGTGTGGTGCTGGATAATATCTTCATAAGGCAGTTGTTAAGAAAATGGTCCGGAAAAGTAGTGATTAGAGCGAAATCTGATCTAGAATAGTGATTTCAAGCATTGAAACAGAAGCTCGTTTCAATATCAATCCTAACAAAAAGGCATCATTTAACTCCGGAGCATTCAAAAGTGCGCACCAATGTGCACAAACAAACGATTGTTTTCCCTCTGATGCATGGCAATAAAAAGGTAGCAAATGCATTTTGAGGGTTGATCCTCCACCTTTCCGGCCATGAGTAAACCGCTGCACATCCTGTCTTCCCTAGCCTTCGCATTTTACACCATGACGAACGCAGCCACTGCACAACCTATCCATATGCCAACGCCACATAGATCTGCGACACCTTCGGCGAAACCAGCAGAAGTGGCGCGGCCACCTTTTTGGGCGGAGAAAGGGGTCTACGTCTATCGTATCTCCACTCCCGATGAGCCCAGAATACTGCCCAACATTGAGAAGGGCGTCGCTATCGTGTCCAACATGCTGGATGGGACTGTTCCACAAGTGGTTATTGTCAATGGACTTATTGGCCACGACCATACGGGTCCATGGAACTGGGACGGGCTCTGGCCCTATTTAGAGCGCGTGACATTTCGCGCGGGCGACTTCAACGCGCTTTCCGAATTCATGACACGGGCGAAGACCAACTCCAACGTATACACCACCTTCCATGTTAACCTCACCGACGTTAATATAGGGCTTCGCGATTATCCTGAAACGCAGGCCTACTTCAAAAAGCTGGTAGAGACCAAATCAATCTACCGCCGCGATCGCAATCCCCAGACCAACAAGCGCGATCTGGATCCGCCATACGTCCCGCAGGAGATCGACAGATACATCAGCAACAAGAACGAAAAGGGTGCGGCGGACCCAGTCCCCATCTTCGCGCTCGTCAACTATAAGAATTATTGGGACAGCGGTCTGGCCAGGCAAACCATTGACGGCCTCTACTCGAAACTCCCCTATGCTCCACCCCTTCTCTACCTTGATGTCCTGACGCTTGCGGGTGGAAATTTTGCCACAGGCTTTCCCACTGGCGAGCTGGGAGGAAGCGAAGAGACTCAGCTTGAAGGAGTGAACGCCATTATCGACTATCTGCGCAGCAAAGGCTCGGATCTTGCCACGGAGGGATCCAGACCATTCCTCGGGAAAAATGCTCAGGGAAATCCGAGGGCCGGCTATAACTGGTATCATGGCGCCGGCTTTTCGAACGATGACTACAGCGTAATATCCGGCGGGGCAAAACTGGCTCTCCCGTCGCATCAGGTCTTTGGCAGTATGGGTGCCAACAACGTGTCTCCCATAGCTTGTACCGAACAAGGCATTCAGACCGTCCGTGCTCATTACGATGCCCTACTCCAGGGAAAACCAGGCACAAAGAAACTCCCGGGACTGGACACCTGGCATATTTCCCGACGGCCAAGCGACAATAAAGTCGATGAATTCGACATACCCGGTGCGAATGGAGATATCTTTCGCGGCGACTGGGCTGACATGATCAACTACTTCTACCTGTGCGTGGTTCAGGAAAACTTTCACATTGGAAAACGCAATATCCGCAAAAAGGTTTCCACTACGGGCGTTGTTCATATCGGTAGCTACTATCTCTCGAACGCAGGGGCAGCAGACGAGGCAGCAGTGCTTGTGGCTGACTTCTCGAAGCATTACGCGGCCAAAAAGGCACGCGATACGGGCTTCTTCATGCTGGAAGAACCGATCGAAACAAAAGTTAGTGTCGGCAAGGCGGGAACATACCAGATGCGGATCACCTACAGAGTACCCGGCCGTTCGCAGCCAATGCTCAATGTCTACGTTAACGGGAAGCTTGCGAAGTCCATGACCGAATTGCCGATGCCGAAGGAAGCACAATCCTCCGCAGAGGCGAACATCGGCGACATCACACTCAACGAGGGAGAGAACTCGATAGCTGTGGATGGCGGTCCCATCCGGGCAAGTTGGAGTGATGGGACTAGAGCTGAGTGGACAACACCCTACCTGCGGAGCGGATTTAAAGTCTACAATGGAGACGTCACCTACGCTATCGACTACGACCGTATGTGGCCGGATACCTGGAGCGGGCAGAAGAAGATCTACCTCTATAGCTGGGATGGGACTGCAAGAACGTGGAAGTTGCCTGAGGAATGGCGCACTCTGAAGGAAGTGACGATCCAGCAACTGACACCTGCGGGAAGGGGAACTGCAACAAGGCTGGAAGTACGGGAAGGAAGCGTAACGCCAAAACTGCTGCCGCAGATCCCCTATATCCTTCTGCCGTAGGGAACCCCCGGCTAACATGCTGGCATTTAATATCTTACGAGAACATCAGCCGAATGCTCGGTCATCTGAACTGAAATCAGGTAACCGATATCTCCAAAATGATATTAGAAATCAGCGAAAAATCCACGATCTGCAACCTGCTGATTGTAAGCGCTTTGCATCGGTCTGAAGAAAAGGTCATAAGAATTCTTCAAAAAAGCGATT
>JBGGNE010000329.1:0-18613 GCA_041287705.1 Methylacidiphilales bacterium | reverse complement strand
GAGACAAAGGCGTTGTGCTAAGCGATCGCGAACAGAAATGGCTGAAGAGCCTGCACCCCATCACCTACTACCTGAAGGCGAAGATCGTACGAACGGGCAAATAGGGTGCGATTAAGATGGAGCTAAAAGAGTAATTAAGATTTTCTTAACACCAAATCTTCCCTTTTCCTTCCGCCTCTTCTTGGTCCCCCCTTGGTCCCCTCTTCCTATCTTCGTGGTAAAATCTGCTGTCTTTGCAATTCTCCATCGTTTGCGCCTTGGAAAGGGGAATTTCACCACGAAGGTAGAAAGAGGGTACCAAGGGGGGACCAAGAAGAGTAAATCGGATTGTTTTTGCTGATAATCTCGCTCCTTTACTTTGAATCACACCCGAAAAGTAGCGTACAGCCTCGGTGCTGCTTCCCTCGGAGGACGCGAAGACTGATATTCGGGCTCGTCAGCCTGCAAGTCCGTCTGTAAACAGAAGCGATAATGACGACAACGACGGATCAGCAGTCTCAGCATCATCCTTCCCATTTCCAGCATCTGCCACAGCCGATATGCCGGTGGACGTTTCAGGAAGAGGCTGGCGAGGCGCGGCACTCCACCGGGCGTTACGCTTATACGTTGTACGAGCAGGCCGGACCGGTAAAGCGTGTGGAAGATGGCGTGGCGGGTTGCGGGCCTTATTCGGCGGAGATTGTGGAAGGCCAGTGGTTCAAGGTGGCGCGAGGGGATTGCCCGGAGCTTAATCTGCACGGGCCGCAGGCGCGTGTGAGTGTGGTGGCCTGGGTAAAGCGCGCGCAGAAATCTTATGGCGAGTGCGAGGCAGTGGCCGGCATGTGGAACGAGAGCGACAAGAGTCGCCAGTACTGCCTGTTCCTGAACCTGGGCATCTGGCAGAGCCGTCAGCAGGTTTGCGGACATCTCAGCAGCACGGGCGCGCCCAGCCCGGGCTACAAGTACTGCATGGAGGCGACAATTGGCGCGACGCGTGTGGAGCTGGGTGAGTGGCATCAAGTGGCGTTTACCTTCGACGGCGTCTGGGCGCGGGCGTATCTGGATGGCGTATGCGATGAGCGCCCCGGGCTTAACCCCTATTTCTGGCCATGCGCGATCAACAATGGAGGACCAGGCGGATCGGACTTTACCGTGGGCGCGGTGGATCGCAGCGGGGTGCTGGGCAACTGGTATGTGGGGCGTCTGGGTGGTTTGGCGGTCTATGATTCAGCGCTGACGGCTGATGTTGTTGCGTCTTTGTATAACAAGCGGACTGTGTAGACGTTAGTATACACGTTTTCTACGTAAAAAAGCTTAAAAGTCCAGCGTGCATTTTACCGGTGCTTGTGTAGAGTATCGGCATGCACCTGCTGGGTTTTTCCCTATTCACCGAGGCCTGGCTCTTCGATCTGGCGGTATACGCTCATTGCATTCTGGGCCTGTATATCATTATTTGGGAGACCAAGCGTAGCGAATGGTGGTGCGTGGGCGTTTTGTCCATTACGACACTATGGCTGGCGGTGGTTACATATCTTTCCGCCACACAGGAGAAAACTGACTTTTATCAGCTGACCTACCACACCGTGCATCTTGGTATCGGTATGGTGGCTCTGTTTTTTGGTCTGGCGCGCCCGGCCAAGGAGACAACCCTTGCGCCTCAGCACGTAACCTCTGAATTTGAGCAACAGGCCCTGGCCAAGAAGGAAAACGAGAACGCGCCTCTGCCTAATTTCGTGGAAGAGAGCGCCTCGCCTGAAATGATGGCCGCTTCCCCCTCCGCCGTAAAAGCTACGGGAGCCGCCGCGCCGGATGTGGCGCCTGTGCCTGCGGAGTCACCTTTCGTGGCTCCGACGCCGGTCGTTATACCGGCACAGCCTGTTCCCGTGACTCCTGTCGTGGCGGTGGAGCCCGTTCCGACCGCCCCCCGTCCCGCGGGTGCGCCTCCCCCAGTACCCGGCAAGCCACGCCCGCAGCCTGTCGCCGCTCCCCAGCCCGAACCTGTCGCAGAGTATTCCGAGCCCGAGTACGAAGAGCCCGCGCCTGAACAGGACGCGGACAATGCCCAGCTGGATTCCGAGCCTTATCAGCCGCAGTCGCCTCCCACTGCGTACACTCCGCCTCCCAGCACGATGAATCAGGGAGTGCCCCGCAAAGCGGAACCCCGCAATCCCGACTCGCCCCGCACTCGCGGCCCGTTGCCAGCGGGGATGTCGCCTCTCGATTCCTCTTTGTCCCGCTACGCCACTACAGAGTTGCCTGCATATCCCGGTGACGCACCCGGCGTGCCCCGAAAGGCTGAACCTCGCAAACCCGGTCAGCCAGGCACAGGACCAGCCGGTCTGGGCAGACCCGCCTTGCCCGGCGCCAGCGGTAAGACGGGGCCGTTACCTCGCATGACATCTCAACCGCGCCCACCGGCCGGCACCGAGTCCATCATCGAGACGCCCAACACACTGGCTTCCACGCAGCCCTTCAAGATCCTGCCTCACGCTCCCCCACCACAGGAGGTGTATACTCCGCAGGTACGCTCCCAGCGGGATCCATCGGTTACAGGCAGCCTGAAACCGCAGAGTCCCTCCGTGCCGCCGCAACAGCCACCCAAGCGAATTGAAGGATCTCGCACGCCTGCCACGCCAGTGCGGAACCCATCGATGAGCCAGCTTCCCGGCATGGTGCAGGCGCAGAATACCCCGCAGATTCAGAGCCGCCCGCCACAACAGCAACCGCCTGCCCGGCCTGCTCAGCCGTCCGCTAACTCCACAGCGCTTCAGCCGATTAACCGGACGCTTGCCACAACCGGTCAGTCACCAGCCGCCAACAGCGCCGCCTCGGCGTTCGTAAGCGCGCTGAAGGATCGTATTGCGCCCTTCCTGGAGGAAAACGTGCAGCCCGAACTTATCTCTCCTGGTCGCGAAGATGAACTGCGCCACCGTGTGGAAGAGCTTGTAGATCTAAAGTTCGCCCAGGACGGCGTGAACCCCGGCCCTCGCCTGCGCGCCATGCTTCTGCAGGATCTCTACCGCGACATACCGCTGCTTTCGGATAGCTCGGATGAGGGATAGCCCTCTATCTCTTCGGGCTGATCTCAATCCCTGCTCGAGGAGCCAAATCCGTAGTGGAAGCAGACCCATTTCCCGACAACTACAGCTCAACATTCGCCGCCTTCAGCAGCGCCATCGTCAGCGTGTAGAGTATGATGCTTAGCACGATTCCAGCGCCGAGGGCCTGCCAGAAGCCGCCGCAGACTCGGATGAGCCAGGGCATCAACACAAACATTGGCAGCGTGGGAAGCACGAACCAGAAGGTGCCGTAGGCGTGACGTCCGATGAGTTCGGCATCCTTTGTCTCCATGTAGAGCCAGACAAAGGCGAGCAGGGAAACGAGCGGCAGCGAATGAATGATGCTTGCCAGCAGGTTATTGTACTTCGCCATGGAAGAAACCGTGGCAATCACCAGGCCGCTGATCAGGGCTTTGATTATGAAGAGGGTCATGTGGTGCGGCGTGGCTCGCTAATTGCGCGACAGTACCGTGCGGTCTTTTTCGTACCAGGTAACCTTGATGAAGCGGGGCTGCTGCTTCTTCCAGCTAAGGCCGCTGGCTTTGCTGGGGAAGTAAACGTCAATGACGATTGCGTCCTTCTCATCGGGAGTCTTGCCGATTCGGCGGGCGGCTTTGCGACTGACTACCGCGCCGCCGGTATCCACAGCGGTAAACTCTCCGACGCCTTCCAGTATTACCTTGGTGCCGTACCTGATGATCTTGGGATCAACCGAAATGTGGCCGTACTTCAAAGGCACACCAATGGCGCTCATGTTCTTCGCCGTCCAGTGACCTCCCGAGGGATCTCCGGGCCAGTACACCGTAAGGCAGGCGAGACGCTGGCGGAGCTTTCCGAGTTGGGGATTCTGAATGGCTTCTGCCACACTGTTGGAGGCAGAATTCCCCTTCCTGGCTTTATCTTTGGAAGCGACGGGAGTCGGTGCAACCGGCGCCACAGGTATAGCAACTTGTGCCGAAGGAGTCCCGGAAGTGCCGCGGGCGGAACGTTTCGCCGTGGAATTGGCAGGAGTGAGCGATGTTGGAGCCGGAGATGCGGCCGGAGTTGATGCAGGCGCCGGATCCGCCGGTGTCGGAGCAGAAGATGCGGTGGACGAAGATGGTTTCGCAGAAGCGCTTTTGGATGCCGTCGTGGATTTGCTGTGGTTACTGCTGGTAGAAGTCTTGGCGGTGGAAGTCGATTTGCCGGGCGTTGACTTTGCCGTGGATGATTTTGCCGGCGTTTCAGGCGTATTGGCGGGCGGCGGCGCCGGTGTCGGTGAGTCGGGAACGGTGGCGGGTGCCGGCATTGGTCCGGGCTCCACAACCACGTAGGGCGCTGGCGGCGTACCCGCCGTGGGGGATGATGCGGGTGCTCCCCCAACCGTTGAAGTTCCGGCAGTGTCCGCCGAGGGAGTCTCCGCAATGCTGGATACACCAGGCGTGCCTGTAGTGGAGGAAACCGTGGATGGAGCGCTGGGTGTCCGGGTAATTCCCGTCTGCAGTTCCTCGGCGCTGACCTTGGAAACGCGTGGCGTTTTGGCATCCGATGCGGCATTGCGCAGCTTGACGCTGGAGGGCGTGGGAGATGCAGGAGAAGGGGTAGCCGCGGGATCTGCGGTGGCAGCCGCGACGTTGCTCAGGCTTTCTCTGGCGGCGGCGGGGACACGCGGCTTGGGGACTTTGCTGTTGCTGGCTCCTTTGGTCGACTGGGAGGCCGGGGATGCCATCAGCGGTTCGCCCTGCACGAGCACCACGATTCCCAGGATAAATGCTGCCACACATGCTGTCCGGATTCTGGCGTCTTTCACGCGCCATACAGGGTCAGCTATCATCAGGAAGGTCGAAAATCTCATGCCTATAAAAGGGGTACAGCTAAAAAGCTGCGAGATCATGCCCTTTGCCGCAGAAAGGTTCAAGCCTCAAGCAGTGTAACAACAGACCCTTTTGCCGAAAAATTGACGGCGCGCAGCACAGGAACTATGGATTTGCCTTTGCCGCTGTGCCGCCGTTTATCGCAGGTGCTTCTCAAGAAATTGAGCCAGAGCAAGTTGCACAGGATCGGCTGGTTGCGTAAAGCGCTCGTTAATCGTGGCGTGATCTCGCTCTGTCACAATCTGGAAACTGACGTTTTTGTGCCCGGAATTGCGCAGGGCCGCTGCGAAGAGCGCATTTTCTTCCAGTCGATTGGGGATGTCGTTGTCCGCAACCAGCAGCGCGATCGGCGGAGCGTCGGGGCGCGTGTGAAACATTGGCGAGTGTTCGTCCGAGACAACAGCATGCGGCCCGAAACCTTTCTCGTCGCGAATCTTGAAATGCGTCGTCATCTGGCCGCTCAGGATAAACGCACCCTGCAGCGCATGGGCATCGCCTCCAACGTTGGCAAGCAGTCGCGCGTTCATCACGAGCATCAGCACCAGGTACGCGCCCGCGGAAATGCCGCCGACAAAAATGCGCTTTGTATCGATGCCATGCTCCTGCCCGTGCTGCTGAAGCCATGCCAGTGCCTGGGCCCCGTCATCGAAATAGTGGGGATGCGACACCTCCGGATGCAGCCGGTAACCGGGCAGCACGCAGGCAAAGCCCAAGTCATTCACCATCTTTACAAACACGGGTCCGGCATTCTTATCCCCAACCGTAAAGCCACCACCATGAAACCACACGAAAGCTGGTGCCCCAGCGGGGCTGGCAGGGCGAAGCTCCTGCGGCACAAAGATGTCCATACAGCAGCGCGGATTGTCAGCAAGCACGTTGCCAGCCTGATCAGCATAGTAATAAATGCACGTAGCGGAACCCATGCGCCGAGTATAATGCGCCTGCCTTTCCGAGAAAGAGCAAACTGCCTTCTGTACAGCCCGCGCAGCTTTGCAGGAAAAGGACTTGTCCAGGGCGGATTCATAGCACGATGCGGAGAACCCATGCGATTTGTCTCGTAACATGTGCTCTCCTGACATAAAGAGAGCTCTATGGTAACCGGCATGGCTCGTATACTGAATATCCGTATGGCACTGGCTGTGCTTGCACTGGCCTTTATTTTTTGTAGCGCCGCCGACTTCACTCACGCAGCTGCCGCCGAACCACTTGCGCCTGAGAAGATGTACCCGCGCCCGCTCTCCCTCTATGCGGACGAGTCAACACCAGGAATCTGGGATAAACTGGTATCGCGCGCCGCTGCCGAGCCGTTCAATATCGTTGCGACGGTGCTGTTTGTCTGCGCTATTTTGCATACTTTTGCCGCGTCAAAGCTGATGTCCATCGCGCATTATTACGAGCACAAGATGGAGCATGCGGACGACCTTGACCTCGCCAGCGGGCATTCGGAAGCCACGCTGTCGGCCAAAGAACGGTATCGGTTCAAGGCGACAATCTTTCACTTTCTGGGTGAAGTGGAGGCGGTCTTCGGCATCTGGCTGCTGCCTCTCTTTGTACTGATCGTAACAATGAAAGGCTGGCCGTCCTTTACGCAATACGTTACGGCAGTGCACTACGAGGAGCCCGTGTTTGTGGTCGTCATCATGGCCATGGCAAGCTCCCGGCCGGTGCTGGAGTTTGCAGAGGGATTGCTGGCAAAACTGGCGGCGCTGGGCGGCAGTACTCCGGGCGCATGGTGGCTCTCCATCATGACATTCGGGCCGATTCTGGGCTCGTTCATTACGGAGCCGGCAGCGATGACAATCTGTGCTCTTTTGCTGGGCAGTCGCTTTTACTCGCTGGAACCCAGTGAGAGGCTCAAGTACGCCACGCTGGGTTTACTCTTTGTCAATATATCCGTGGGCGGTACTCTGACCCATTTTGCCGCGCCGCCTGTGGTGATGGTAGCCGCGAAGTGGCACTGGGATACCTGGTTCATGCTCACGCACTTTGGCTGGAAGGCCGTGATCGGCATACTGCTGGCCAACGGGCTGTACTACTTTGCGTTTCGTGAGGAGATGGCGAAGCTGGCTACCGCCGCGACGAAAGAGCCGAAAGGCATTCGCCGCCCGGTTCCGCCGTGGATCATTGCCGTGCACCTGGGCTTTATGGCGTGGACGGTAGTTGCGGCGCATTACATGCCGCTGGTCGTGATGGGCTTCCTGTTCTTCCTCGCCTTTGTGCAGGCCACGGGTGGAGTGCAGAGCGATATCAGCCTGCGATCCCCCATGCTGGTCGGCTTCTTCCTGGGCTCGCTGGTGTTGCATGGAGGCGGCCAGCAATGGTGGATTGAGCCGGTGCTGAGCAGTCTGGGCGAATGGCCGCTGATGGCCGGCGCTACTATTCTTACCGCCTTTAACGATAACGCGGCGATCACCTACCTGGCTTCGCTGGTACCGAATTTCAGCGACGCGCTGAAGATTGCGGTAATGACGGGTGCGGTTGTAGGCGGTGGTCTTACTGTCATCGCCAACGCTCCGAATCCCGCAGGCCAGAGTATTCTGCAACAGCGCTTTGCGAACGGAGTTTCACCACTGGGACTGCTGCTGGGTGCGCTGATTCCCACATTGATCATGGGTGCGGTTATGATGCTGCTTCCCTGATGATAAGACCAGAATGCCATCAGCACGTCTAGCCGCCTTCGAACCTCTTCAGTTACTTTGCTGCCGGCTTAGCTTTGGCCTTTGGCGGTGGCGGGGTGGGAAGCTGTTTCACCTCAACAGGCTCGGCTTTAAGCGGGACATAGAGCTTATAGGTATCCGGCCTGGCGGGATCCTTTGGAGCAGGCAGTCGCGGAAAGGCAACGCCGAGCTCAATCCAGGTGCCTTTGGGTACCTGGGTCAGCAGGGACATCGGACCGAAATTAGGCGTAGTGGGCACATCCGGCAGTGCGTTGATGCGCTCCTTGGTCTTCTCGTTCTCCAGGTAGCAGGTTTCCATGGAAAAAGGAGTGTCATTGCCGTTCATCGTGCCGTCACCGGCCGAGCCCAGTTGCACGTCCTTATCCTTTGCCGTCACACGGACACCCAGCACCAGAATGCCTTCCGGGCTGTACTGCGCCTTTACCACGCTAAGTTCTGCCTGGGGCTGCGGCGGCAGTTTGGGTTTGGCAACCTGACTGTTGGCGGGTTCCGATTGCGCCAGAGCGAGTACGACGGTAATAGGGCAGGTGGAAGCTGCAGCGAAAAGTAAAGCTGCAACAACAGCTGCGGAGGAAGTGGGTATCGCTTGCATTGAAGTTTCCAGATGTTAACTGATCTAGATCATCTCGTCGAGAGCTTTCGCTGATTTCGTCACACACAAACTTTTTGTTATGTATACTTAGTGTATCACTGGAAAACAGGTTCCTTTCATTTATACTAATACGTTTGACTCCGCCCATGGCAAATGCCGAGAATTCTTGGCACCGGATTCGTCCGGTAATCCTATCTTTTTTACGGGCCGTTACTTAACTCTCTATGACAATCGACCGGACAGCATGGTTTGACGAAGCGCGCTACGGCATGTTTATCCACTGGGGCGCCTATGCCGTGGCAGGCCGCGGCGAATGGGCTCCCAACCGTGAACGCATTCCCTTCGACGAGTATAAGACTAAATACGCTGATAACTGGCACGCCGAGAACTACGACCCGGCAGCCTGGGCCGCCCTGGCGGTGGAAGCCGGTATGAAGTACGCCGTGCTGACCACGCGCCATCATGACGGTCTGGCTCTGTGGCCCACGGCGACGTCGGATTTTCACACGGGCAATATCGGCCCGAAGCGGGATCTGGTGGGCCCATACGTTGAAGCGTTCCGTGCCGCAGGGCTTAAGGTGGGACTCTATTTCTCGCCTGCCGCATGGTATCATCCGGATTACCCCGGCCCATGGTTTCGCGACTGGCCCGCGCCGCAGGACTGGAAAAGCACGGAAGCCCGCGAGCGCTTTATCGCCTACTGGCGCGCGCAGATCCGCGAACTGATGACCAGCTACGGCAAGATTGATTACCTGTGGTACGACGGCGTTATCCCGAGCGATATGCAGTGCCCGGAAGCCAATGAAGAAGCCATGCAGCTTCAGCCACATCTGATTATCAACGAACGCAACGGCCAGCCCTGGCACGTGAAGAACAGCGAGCAGGCTATCCACGCGCCCGCGCCCGGCATCACCTGGGAGGCGTGCATGACGCTCAATGATAACTGGGGCTATCACCCCGGCGACTTCCACTGGAAGGATTCGCGTTCGGTAGTGGAGATGCTGCTGAAAACCGCCAACAAGGCCGGCAATCTTCTGCTGAACGTTGGCCCGGCCCCGGACGGTACAATTCCCGAGGACAGCGCGCGCATTCTCCGCGAAGCCGGCAAGTGGCTGGAGCGCAATGGCGAGTCGATCCGCGGATCCGAGCTCTCGCCGTACAGCTGGACGAACTGGGGAACCGTGACAGTTCGCGGCAGCCGCATTTATCTGCACATCAGCAATGCCACGGGCACGGAACTGTGCGTAACGGATATTGCCAATAAGGTGCTGAGCGCGAAGTTTCTGCATGGCGGCGAGAGCATCGCTTTTGAGCAGAACGGTGATCGCCTCTTCCTGCGTGGTCTCCCGGAAAAGCTGCCGGATCCGCTGGTAACGACGCTGGTTCTGGAAGTGGAAGGTATCCCTTCGAGTACCGCCGAGCAAACCAGCTTCTGGATCCCCGGTTAACCAGCGTGACGCTGGACCCTGTTTGGGGATGGGGTCCGGCGTTTGTTTGATATATGATGAGGAAGCTGTGGATGCGGTACTTCAGATCGCTGGAAGCTTCCCTGCATCATAGTTCATATTGCGACCAAAGCTTTTGATCAGCATGGATGTCGGCATGAGCGCCATAAGGGTGTTGCGGGCGAAGACCGCGATGGGCGACGACCAGAGGCAGGGGATGCCGAATTGCCACGATTCATTGACGAGGCGCGTGGTGCGCGGTTTGCGCTCGGCTTCATAAGCCTGGAATGTGGCGCTGACATCCGCGGCGGTGCGCGGCGGATTGTTACGCCAGGCCGCGAGGTGACGGCCCAGAACCACCGCATCCTCAATGCTGGAGCAGGCGCCCTGGCCCAGGTTGGGCTGCATCGGGTGCGCGGCATCTCCCAGTAACGTCACGCGGCCTTTGGTCCAGTGCGGGATTGGCGCGATATCTACCAGGTCGTTGCACAGAATGGCTTCCGCAGGCGTGGCGGCGATGACCTCGGGGACTTCAAACGGCCAGTCCTTATATCGAGCCATAAGACGCTCGCGACGCGTGACGACGGGATCCGCGGCGGAAGTGCCGACGGGAGCGTTGAGCGCCGCCCACCAGTACACGCGGTCACGAGCCAGTGCGATTGGTGAGGCGCGCTGCCCCTTGCCCTGAATCTCGCGAATGACATGCGGCTCCTTCAGCGAGTAGCGGCAGACACCCCGGTAGCAGACCTGGCCGGAGTAGCGCTGGGGCTGGGCTCCCCACAGTGCGGTGCGGATAACAGAGCGGAATCCATCGGCGCCGATCACCGCGTCCGCTTCCACCTGCGCGCCGTTGTCGAAAGTGACGAGCACTTTGCCGCCCGGAGCATCCGCGCGGCTGGTATCAATTGCCGTGCAGCGATGGCCAGGATGCAGCGATTCGGCGGGAACTGCGTCCAGCAGCCAGCGCAGCAGGTCCGCGCGATGGGCGATGTAGCTGGGGTAGTGCGGGTCCAGCGCCATGTTGAAATCAATAGACTTGAGAATACGACCCGAGTCCGTACAGAACTGCCCTGTGGCCAGTGGAAATCCTTCAGCCCGAACGCCGCCGTCCACGCCCAGCGCTTCCAGGGCGCGCACCGCGTTGGAGAGAACTCCCAGACCGGCGCCCACCTCGGCAAACTGCGGCGCCTGCTCGTAAACATCCACACTGAGACCCACGCGCTGTAGCGCAATGGCCGCACCAAGTCCTCCGACTCCACCGCCAATGATGATGATTTTCATCGCAGCGTATTGAAGCAGCCGCTTCCCCCGTAGGCAAGCGGGCTGGATCAGGACAGACTGCTATTTACCGCCTTTAGGGAGAGGGGAGACCACAACCGCAAACTCATCGTAGGCGACTTCAACGGAACCCATATGACTGAGAAACTGCAGGACTTCGACTACCGATTTTTTCTGAAGATCGAGCGTGATTTTGGTGTCCTTTTTCTGGGTTTCCACTTCGGCGGATACAACGAGATTAAATCCCTCTTTTGTAGGGTCGGCTGCTTTGCCTGCCGCAGCGACGGCACGAAAGGCGTCCGGCAGCGAAATCTCCTTGAAGCTGATCTCCGGGATGACAATCGCGCTGAGTTTATCCTTCAGCGTGTAGTCAGGTTTCGATTTTGTCCATTGCTGAGCCTGAGCGTGCAGCTTTGCCATGGGCGAAACGAGCGGCGTCAGAGCCAGCGCAGCCAATGCTGTTGCACCGAGAAGCCTGGCTGTGATCTGCACATATAGCCTGAGACCAGTGTTTTGCATAAAAGTAGGCAGGTCAGGAACAGGTTGAGGACGCGAAACACACTTCGATGGAAACAGGTCGAAGCGATTGCCGATATTAGCATGCTGGCAGGGATTTTTGCAAACCAATTACGCGGCAACGTATATTCAACACACAAGGCGCGATTGAGGGAGTGCATTAGAATAATGCATGACCGAAAGCGCAACGCTGCTATCGCCCAAAAGCGACCCAGGATTTGTACCAATTAACGTCTGCGATTGGTCTTATAGATCTTGCAAAGATAGTCCTGACCATTCCTGAAAACTGTCTGATATCTCCATACAAAGCGCCTCTGCAATAGCATCTTTACGTTCCTCTCTAAAATGAAAATCTCTACTTCCTTAACTTCCGCCGCCTCTCGCGCTCTTGTTCTCGCAACTGCTCTGGTAATCCCCGGTGCGGTTTCTCTCAGCCAGGCCAAAACGGAAGTCACCCCTGTCGTGAAGGCGCCGTCATCGAGCAATACCGTACAAATCCTTAAGGTGGGGCGTTTCGCCAAATCGGAGTATACCGGCCGCGTGGGCAACATGTACGCCGAGTTTGAACTGACGTGGTCCGACAATGGAGAAGTTGCCGGCACTTATACCTACCCCGGCAAACGCGGCACAATTTACCTCCTGAAGGGAGAAAATGTCCGCGAAGGCAAGCTTATGCTGGAGGAATATACCGGCAACGATCTTACCGCCACGATCTCCCTGCGTAAATCCATGGACGGCGATCAGGTTGTCTGGAGCGGCACGATGAAGAACACGGATGGGCGCCAGTTCCCCGTGGAGTTCCGCCGCGTCGGCACCCGCTAAATCGCGCCCATGGATTTGGGGCGTCGATCGGCGTTTTGACGACCTGTGAGGCGGTGTATTTACCGCCGGAATGTGGTCTTTTGAAATGCAGAATTGCGTTTTGCCCCCTTCTCGCTGAGACTAGCCGTTGAAACATGAGCACCACCGCGCCCATCAAAGCCGACGACGATATCCTCCTCAGCGTGCAGAATCTGTGCGTGTACTTTCCGATTCTGGGCGGGATCTTTCGGCGCAAAGTGGGCGAAGTACGGGCCGTGGATGATGTGAGCTTTACCGTACAGCGCGGTAAAACCACAGGCCTGGTTGGCGAGAGTGGCAGCGGCAAAACCACCATCGGGCGTTCCATTATCCGTTTGGTCCAGCCTACCAGCGGAAAAATCCTGTTTCGCGGCACGCCGATCACGCATCTTTCCAACGCAACATTTCGTCCATTCCGCAAAGAGATCCAGATCATCTTTCAGGATCCCTTCAACTCGCTGAATCCCCGTATGCGCGTGGCGGAAATCGTGGGTGAAGCGTTGGAGATTCATTTTCCCACCATGACCCGCGGCGACCGGCGCGCGCGTGTGGCGGATCTGCTGGTAAAAGTGGGCCTGAAGCGCGAGCACATGGATCGCTACCCGCACGAGTTTAGTGGCGGCCAGCGGCAGCGTATCGGCATTGCCCGCGCTCTGGCGGTCGAGCCCGCTTTCATTATTTGCGACGAACCCGTAAGCGCCCTGGATGTCTCGGTACAGGCGCAGATCGTCAACCTGCTGCAGGACCTTCAGGATGAACTGGGCCTGACGTATCTTTTCATCGCACACGATCTTGCCGTGGTGGAGCATATCAGCGATCACGTGCTGGTGATGTCGCAGGGCAAGATTGTGGAAAGCGCCAGCTCGCAGGAGATCTACGAGAACCCGCAGCATCCCTATACACAGAAGCTGCTGGCGGCGGTTCCGACTCTGTAGACTGGCAGCTCTCAAACAGGCGCTTGAGTCGCTATCTTATTATCTCAGCCCATCTCCGTAGTCTGCGGTGTGGATGGAGCCGGCAATGCCTGACGTTTGGCTGCGGCGGATTCCCCCTCGGTAAGGAGGCGGATGCGTTTCTCCAGCAGCGGCAGGACAATGTGGGCGGTGGTACCTCGGCCGGGCTGACTTTCGTAACGCAGCTCGCCGCCGTGCTCGCGTATGATGCGGCGCACGATAAACAGGCCCAGACCCGTGCCGGAACGTTTGGTCGTAAAGTAGGGATCGAAGATATGGGCGATCTTGTCTGCGGTGATCCCCGCGCCGGTATCGGCAAAGCTGACAATGAGGTGTGTATCGGTACGCGCGGTAATGATACGCAGCAGTCCGCCCGGATTCATCGCTTGCATGGCGTTCTTGATGAGGTTGTAGAACGCCTGCTTCAGTTGCACGGCATCCACGGGAACAGACGGTAGCGGCTCGTAGAAGGCTGTCTCGACCAGGATGTCTTTGTCGCGAAGCTCCGGCTGCAGGAACTCCAGGGACTGGCGCAGCAACTGGTTGATATCCTCCGGCTGAAACTCGGGCTGTGTGGGGCGGATGGCGCTGAGGAACTGGCGGATGATGGTATCGAGCCGGCTGATTTCGCCGCGAGCCACTCGAACGCTTTCCAGCAGTTTGGGCCCGCGCGGGTCCTCCAGCTTTTTCAGGTCGCGCTCCAGCAGTTGAAAATGGATATGCAGCGAGTTAAGCGGATTACCCAGCTCATGCGCGACGCCGGCGGCCAGCAAAGAAAGCGCGTTCAGCTTCTCGCTCTCAATAGTCTGCTGCGTCCGTTGGAAGGCCGCGGTGTTATCGTGAAAGATGGCCGCATAGCCCAGCAGCGCCCGGCGCTGGCCCTCAATAGGCAGCAGGTAGAAGCTGAGGTAGCGGTGCTCGGGATAAGTCACCTCCATATCGCGTGAGATGACCCGGCGCTGGCGCAGGAAGGCGTTCCATTCCAGCTCCGGCAGCATGGCGTGGACGCTCTGGCCCAGGGATCGGTCGGGATTAAGACCTAACAGAGTTTGTACCGCGGCGTTCAGGTACATGACATGTCCCTTGGGATCGACCACCAGAACACCCTCCAGCAGGGTGTTGAAGATCGTTTCCAGAAAGCCCTTTTCGCCCGCCAGCCGCTGCAACTGGTGCTGAAGTTCTTCGCGCCCGACACGATCCAGCCGGCTTAGCAGCTTCTCCAGGAAGCTGCTGCGCATGAAGCCCTTGCTTTTATCCGGGCCGGACTCGTTGCCGCGGCCCTCGTCATTGGCTCGATTTACGCCCATGCTTCTAATCTGACATCTCTATGAGGATATCGAAATTTTATTTTTAAGATTTCGATGTTATCCAGTCTCGCAGGAGTGCACTGGACTCAGACCATTTCCAGCGTTAATTGGCGCGATTGGCCGGTAATGGTGGCTGCGGCTTGGGACGGGCCGAAGCAGAATCTTCGACCGCCGAGCCATCCTTGTTCAGAAAGCCCCTGGCCCGCATGGCGCTTTCGGAAAGAGTCGGGATGCCGTAAGGGGTGAGATCTTCAGATTTCACCAGCTTCATGTTGCCGTATCGCTTCAGCTCGTCCAACACCACGCCCAGGTTGTCGGGATTCATGGACTTCAGGGTTTGAGTCCGGATAACAATGGGGTTTGGCGTGTCAAAGAAAGGGCCGTTGCGGATCAGATCGTCGCCATACCATTTGTAGCGTGCATCCAGAAGAATGAACCGTTCCTGATGAAGCTGCAGGGATTCGCTGCTTAACGCAAAGGGCCGCACCACGGCCTCCGCGCACCACGCACGGTAAGGCAACTGCACGGCCAGCGCCACAGCAAGACTAAGCGCCAGAAACAAGCCGGCACGCGCCCTGCCGGCCGAAGCGGCAAAGCAGGGCCAGCCGGCAACCGCCAGCAATACGATGTTACCCAGCACCGCGTGGCAATAGCGATGTCCCCAGCCATGGCCCATATTGCCGCGTGTGACGAGGTAAAGCCCGAATACCAGCACAAACCCGATCGCCAGATCGCGCACCGAAGGAGGCAGCTTGCGCCAGTGCCACACGGCTACGATCCCCAGCACCAGCACGGGCAGAGACTGCCAGGCAAAGAAAAGCGGCAGGGACAGCGTGCGCAGATAGAGCGAATACAGATCCTTATCCTCCGTCACAACCGGCGTGGGATTGTACAGCATGTCTTCCGCAACCCCGGGCGGCAGCAACAGGCGACCAAGGTAAAATCCGGCAAACCACAGGGCCACCCCATAGAAGATCGCAAACCCCGCCGCAGGCAACCAGCGACGCTGCCACAACAGCCGCAGCACAAAGGGCAGCGCAAAGAGAACGTGCAGCATCGGTTGCTGCAGCAGAATGGCGATTAGTCCCACCCCGCCCGCCAGCACAAGACTGATTGGCGTGTTGCGCAGAAAAAGCCACAGCCACAGCAGGTTAAAGAACAGATGCGCCGGCGCGGAAAAGGCCGTCATTCCCATCAGCAACACCTGGCTGGAGACAGCCAGCATCGCCGCAGCCAGCAGCTCTGTTTCCGAAAAAGCGCGTTCTGCCCCTGCGTCGTTCTTTTCATCCTTCCAGATCTGTCGCGCAATAAGTGCAACAAGCACCACGCTGCCCGCCGAGCACAGCGGCCCGAGCAGCCACGGGGCGCCCAGCAGCAAAAATCCGCTCCGTATCAGCGCGTAACCGGAGAGATACGCGGGCACCCACCAGGCCTGTTCGCCCAGCGCATACGTGGTGACAAAGCTGGGCTTGATCCCCTTATCCAGCCAGATGAGATCCTTCGGCAACGGCACCGCGACGTGGCCCTTCGTCAGCGCTTTTGCCTGGAACTCCACGAGATGCTCGTCCGGGCCAAAGGCGTAGTTATGCATTACCGAAAACGTGCCTGCAACCGAGACACCCAGAACCAGCAGAGGTAAAAGCCCGTAGACCAGACGGCGCCACGCGGGGGAATCGGCCCGCTGCGGCCACACTTCAGGTACGCGCGTCTTGTTATCGATGAAGATAGCGAACAGCACGCACAGCGCCATCAGGCCGATCATCACCAGCGGCTCCATGAGGGCGTACAGATAGTAGTAGATGCCCGGCGCATAATCGGTGATATCTGTCATCCCCGAGATGCGCAATACCAGGCCCCCAATCAGCCCATAGAGAAGGATCCCCGCCGCCAGCATCAATACCGAAGGCGCAAGCGTACGCGAAACCTGCCTGACCGACGCAGGCGCAGAAACGGAAGCCGGGGCGGGCGCGGCGGCGGAAACCTCTGCGGCGGCACTGCCCGCGACAGGCTGATCCTTGTCGTTATCGTTCATAGACAAGGACAAACTCTGCCTGTTCCGTCGCGCCGGATCAATGCAGAGTTTGTGAGATAAACGGAGAATGCCCGAGGTTCCCGTGGATCGGACTGAATCACAGCATTTTCAGGATTCAGCCCCACGCCCAAAACGTGAAGCCACCCATCCGACCGCGACGACAAGTCGTCAGCAACATGGTCCAGCGTAACGCTGGTGGTCAGGCGGGGGACTGCTCGTGGATTTCAGAAGCGTCGGGACGGGCGTGGCCGGTCAGGCTTACCATCTTGTTCTTCTCATCCAGCAGCAGTACCACCGGGCGATGATTCTCTCCGTCTTCCTCCGGAATCTGCGTATAGGTCATGATCGTAAGGCGATCCCCCACTTTGCCCAGGTGAGCCGTGGCGCCGTTCAGTTCAATTATGCCCTTACCGGCCTCCGCAAAAATCACGTAGGTCTCAAAGCGCTCACCGTTATTAATGTTGCCCACCAGAATGCGCTCGTACTGGTGAAAACGTGCACGACGGGCCAGATCTTCGGAAATAGAAAGACTGCCCTCATAGTGCAGGCTCGCGCCTGTCACAGTTGCCCGGTGCAGCTTCGACTTTAACATGTTAATCAACCGCATATCCCCCAAAGTAAAGCTTCCCAGCCCCCACGTTAAGAGAAAAAAACAGAAACCAGCGTTCCGCTGGACTATGTTGCTGACGACTTTGTCGTCGCGGGGGATGTGGAGCTGGACATTGAGGGCGGAGGGTGGGGATGGCACAGACCATGAGTTCATTGCTCACCCATCACACTGTCCATCCAATCAATCAGCCAACCACCACAGCTCCCACATCCCCAGCGACGACAAAGTCGTCAGCTACATGGTCCAGCGGAACGCTGGTTATTTGGTTTTCATGATGTAGACGCCGGTCCAGGTGGAGGGGGGATCGGCGATGAAATCGCGGCACGCTTCGGCGTATTGCTGGCAGCAGAAATCCTGTTCGCGACCCTTATGCTTCAGACAAGACTCAAAGCCGGCCAACGCTTCGGCAAATTTCTGTGACTGATAGGCGGCGAAGGCAGCTTCATAGGTCTTCACCCACGGCTCCTGATTGGGGAATTCGGGATCTTTCACCTCGCATACCACCTCATACACGGTGATGGCTTCCGTCTTGCCCTTTACCAATATTTTGCCTGCGGTACGAAGCAGAAACTCATCGCCCAACAGCGGCTTCACGCTCTCGCCAATAAGGAAATCGGTGCGGAACTCCTTCGTCACACCTTCCAGGCGCGACGCAAAATTGACGGGATCGCCGATGACGGTGAACTCCATGCGCGTCGGCGCGCCGATATTACCCACGCGCACCATGCCATGGTTAATGCCGATACCGAACGCCTGCGTCATCCGCCCATCCTTCTTCCAGAACTCGTTCAGCTCCACCAAGGCCTTGCGCATGGCAAGGGCGCATCGCACCGCGTTCCGCGCATCCACCTCGTCACCCTTGGAGACCACGTCGCCCCATACCGCCATGATGGCGTCACCAATGAACTTGTGCAGCGTGCCATCGTACTTGATGACGCATCCCACCATTTTATCGAAGTACTCGTTCAACTGAATAACCAGCGCTTCATCCCCCATCGCTTCGCTAAACGTGGTGAATCCGCGGATATCCGAGAACATGATGGTGACCGTCTTGCTGGCGCCGCCCAGCTTCACCTTATCTGGGTTCTTCATCACCTCATCCATGATTCCCGGACTGACATAGGAGGAGAAGATCTTGGAGATACGTTGCTTCTCAAGCTGCTCCGCCTGCCAGCGCAGATAGGCCGAGCCAACGCAAACGGTGCTGAAACCAAGGATCGGCCAGACCAGGGGAAGGATGAGGGAGTAAGAGGAAAATACTACAAGACACAGGACCAGATAGGAGCCAATAATGAGGAAGGGGACGGTAATTGCAACGCGCAGACGGCAGCGGTCCAGCAGGTAGAGCACGGAACAGGAAATCGAAAGCCATACAATACATTCCGCCCACAAAGGAAGGGTGCGCGCATAGTCTCCTCGCAGAATCGTATTCAGAGCATTAAGGTGAACATATACAAAGGGCTCTTTGTTT
>JBGGNE010000328.1:0-4976 GCA_041287705.1 Methylacidiphilales bacterium | reverse complement strand
CCAGGATCTGGAAAAGAAGAAGCAGTTCGGCTCCAGCCTGACATGGTTCCTCAAAGCCCGCCGCCTCTGCCCCACCAGCGAATTCGCCAAGGAAGGCATCGACCGCATCGTCAACGAACTGATGCCCACGGAAGCCTAAGCTACGGAAGCCTAAGCGCAGGGATAAGATTTGCCCCTTAAGTTTAATCTACTGAACAGGGACAGTGAGAAATGACCTTATGGGTTGTCTCCACTGTCCCTTTGTGTTGCTGAATATGGAGGTAATCCGCACAGCAGTTCGGCAACGCGTGGCGATACGTGAAACTTTTTTAACGCAACGGTCGCAACGGCGCGACGACCGCAACGGGGGAGGGAGACAGGATACGGGGGAGCGCAGGTTTATTCCCCATCAAGAGACAACGACACCAAGTTTTAGATAGTAAGACCAACTAACTCCGCGAAATGGTCTCATTCACCGTATCCCCTTCCTCTTCTTTCCTCCTTTTCCTCTGGTTTCCTACCAAAAATCACGTTGAGGATGAGGAGTAAGATCTGTCAGTTACATCTTCCCACGTTGCGGTCGTCGCGCCGTTGCGACCGTTGCGTTAAAAATAAAGTCGCGATGCAAACTCGCAACATGGGGCGATACGGTAAGAAAGCGGTATTGCTTTTATTTAGTCTATATCCTGAATAATCGTTTTACCATTTCTCTGTTTTCCGTATCATCAAGCGGTGAATTTGATATTCGTAAAAAATGGGGTTGTGTGCGTGGCGGGCAGCCTTGTCGCGTCGTGGTCAGGGCTCTGCGGAATGATCCTGACGGCAGTGCTGCTTATCGGTATCTCTCCTCTTCACGCCGCTCCATCTTCCTCTTACGATATCTGCATCTACGGCGGCACTTCCGCCGGGGTCATCGCAGCGGTGCAGGCTAAGAAAATGGGGAAATCGGTTATACTCATCTCCCCGGATAAACATCTGGGCGGGCTGACCAGCGGCGGACTGGGCTTTACCGATATGGGAGACCAGAAGACCGTTGGAGGTTTGACGAAGGACTATTTTCACCGCATCTGGATACATTACCAGCAGCCTGGCGCCTGGAAGTTTCAACAGAAGGAGCAGTTCAAGAACGCGGGGCAGCACGGACCAGCGTTCAATATGGAGCTGGAAATTGCCACCGTTTTCGAGCCGCACGTAGCCGAGAAGATTTTCGATGATCTGATCAAGGAAAACGGGATTGAGGTCGTTCGGGCCAGACTGGACAGGACTACCAGCACCAGGGGCGTGGAGAAGAGCGGCAACAGGATTGTCGCGATCAAAATGGAAGACGGGCGCCGTTTTGAAGCCCGCATATTTATCGACTGCACCTACGAGGGCGACCTCATGGCCGGGGCCGGCGTGTCCTATACCATAGGACGCGAAAGCAATAAGCAGTATGGCGAAACGATTAACGGGATTCAGGCGGGAAAGCGAGGCAACCAACTCCCGGTCGGTATCGATCCGTATGTCAAAAAGGGGGATCCGACCAGCGGGCTGCTGCCCCGCGTCAACCCGGACACCGGCGGGCAGAACGGAGATGGTGACCGCAAAATCCAGGCCTACTGTTACCGGATGTGCCTTACGGATGTGCCCGAAAACCGGGTGGACATTGCCAAGCCTCCTGGCTATCGGGAGGAAGATTACGAGCTCGTGTTCCGCGCTCTGGAAGCCGGGCAGAAAGGCCGTTTTTTCAAAACCAGCGCGCTGCCCAACCGCAAGACCGATTCCAACAACGAATCGGGTATCTCCACGGACTACATCGGGATGAATTACGATTATCCCGAGGGCAGCTACGCCACCAGGGAGAAGATTGCCGAGGCGCACAAGAACTGGCAGCTCGGTCTCATCTGGACCGTGCAGAATCATCCCCGCGTTTCCGAGAGGCTTCGCGTCTGGCTCGGTAAATGGGGTCTCCCTAAGGATGAGTTTGTCGATTCCAGCCATTGGTCGCCCCAGCTTTATGTGCGGGAGGCGCGACGGATGGTGAATGATCATGTCATGACGGAGAACGCCATCATCGCGCAAAAGACAGATCTGCCGGTCGGCATCGGTTCCTACGCCATGGATTCCCACAACGTGCAATACCACGTTAACGCGCAGAATTTTGTCAGCGCCGAAGGAGATGTGCAGCGAGGTCCCAAAGGCCCGTATGAGATCGATTATCGCGCCATCGTTCCCCGGAAGTCCGAGTGCGCCAATCTTCTGGTGCCCGTCTGCGTAGCCGCCTCGCACATCACCTACGGCTCTATTCGTATGGAATCGGTCTTCATGATTCTGTCCCAGAGTGCCGCCACCGCTGCGGCAACCGCCATTGATGAAAAGACCACCGTGCAGGGCGTACCCTACCCACTCTTGCGCAAAAGACTAAGCGCCGACGGGCAAATACTGGATGTCTTGGTGAAGTAAAGTCGGAGGGGAAAGTATCAGTTCCATCACTTCCCACTGCGCTACTTATCTGCCGGTAACGCCGCTTTCTGTCCGCCGTGCCACGCTTCCGCCTGGGCGTTGACTTCCCTGGCGACCTTCACGAATTCTTCGTACGGCTCATCCTTGATGTTCACGACGCCGTAATTGGAGTTCTCCCCGTCAAAGCGGCCCTCCTTCGGCTCGTCGGCATGCTCAAACCAGTGGTAGCCCACCATTTGCGGGTGCTCCATCGCCTTTTGAACATACACGCGGTATGCGGCCGCCCGTTCCGCCTGATTCTTCACCTTGGGGCCCGCCCCCTTCGTATTGGGCAGCCCGGAATCCTCGGCGCGGAAAGCGAATTCGCCTATGATCAGCGGCTTGCCAAACACCGCGTAGCGATTGATCGTGCCGGTGGGATCATGGGCGTATGCGTTAAACGAAATGACATCCAGCGTGTGTGAGGCGGCATCCACCACGGGCTGGATCGGCACATAGGCAAAGCGGCACCCGAAGACCATGTGATGGGGCGCGGCGGCCCGAATCGCCTCGGTCGTGCCTTTAAAATACTTCTCCGCCAGAATGGCCGTAAACGCATTGCAGTCTGCGACATAACGGATACGGCCCGATTCGGCCGCGTTCAGCTTTTCCTCCGTATCTTTGTTCTGCTGATACACCGCCTTTACCGGGTAGGGCGTCTTCAATTCCGCTGCGGTCGCCAGTTCCGGCCACGCCTTCAGGGAGGTCTTCCAGATGCTGTTGAATTCCTCAATGGAGGTGTAGCGCTTTTCCAGAAATGCCGCTGCTGCCTTGCGTCCCGCCGTATCGGCCGGCGCGTTCAGAAAGTCCACCAGAAGCTCCTGATTCTTGCGCCAGTCCGGGCCCCACCGCAGCTCATTGTCCGTAAACCAGCCCAGCACGTAGGGATCCTTCGCGTGAGGAGCGCATTTCTCCATGGCCTCACGCCGCATAAAGGGCTCAAAGTCCGCATCAAACACGTCGGGAAAAGTGCCGTGCAGCCAGGCGTGGCCGCGCTCCGGGTGCGCCTTGTTTTTCTCGGCCACGAAGGAGGAGCCGAGATCCAGAATCGGGGACCGCGCGAGGCGCAGCCCATTCACTTCCACCGCCGAAATGGCCGAGTCCGCCCAGGCGCCCAGACTGTTAAAATTCCAGCCCAGCAGCCGCGCCCCCGCCGCTTTGCGGAACGCGTCGATCGACCCATACTTGGCTTTGTTCGCCTCCAGATAGGGCGAGTGATCAGTGCCCTGAATCTTATCCTGCCAGTACGTTACGTTGCAAACGCCCTTCGAGATGAAGCGGCTGCCGTCCGGCGCAATGATCCACCAGCGCCCATCTGCCTCCTTATGCGCGTGGAAGTAGCCCGTGGCTTTCGGTGCGCCACCGGGCACCGCCGCGGCAGGCGAGGTTTCCGCGTGCAGGCTCACATGGTTAATACCAGAGAAGGAAAGCGAAACCGCCATGACCAGCAAGGCAACCAGCCATAGTGAAGAAGCGAGGAGCTCGGATCGGTCATTCATGATTGCACTCTTTAACCTGCAAGCGACAAAAGTGCCAGCGCAAAAGCAGAAAATAACGCGATCGATGCCAAAGCGGGTTACGCTTCAACAGAACGATTAGCTGGGGAGGGAGTAGTGAAGAGCTTATCAAAGGTGTACGAGCCCAGTTCTGTAGCCGTACTGAGATCTCCGCTGCGGTATGCGTCCCTGTTGTAGAACTTCACATGGACGCGGCCTGCGGGCCATCGCGGATTCATGCTTTGCTTACGAAGAACTGCAACCATCTCCTCCTGCTTCTCCTTTTCCACAATACCGTAGATCTGTATACAGCTCTGCGTTGTGTTTGTTCCTATAAACGAAATGTCATAGGAATGCGGCGGTAGCATAGCTTTCACTATCTCGCGGGTGGATCTGGAAACCGTACGGAACCGGGCACAAGACATGAAATCGTAATACAGAAAGACAGAGCAGATCACCAATGGAAAACTAAGCAGGATCATCTTATAACGAAGTGAAAGAACACTGTGCCAATCCAGAAAGAGCAACGCGACAAGCAGCGCATAAGGCCCAAACCACATACGGGCTACTGGCGAAAATGAACCACCCAATAAATGGTAAAAGCCAGGCCCTCCTACAATCATGATAAAACATAATCTCCAGAACAAGTAGAACAGATAAGCGGACAGTCTGGATAAAAACGCCACATATTGAGCGAAAGGCGTTTCAGGAGTCGGAGTACAGGCAGAAGAAGAAGAGGAACTGGCAGGATCGCGAAGCAGAACTCCCATTACCCTCTGAAAAGGTGTTGTAACAAAGCCAAGCACGCAAAGAAAATTGCGGTAGGCATCGGACGGTGAGCTATTGGCCTGTTTCGCCGTAATCATTCCTTCTGGAATGTAATTCTAATTCGCGTTCAAGATGAGCCTTGTAATCCAGGGCCAGGCGCAAATGCTTTGGATAAGGGAAGGCAGTGAGGCAAGCTCGCGCAGTCCGGAGAGGAGTTGGGCTCGTACAGCATCCATGTGGTTAAAAACGCGG
>JBGGNE010000327.1:0-14273 GCA_041287705.1 Methylacidiphilales bacterium | reverse complement strand
CTCAGCATCGGCTCTCTGCTGCTGGCCTACATTATTTCGATACCGATCGGCGTTTCCTCGGCAGTGGGGCGCGATTCGTTCTTCGATCGGATCACCACGTTCGGGCTGTTTCTGCTGTACTCGTTGCCTAGCTTCTGGATCGCCACGCTGGCCCTGGTGTTCCTCTGCGGTGGGGATTACTGGAACATTTTCCCGGCCAGTAATCTAAGCAGCATGGGCGCGGAGAATCTGCCGCTGGGCAGCTGGATTCTGGACCGCCTGTGGCATCTGGTGCTGCCGCTCTCAGTCTTGACGTATCCGAGTCTTGCCGCGTTGTCGCGCTATGCGCGCACGGGTATGCTGGAGATCATTCGCCAGGATTACATGCGGACGGCGCGCGCCAAGGGGTTGCCGGAAAGAACGGTCATTTTCGTCCACGGCCTGCGCAACTCGCTAATCCCCATCATTACGCTGCTGGCGTTCGAGCTCCCCGCTATTCTGGGCGGCAGCGTGATTGTGGAGCAGATTTTTGGAATTCAGGGCATGGGCGTGATGACGCTGCAAGCCATTCAGGGCCGTGACTATACGTTGATCATGGGCATCTTCACCATCTCGGCTTTCCTGACTCTGGCCGGATTTCTTATCGGCGATATTTTATACTGCGTCGCCGACCCCAGAATTCGCCTGAACTGAATCCCCGGGGCTGCTGATGCCGCCGGCCGCTTTCGCCTGCCAGCTCACGATTTCGCTCCTCTCTTTCCAACATGATTTCCGCTTCACCCACCACTTCGCATCCTTCGGAGCCGACTGCGGATCCGCCATCTTCCCTGGCTTCTCATGTGGCCGAGCCGGGCAATACACTGGCGCACGTAGCCTGGGCGCACTTTCGCGGCGATCGTCTGGCCATGGCGGGGCTGTTTTCGGTCATCCTGCTCTTTCTGGTGGCGATTCTGAGCCCGTTTCTGGCCAACAATAAGCCGTACTATCTGGTCTCCGTAAAGAAGACGGAGGAGGCGCCCCCCACTGCCGGCAGCGGTGCGGAAGTGCCCCGTACCATCGTGCTGGAGAAGCAGCACACCTTTCCCCTGCTTCACTCGCTGACCAGGGAGGACCTGCGCTGGTTGCTTTACCCCGTGCTGGCGGTGATGATCTGGGCGATGCGGCGGCGGCAGTCCGCGAAGGAGTTGCTGCTGCTGGCGATCCTCGGCGTGGGGCTTGCGGAGACGCTGGTGTCTCAGCATCGTAATATCTCCGACATGCGGGATTACCGCGCCCTGGTGAACTCGACGACCGGCTCCGCCTACGCGTGGATGCCGCCGATCCCGTTCAACCCGCTGGAGCAGGAGGGCGATATTCTGCTGCCGCCTAACTGGACGAACTGGATGGGCACGGATCATCTGGGCCGGGATATCACCAGCCGTCTGGTGCACGCGTCGCGTATCTCGCTGACGGTTGGCTTTGTGGCTACCAGTATTTCCATCGGGCTGGGGCTGCTGGTGGGGTCGCTGGCGGGGTTCTATCGCGGGTGGACGGATATTGTGCTGTCGCGCGTGATCGAGATCATGGAGTGCTTCCCGACGATGTTCCTTATCCTGGCCGTGCTCGCCTTTCTGCAGCCCAGTCTCTTTAACATCATGCTGGTGATCGGGTTTACAAGCTGGACGGGCGTGGCCCGGCTGGTGCGCGGCGAGTTTCTGCGACTCTCCGAGCAGCCTTTTGCGATGGCCGCTTCCGCGCTGGGGGCGAGCGACCGGCGCATTATCCTGCTGCACATTTTGCCCAACGCCATGGGGCCTATCCTCGTCTCCGCTACGTTTGGCGTGGCGTCCTCCATTCTGATGGAGTCCGGGCTGAGCTTCCTGGGCATGGGCGTGCAGCCGCCAACCCCCACGTGGGGCGACATGCTGGCGCAGGCGCGCGATGGCGTGGTTTCGACCTGGTGGCTGGCGGTGTTCCCCGGCATCATGATCTTTATCACGATTACCGCCTATAATCTGGTGGGGCAGGGGATTCGCGACGCGATGGATCCGCGCCTTCGCGAGTAATGTCCGGATGCCACAAGCGCTGTGGCTTCGGCACCGACTTTTGCTTTCATTTGTGTGCCTGTGAATCTTGCAGAACTCTATACGCCGGTCCTCGCTACCCTGCTGCGCTTTCGCGTGCAGCTTGGTCTGGCGGCGGCGTGGCTGCTGATCGTAACGGCGGGCCACTGGATGGGCGTGCTGCAGGATCTGGACGAAGGAATGCTGGACTGGCGCATTCGCATGCCTTCCGCGCGACCCGCGGATACTCAACTGGCGCTTATCGAGATCAATGAGATTCCGCCCGACCGCCCCTGGCCATGGTCGCGCCTGGAGTTCACGCTGTTGCTGGACCGCGAATCGCTGCTGCGCTACGCCCCGCGCTCGCTGGTGCTGGAGCCCGTGCTGGCGGGGCCGGATCCCGTTCCGCGCGAGGACTCGCGTCTGGCGGAGAAGCTGCACCTGTATGACCGCCACGTGCTTGCGGCGGCGCTGGTGCGCGAGGACGCGGCGAATTCCACGACGCCAACGCCCGCCCCGGCCAATGTTGCCGGAATCCCCACTCGCGGCAGTCTGGCGGCGGTGCCGAAGTTTGCCGGCGCCTTCTGGCCGTATGAGGGGATTGCGGAGAGCGCCGCCATTGGCATCTCCAACCTGCGTCCGCAGGGCGAGGCGGTGACGCGCTGGCTGCCCATGATCTTTCAGTTTCGCGATAAAGTGGTGCCTTCGCTGTCGTTGCAGGCCGCAGCCCAGCAGCTTGGCGCGGATCTCAGCAAATCCACAGCGGTGCCCGGCAGCGTCATCACGCTGCGCGATGGCGAGGGCAAGTACCTGCGCAGCATTCCTGTTGATGAAGAGGGACGCATGCGCGTGCGCTTCCATATTGGCCGCCCGGAAGGCTGGCGCGATACATATGGGCAATTCCTGGTCTATCAGACCAGCCTCGGCTCGGATATCAGGCCGCCGTATGAGCTGCGGCTGCTGCGCAATCGGCAGGTGTGGGTGGGCCGCACTGATCCCGCCGCGATTCCCGTACGCACCCTGGCCGGCGATCTGCCTCCCGTGCGGTTGCACATGGCCGGGGCGCTCAATATCATTGAGGGCGACTTCATCCGTCCGCTTTCCACGCCCATGCTGTTCTTTCTCTACGCGCTGCTGATGGGCGCGGTTATCGGCGCTTTCTACGGACTTGGGATGACGCAGGCGATGGTGCTGCTGGCCATCGCGGCGGTATCGTGGCTGGAGCTCAGCATCGTTCTCTTTCGCGGCTGGAGCCTGGCCATGCCGATGCTGGGCTTTGTGATCTTCGCGCTGGGTGCCGCCCTGTGGTGCGTGGTCGCCGCCTACGGCCCCATGCCGCTCCCGCCGGAATCCCGCCGATCGGAATCCCGCCAACTGGTAGCCCCCCGCCGTTTTACGCCGAGAAGGGGAGTGCGGCCCACGCGGCACGCTTGAATTTCATGATGCAGGCATCCCTGGGGCAGGACGCGAACTCCCCAGGGAGATCCGTCGATTACCGCCGGTGCTTGCCGCCCCGCGCCGGTTTGGCCTGCGTTTTGCCGCCCGTGCGGCGTTTGGGGGCGGAGGGTGCGGCTTTGGGTTTGGGGCCGACACGTGAGGTGGATTTGGCGATGCGCGAGGAGGCGGCCACGGCTGCGGCAGCTTCGGCATCCGCCGCGGTGGCAGCGGCATCGTGGGCGGGCAGGGGAGTGCCGGCTTTAACGGCGGCCTTTCGGGCGGCGGCGGTGGCTTTGCGCTGGCGCTCCTCGGCGGGGCGGGAGCCGGCGGCGCTGCGGATGGGGTCGGCGGTTTCCCGTTGCTGGCGCTCGCGCAGGACAAAGCGGATGGGCACGCCGGGGATGTCGAAGGAGTCGCGCAACTGCAGATCCAGGTAACGCTGATAGGTGGCGGTCCACAGTTTCGCCGAGTTGACGAACATGATCAGAACGGGGATGGCCTGGCTGCGGCCTTCTTCGGGCGGCTCCTGCGTGGCGTAGAGCACTTTGAGGCGGCGGCCGCTTCCGCCGGAGATTGGGGGCGGATGGCGCTCGATGGCTTTGGAGATGACGCGATTGAGCGGCCCCGTGGCAAAGCGGAACTGGCGGCTCTTGTCCAGGTTCTCAATGATCGTGAAGAGACCGTGCACGCGCTCGCCGGTTTTGGCGCTGAGGAACGCCACGCTGGCGTAATGCAGGAAGAAGAGATCCTGCATGACCTGCTCGTAGTAGGCGCGCTGGGCGGAGCTGCCGCCGTCGCCCTGTTCGCGGGCCAGATCCCACTTATTAACGACGATAACGCACGGCTTCATCGCCTCGAGGATGAGGCCGCCGATCTTTTTGTCCTGACTGGAGACACCTTCGGCGGCATCGATCACCAGCACGCATACGTCCGCGCGATTGATGGAGTGAGCGCTGCGGCCGGTCATGGCGCCTTCCAGGGGATCGCTGATGCGGCGCTCCTGGCGCATGCCGGCGGTATCGACCAGCGTGTAGTCGCGGCCGTTACGGCTGTATGGCACGTCCACCGCGTCGCGCGTCGTGCCGCTGACGGGGCTGACGATAGTGCGCTCATCGGAAAGCAGCGCGTTAATAAGAGAGGATTTGCCGACGTTGGGCCGGCCGACGATGGCGACGCGCGTGGGGCGGGCCTGGCGGGGCGCGGCGGCATTGGCGGCGGCTTCTTCTTCCGCGGAAGGGGGCTCGGGCCACTCGGCGGTAAGGGCGGTCAGCAGGTCATCAATGCCCACGCCGTGCGCGGCGGAGATGCCGACGGCGTTGCCAAAGCCGAGCCGGGAGAATTCGCCCTCCATGTGGCTCTGCTTGGGGGCGTCCATCTTGTTGGCCACTACCTGGATGCGGCGGCGCAGTCTGGCGGGGACTGGGGCGGGGGCGTCGGAATCAGAGTTCGGGTCGGATTCTGCGGAAGCTGCCGATGCTTTGGAGACGTGCGTGGGTGCCGAGGCGGAGGCGCCGGCGCGGCGCAGGATATCGGCCACCATGTGGTCCAGCGGGGTCAGACCTTCGCGGGCGTCCACCACAAAAAGGATGTCGCTGGCGGCCTGCAGGGCCAGATCGGCTTCGCGGGCGATGGCGGTGCCGAAGTCGTCGGTGTCTTCCAGGCCGATACCGCCTGTATCAATAAGGGTGAAGCGATGATCCTGAAAGGTGCACGACGCGATAATGCGGTCCCGCGTAGTGCCGGGCCGGTCGAAAACCAGGGATATCTGTCTGCGCACCAACCGGTTAAAGAGCGCCGATTTCCCTACATTAGGGCGCCCTACTATCGCTACTGTCTTTTCCATAGCGAGACATCATATACGAACGTGGCGGCTTTGGCCAGCGCGCCCGTGTGAACATAAAGACTAATTCTGAAGGAAGCGATTAGTCTGGCGGGGCGGCGCCATAGCGGGTCGCATTGCGAAATAATGATCGCGTGCGACCCAGACTTCCTCCGCTCCCCGTTGCGGTCGTCGCGCCGTTGCAGACGTTGCGTTAAAATGGGAATTCGTACAGCGCCCCACATCGTTTGGCGACACCACGCGACTGCAAAACAGATGCCTCCCGGAAAATGCAAAAAGCGCAGGTGATCTGCGCATGGGAGTCCATGGGGCGAATGGGCCGGGTTCGGGGGAACAAGCCATGGACATGATGCCTGAGGCGATCTCTCCGTGACAGGAGAAACGGCCCTAAAGGCAGAGCATGGCCATGCTTATGACGATACGCCAGAGCGGTATTCGCTAAATGGAAAATGCGAGATCAGCTGCGCTTTATAGCACAAGGCTGATAAGGGGGAGCGGGGCTTCAGAAGCCGGCCTTATGGCAAAGAGACAATGTGGAGCAGGCCTTGATTGATAAGACCCGCGCACATTGCTATTGCGTACCCGTTATAAAAACGGGCAGCCAGACTTCTCAATGCGACAGAAATCTGCCGTAATTAGCCCTTGAGGGTGTAGCGCTTTTCCTTAAGCGACTTGCCGTTGTCGGTAATGATATCGGCGTGTGTCTTCAGGAAGTGACCGACCGTGCCGTAGTTAATGCCGGTTTCTTTATGAATGGCAATCTGGCTCAGGCCGGTGGTGCCGGACTTGCGCAGGCCTTCGGTAATGCGTTGATATATATCGGAAGAAGAGAGGCGCTTGCGCTTGGCACCTTTGGTCTTCACCTTCGGGGACTCACCGGTGATCGAGGCGAGTTCTTCTTCAAGCTTAGCAACTTTCTCTTTGGCTTCGCTCAGAGCATCTTTAATCTTATCGACCTTCTGAACTTGAAGGGATGCAAGCTTCTCCTGAGCCAAACGAATCTCGGCTTCGAGCGGATCTGCTGTAGGGGCTTCGGTCTTCGCGGGGGCTGCTTTGGCTGCTTTAGTCATAAGTAAATAAATAGTGGAGGATACGCTACAAGTCAATAGTCCATATGTATCTTTTCCCTCTTTTGATGCATATTTTCCCTTGTCTGTGCCTTTGATCGCGGTTGCGATGTAGGAAGGCGCATAGGCGATGCCTTTATACCTGCCTGTATTGCTGTGCCCCAATGCTGCCCTTTCCACATGCTGAAGCGATGGTGTTAAGAAGAGTGTTTTTGTGCGAAATAGTGCATCTATGGTGTAATGACTTCCGAATTATCTCAGCCCGTCATGCCGAAAAAATGCCGGGATTTGTTGTTGTAACAACCTGAAAAAGAAAGGGTTGTGCTGTGATCTTGTGCTTGGCTTTGTTACGATATTTCCCGGCCTTCATGCACACATTATTAGGTGTAATGTATTCGAATGATCACTATGTCTCGTGATGTACCAATAGGAATGCGGCGTGCTGTTGCAGCCCGCCATGCTGCTCCACGCAACAGCGCGGCAAGTGCTTTTGCGCTTCGATGACTGGATTGTTACGTTGTCGCAGCCGGACGTTTGAAGGCGCTCAAGTTTGCCCCCTTATTTGTGGAAAGCCCGCACAGAGCCATAGTGAAACGACGCGCGCACCGCCAAAATTCCTCGTGAATGTTGCTTTAAATCAGATGGAATCTGCTGTGGTGGAAAGTGCCGATAATGGGGTATCTATAGATTTTTCTTAGCTGATCATAGACGGATGCTTCGTGCCGACAGGTATGCTCTTTCTGCATGGCCCGTTGTTGAGGAGCCTGTCGCAGTCTTCTATTGCGATGATGCCTGAAAGGGGATTGAAACTTTATGCGATATGCATTTTTTGTCCTTTTGGCGATGAGTAATAGAGGATGCCGCGCAGCAATTACAACGATTGAGTGATGTTGTGGATGTTGTGCCAGTATGAATATGCACCACGCGTGATACACGTTTCACCATCCTGTTTGATGTAGTGAGGCAAGGCATTCTGGACGAAAGGGGATGGTGAAAGAGCGCAAAGACAATGAAGTCTGACCGTGGTTTGAATTCTTCCAATATTTTATGCACCTGTTTTAATACAGTCAGAATAATAATGCATGCTGCATCCATAACAGGGGATGAGCATAGGCGGCCCGGTAAACAGGTGCCTAATGGCTGAAATAGCGGGCCGGATACGCGTCGACGCTATTATATATAGTGGACCGGCCTGGTCTCTGTTGCTGAGACAGTGCTGAAGCCCGGGAGGAATACAGATGGGCGATTTACCATTCAGCTTCGAGCGGCTGAACGCACTACACTATATATAGTGCGCCCATGAGAAAACGGCAGGCGGCGGGGACATGATGACGCGATGATGGCCGGAACGGACGCCGGCTGGTCAGCAGAGTAGGGGACAGAAGCAAAAGCGAGGGGAGCATCCCCGTCAGAAGCAGGAGAAGAAAGGGAGGCAAGACAGCGAACCTACGCCGCGGGCTGAATGTGAAGCTCCAGCGCAGGAAAAAGGCGCTGCAGATTCGGCAGCGAGCGAGCGTGCCATGGTACGGCGGTGGAGCCCAGCACGGTGATCCGGGCCGCCCCGGATTTGCGTGCGCTGATGGCGAAGCGGGTCAGTACGTTGAGACCAGAGCTGTTGAGAAACTGGAGCTTGCGCAGGTCGACGATGAGATCGGCCTTATGGGCAAGAAGCGCTTCCTCCAGCAACTGATGGATGGGGGCGTAGCCCGGATTGTCGGCCAGGCGGAAGGTGCCTTCCAGGTGGACGGTTGCGGCGTCGGCGTCGTGCCATGCGCGGTAATTGGGGCCTTGGATATCCGTCTGCATCGCGTGGGTGCGTTCTGTTATATAGTGTGGAGGGGGCAGAAAAGGGAAGGGGACAGCGGGGTGGCAGGCACCGGCCGCCGGCAAAGCGAGGCGGGCCGAGGGTCACGCGGCGGGCGGATCCATATTGCCCAGTACCAGCGACGCCATGGTGGTGAGCGTGATTCTGGCCTGATCGGTGCCCGCATCCTGCACTTTATGCTGAAGCTTCCAGCCGAGCAGGGCGCCGTAGTCGGTCAGCAGCGTCAGGAAGCCGATGCCAGAGCCGTGGCTGTCGGGGTCCGCCGCATTGCGTTCGGCCTGCTCCATAAGGAGTTCGGTGGGGTCGCTCTCCAGCATCTGTTGCACGCGCTGGCGGAATTCCGGGGCGCGGGAGGCCAGCATTTCGTTGCGAATGACGAGGACAAAGTGGGCCGGCTGCAGGCAGAAGCCGAGCTGTACGGGGCCGCCGCAGCGGTATTTTACGGCGTTCTCCAGCAGCTCATTGGCCAGATAGCAGACGGCATCGGCAAAGTCGCCGCCGCTGGGGTTATTCTCCGCGTGCAGGCGCCCCGCGTAGTCGGAGAGAAAGCGGGAGATGAGGTCGCAGAAACCGCGATCGATGGCGGCATGCGGCGGGGGCTCCAGGGTGAGCTCCAGGCTGCGGGTGCGTTCTTCGGCCTCGAGGTCGAAGTGTCCCAGCAGTTCGGCAGGCGGCAGCGTCATGTATTGGGCTAGCGTATACCATTGGCGTGCAGGGTGAAGCTTTTATTTAGCGTGGCGAGGGAGAAAAGAGCTCTGCAGGGCGGGGTGGGGTTGCTTTACCGCTCAGTAGAGGAGCGATCTCGAAAAAACCTTCGTATTCGCGCAAGGAAGGGGTTGCATCCCGGTAGTGGATGGGGGAAATTATCTGGAACTTAGCGGAGCAATTAACTTGCTTCGATATCGGGCAGGGAGAGAGGGAGCGGCGTAGAAAACGATTTTTCATTCCTGCAGGCGCTCGCTTCTCTTAGAAGTCGCTGCCGAATAAACTTTAGGATGTGGAGCGTTGCTTTTGGGCGATAGCTTCGTTGGAATTCAGGTCGGGCATTAATCTAATGCACTCCCTTCATCCCGCCTTGCTCTCATCTCAAAATCATCACTCTACGTCCCCGAGATTATTCGGCAGCGACTCCTTATATTTATCTTATATCTATGAGTGTAAAGTATATACCGGAAGGTTATGCCACGATTACGCCCGCTATTACCATTCGTGGCGCGTCGAAGGCTATTGAGTTTTACACCGCAGTGCTGGGCGCCAAAGAGCGCTACCGGATGCAGGACGGATCCGGCGCCATCATGCACGCGGAGTTGGAGATTGGGGATTCCGTCGTTATGCTGTGCGATGAATTTCCCGAGTGGGGCTGTCTCAGCCCGCAGTCTGTTGGCGGCACTTCCACATCCCTGCGGGTGTATGTGGAGGACGCCGGCGCTGCTCTGGAGAGAGCCACGGCCCATGGTGCCACCGTCAATCGCCCCCTGACCAATGAGTTCTGGGGCGATCGCACGGCCTGTTTTACCGATCCTTTCGGCCACCGCTGGAGCGTTTCGACACATGTCGAGGACGTGAGCCCGGATGAATTAACGCGGCGATCTGAGAAATTTATGCAGGAGAAAGCGCAAAACGGCTAGGACCGTTCGCTTTCTACCTGTCGCTTCTCCAGAATTTCGCGTCAGCACGCCATTTGCGCCCGCGGCACGCAGCAGTTGCGGCCATGCGCCGTCTGCCTTTCCTTCGCCAAAAATCGCCCTCCGTCCCCGTCTCTCCCAATACCCCACTCCAAGCCGTTATGACCACACATCCCCGTACCGTAGAGGACTTTCTGGAACTGCGCAGCCAGATGCAAATGCGCACCGCCGCCGACCTCAGCGCGGTGGACGAACCGGGCTCCGGCACGACAGGACAGGCAAAAGCAGCAAATCCCGCATCATTTTCTCCTGAAGTCTTGCCAAACGGGCCTAAGGCGGAACAATATTCAGGGATCTCCGGCATCTACCCCGCGGCGGATGCCACACCTCTTCCCCTTCCCGCCTCACTCCCCGCTCCCTGCCCTATGGAAAGCAAAGTATCGAAACACGGCGACGCAGACATCATTCTACTGAACGGCACCCTGGACCCCAAGGGCGCCGCCGAAGCCAAAAAGGTTTTCGCCCCGTTCATTACGGGTGGCACCAAGCTGGTCATTGATATGTCCGGCGTTGATTACATCGGCAGCGCGGGCCTGCGCGAACTCTTCCTGGCCGCCAAGTCCATTGACCGTGTGGGTGGAAAACTCGCCGTCTGCGGCCTGCGCCCGGAAGTGAAGCGCATCTTTGATATCGCCGGCTTCGCCATCCCGTACCAGATCGTGGAGACGCAGGAAACTGCCTTCGACGTGCTGGGCGTGCTGGTCTGAGACGCGGCTCCCGTTTTTCCAGGCTTCCTGGAGTCTCCGGAGACTCCTTAGCCTGCTGTTTCTTATTCCGCCGGGATTTTTATGCTTACCGCCACGACCGGGGCTGCTCCCCTGGTCCATGGCTGGCTTAAAGAGGCCCGGCTTTGCCATGTCCGAAATTAATCTTGCAGGCTTCGCCAGGCGCTGTGTGTTATGAGGCTGCCGGCGCTGCATTGCCGGTGGCGAGATCTGTGCGGGCTTCCATGCTGGCGCTGTCGTCGTAGCCGAATTTGCGCGCGAACTCGTTCCAGATGTGAATCTGCATGGAGTTTGGCCGAAAATCCCCATGGTCGAAGCACCATGCAAGCAGTTCGTCATCTGTAGAGCCCGGGTTCTCCTTCACATGCTCCGCCAACTGGGTGTGCTCGATGTTAAGAAAACCGCAACAGGCACCATCCAGGCCCCGGGAATGGCCGAAGTCAGGCCGATATTCTTCCGGCAGTTCATTTTCGACATGCAGGCGAATTTTATCCACCATGCGGCCAAAGTGATACAGGCCGCCTACTTTCTCGCGCGGACCTCTGAGGGGAGAGTTAAGCATAGATAACCTGGAGTCTTCGCGGCGGGCGCAGTACAGGCAAGGCAGAACACGCGGTGTCTTGGGATTGTTACAGAGAAAGATAGTTATGATTGCAAGGCTTTAGAAAAGAAGATCTGCAGGTGAGTATATAATGAGTTACACAGAGCCTTATCTTTTATATGACGAGGAACGATATTTGTGTGTTATTAAAATTACTGTGGAATAACCCTTAAATTTTGCGAAATATGGCCGAAAAAGTAAAGACTACAGAGTGCCGGAATTATGCTTCAACCTTTATATATTCATGAGTCTTTGAAAACTTATGCAATTAAGGTTTGGCATGGAAAGCGCTTAGTGATAAAAAGACAAAGATAAATTTATTTCCGCTGCAAATGCTTATTATAAGAGAAAGCATGCGGTGGTGATCCTCGCTACCCCCTCTTATTTTCCCCGCTTTATGGCAATATTTGGTGAACTGAGTGATATGCCGCTGGCTGACGTCCTTGCCCTCATGGGGAAGGGCTTCTGCAAGGTAACTATTTCGAAGCTAAGTTCGAATCAGAGTTACGAACTGCTTTTTCACGATAAATGCCTGTTCTCTATACGGGTAGATAACAAGCAGATTGAAGATGTCTTGGGCGTTAGCATGGTCATGGGAAATCTCATTCAGGCTCGTCAGGGGGAGTTTCGGCTTGATCGCAAGATTGATGCGGATCTGGCCACTACTTTCAGCTACGTGATTCCGGTGGAGCAGTTGCTTCTCAGTTCCATGGCTGCCAATAAGGAAATGGAGTCGTTGAAGGATCACTTTCCCAGCGAGATGACGGTGTTCATTTTCTCCAACAAGCACGATTGCTGGATGGAGGACGAACTGCAGCTGTTTTGCGATCTGGCCGGCCCATTGCTGGAGCGCGGCGCCAGTGGTCACGATATCTTCTCATTCACCGGTCTGGAGATGGATCGCGTGTTGCTTAATCTCTACAAGCTCCGTTCTGCGGGTCTTATTGCTCCGCACCGTGCCGCCGCGCCTACGCTTTCCAAGGCCGGCGCGGTGGCCGCTGTTACGGCAGTTGCCAGGCGTCCGATCTTTACGGAAAAGAAGGTATCGCCTCCTTCCGACAAGCTCACGCCCCGCATTGTATTCAAGGAGACGCAGGATCTGTTCCAGGATCATCGCTCCCAGATGCCGCCTGCGGCTGCCTGCAAGCCCTCGCCTCAGCCCCCTGTGTCGAAACCCGCCTTTCCAGCCACGGCATCGATGGCCAAACCGGTCGTTCCCGCTGCTGCCATCCATAACGCCGCCACGTCCAAGCTGATGCGGTCCGTGCCTGCCGCCCCCGGATCTGCGGCTACGGCAACGGGTGGACTTTGCGCACCGCCAGTCCCCGGCATGCCCGCCACTTCCATAACGCCGCGCCCACCTTCAACGCCTCCCCGGCCCTCCACAGCGGCAGCACGCAAGGTGCCCGGTGTCCCCGCGCCCGTAGTGGACCTGCGCAACATCCGCGTACAACGTCCCAAAGCAGGTCTCTTCTCCCGTATCCTGGAAAAGCTCAGCTCCTCGCTGGTGAAGCAGTAAGCGTTGAGTCGCGAGATGTAAGCAGCAAGCAGTTTCGTGACATGATGCGCGCCGCCTTTCAGCGCGAATGCGGCGCGTTTTTATTTTTAGTAGAAAAAGGAGAAAAGTAGAAAAAAGAGAAAAGGGGAGCAGGAGTTAAATCATGCCCTGTTAGAGCATTTCCCTCGTTGCACGTCTGTTATTTGCGTAAATTCTGTCAACTTCCCCGTTCTCTTTTTTCTACTTTTCTCCCTTTTCGTGATAAAATAAACACGCGACGCCGAGCAGCCAAAGGTGGCACGCATCCTGTCGTCCGGATTCCCTCTTCCCTTTTTTCCCGTCTCCCCGTCCCGCCGTCTCTCCAGCCCGGTCGACGTCCCTGCATTTTCCGTATCTTCAGGTGTGATGTACGAAATCTCGTTGCCGTGCAGGGAGAAAGGCACAGCTTTGTTGCGAAAAGTGGAAATGAGGTGAAATTAGAGTGAAGCCTGCTGCGATACTTATTCCATATGGAAATTTATTTTCGCATTGAAATGCTTGTATAATAATGGGTTGGCGTTGTTTTTACCGGAAAGTATTGACTTACTGTATAAAAACTATTAGACCAATGTATTCCTTAGCTCCGCTGTCTCCCATCACTGCCCGCGACTCACGCTCCGCTCTCCGGCAAGTCACTGCCAGGCCCACATCGCTTCGCACCGCCTTCTCGCGCTTCCGCTTTTCCGGATTTATCGCCGTATTAACCCCTTTTCCCCCAAGGATTTCCTCATGGCCAGCAACTCCCGCTCCACCTATATCCCCCTGGGGCTAGCCGCCATCGTTCTCGCCGCGCTCGCCTACTTCGGCCTCAGAAATCCGCGCCCGACCGATCCCTCGGCTGCCGCGACCAATACGCCGTCCACAGCCGCCGAGACCGAAGCGCAGAGCAAAGAACGGCTGCGGCAGCTCTCGGAGAAACTCGCGCGCGCCGATATTCTGGAGGCTGACCGCCACCTGCGCAGAGGTCGCCACGATCAGGCGCTGGCTTGTCTGGCCCGCGCGATTCGCACCAACGGCAGCCGCCCCGCGGAAATCCGCCTGATGAGCCTGTTTCAATACCGCAACTGGGCCATGCCGGTGGGCGAAGATCGCGTGAAGTCCGCCAAGTGGAAGCCCTCGATGATTACGCCCTACACGGAATCCGCTGCTGCGGAAGGCGATAACTCCGCCGCGGGCCGCCTGACGCCCGTGGATACGAGCGCCACCGCCCTGGAGCGCCTGGCCAGCCTGACCCCGGAGGGCGCGCGCCGCCTGCGGGCGCTGGATGGCGGGGTGCTGCTGCAGCTTCTGGATGCCACGACGAATCTGCCCTACATGGACATTCCGCAGGAAGCCCCCATGCGCTCCGCGGCGCTGAGCACCGACGGCCGCTGGCTGGCTGCCTCCGCCGGTGAGGTGAAGAGCTGGAAGGCGCCCCTTGCCGCCACGGATAACATGCTGCATTACTGGGACACGATGCGCGGCAACGCCATTATTACGCCCGTCGAGGAGCTTTCTGAGGATGCGGGCGCCTCGCCCGGGGCCGGCAGCAGCAG
>JBGGNE010000326.1:0-10240 GCA_041287705.1 Methylacidiphilales bacterium | reverse complement strand
TTGTAAATGACAAGCGTCAGGTCAGGGCGACCGTCGACGGCGAAGGCTGAGTATTCCAGCTCAATATTGCCTGCGGTTGGGTGACGAAGTTGCTTGGTGCCTTCTCCGTGGGTGCGGACCTCGTTGTCCTTCCACATGTTTGCGAATTCCGGACTGATGCGGGACAGCTCGTCCACCAGGGCTCTGACATTTTCTGTGGCTCCGGCGCGGGCTGTTTCGGCGCGGAAGGCGGCGACTACGAAACGGGCTACGCTTTCCCAGTCATATTGGGCGGAGCGGACGCGGGAATTGGAGAAGATCAGGCGCAGGACGTTGCGTTGGGAGGGCTCCATCTTGCTGTAATCGCCGAGCACCACCGTGGCGGCGCGATTCCATGCGACCACATCCCATGTTGCGGTGCGAATTAGGGCGGGGCTGAATTCCAGCACGTCCAGAACGCGTTGCAGACGCGGGGTTATTCCTGACACGGCCTTGTAGCGGGCTTCGGGCGGGCGGCCAAGGCCTAGCAGGAAGAGGTGTTCGCGCTCGGCGTCGGTCAGCATCAGGGCGCGGGCGAGGCGGTTGAGGACGTCGGCTGAAGGTGCGCCGCCGCGTCCTTGTTCCAGCCAGGTGTACCAGGTGGCGCTGACGTGGGCGCGTTGTGCCACTTCCTCGCGGCGAAGGCCTGGGGTTCGGCGGCGGCTCATGGAGAAACCGAGCGCCGCAGGATCCAGTCTGATGCGGCGGTCCATCAGGTAAGTGCCAAGCTTATTTTCGGATGTCGTGTCGGATGTTCGGGACTCGGGCATGGCGCGGATATCCTGTTAGCTATTATACCGGTATAACGTCACTACTTTTATGTTATAGCGAGAACGCGTATGGTTTGCACGTACAGAAGTTCAGTAACCTACATCTGAAAAAATACCATGCGTGTTTTCATTACCGGTGCTACCGGATTTATCGGCTCCCGCGTCGTTAACGAACTGATTGCTGCGGGACATGAAGTCCTCGGCCTCACCCGCTCGGAAGCCGGTGCGGCGGCTCTGACTGCGGCAGGTGCCGGCGTGCATCACGGCTCGCTCGAAGACCTGGAAAGCCTGCGTCGCGGGGCTGCGGCGTCCGATGCCATCATTCACCTGGGGTTCGTTCACGACTTTTCGAAATTACAGGAGAGCTGTCTGATCGACAAGCGAGCCATTGAGGCGCTGGGTTCCGCCATTGCCGGTTCGTCCCGGCCCCTCATCGTCGCAGGAGGGACAGCCGGGTTGTCTGCGCCAGGTCAGGTGGCGACGGAAGACTGGGAGCTCCCGCCGGATATGCCTTTTCCCCGCGTTTCGGAGCAGACCGCGCTGGAGCTGGCGTCGAAGGGCGTGCACGCTTCGGTCATGCGCCTGCCGCAGGTGCACGATACGGTCAAGCAAGGGCTCGTCAGCTTTCTTATCGCTCTGGCTCGGGAGAAAGGCGTGTCGGCATATGTGGGGAATGGGGATAATCGCTGGTCTGCCGCGCACGTTTCCGACGTCGCCCGGCTTTATCGCTTTGTGCTGGAGAAGCCTGAAGCCGGCGCCAGGTATCACGCCGTGGCAGAAGAAGGTGTGCCGATGCGGGAGATTGCAGAATCTGTAGGCCGCGGTCTGAAGATCCCCGTGGTTTCGCTCTCTCCGGAAGTAGCTCCGGCGCACTTTGGATGGCTGATGATGTTCGCTGGCTCCGACCTCCCTGCCTCCAGCGAAAAGACGCGGAGTAAGTATGGCTGGAATCCGACCGGCCCGGGGCTGATCACCGATCTCGATCGGATGAACTATGCAGCGTAGGGTAAGTTAGACCAATTCGCATCGTTATTCGTACCTCAGAATCAACGCCGGCTTTCCTCCCAACTAACGATGCGAAATGGTCTTATTCTAAATTAGCTTTCAAGATGTGCCTCTCTTAATGAATGAACGGCAATATTACTATTCTGGGTAATGTTGGTACAGTCGGTGTTAATGTGGGGAGGAACGCAAATACGGCCCATCTCCCCGTTTTTGCGGTTTCAGTCGAAGTTGCTGAAGACGGCGACCTCAGAGCTGGCTCAGAAGACGTCAGTCTGAGGCCAGTTTCAGCTCAAAAGGTGCGCCTTGGTTAAAAGGCGGAAATCCGTTTTGGATGCCTGCGACTGCAACAAAATGTGTCGAAAAAGGGTTACGGAAAAGCGGAGATGGGGAAATTTTAGGGCGGATGGTGCCCGCTTTTTGTTGCGGTAGTGGACGTCGTTACCTCTGTGGGTGAAGGATTTATGAGAATTATGCTGACAATAGAGCTTCATCGAATCAAAATGAATGTTCGCCACAGAAACCCTTTTACTGCTATGCTTTCCGAAGTCGCCTCCCTTTGCGGCTTTTGCAGTTAATCATCGCCCATGCGTTCTAAAATTCCCATCCCGGAAGTGACCGTTGGCCAGTTCTATACGAACCACGCTAACGTCATGCACCTGAAGCTTTTAGCGGGTGCTACGGGGTTGCGTCGACGTATAGGGGAGGGGGCGGTAAACCGGCCCGGACTGGCGCTGGCGGGGTTTTATCACTCTTTTGCGTTCCAGCGGGTGCAGGTGATCGGCAGTGGCGAGACGGCTTACCTGAAGAGCCTGCCGGAGGACACGAACCGGCAGCGGCTGCGCGAGTTATTTCGCCACAACATTCCGTGCCTGATTTTTGCCCGCAATATCAATCCGCCCAAGGTGGTGCTGGAAGAGGCTGAGGCTGAAGGGATTGCGGTGTTTAAGTCGCCGCTGACCACGATGCGCCTCATTAACACAGCCACGATTTGCCTGGAGCTGGACTTTGCGCCGACGGTAACGGAACACGGCAGCATGGTGGATATCCAGGGTATCGGCGTGATGGTGCGCGGCGCCAGCGGCATTGGTAAGAGTGAGTGCGTGCTGTCGCTGATAGAGCGCGGGCACAGCCTGGTGTCGGACGACGTGACGCGTATCCGCTCCCTGGAAGGGCGGGAGCTGATCGGCACTGCTTCGGAATTATCGCGCTTCCATATGGAAGTTCGCGGGTTGGGAATCATTAATATCGCCAGTATTTTCGGCGTACGCAGTATTCGGCTGGAAAAGCGGCTGGATCTGGTGGTAACGCTAAAGGACTGGCACGATGTTGCCGAGGTAGATCGCATCGGACTTGATCCTCAGCACTATGAAATCTTGCAAATACAGATTCCTCATGTCACCATTCCTGTACGGCAGGGGAGAAATCTTGCGAGCTTGATTGAAGTCGCCGCGCTGGACCAGAAGCTGAAGAGCATGGGCCAGAATTCCGCGGTGGAGTTCAATGAACGGCTGATTCAGTCGATAAGAAACCAGGAAAAATAATATTTTAACCGCTGACTAAAGCTTACCATCGATGGGCATGGGCATTTTGAACACTAGAACTAATTCGAATTCCGACCCGAATTCAAACAAGGTCGTGCGCGAGTTTGTTGTCGGCAACAAGCTCGGGCTGCACGCCCGGCCCGCCGCCATGTTCGTACGCATCGCCAACCGCTATAACTCCGAGATTTGGGTGGAGAAGGATGGCGAGGAAATTAATGGCAAAAGCATCATGGGACTGATGCTGCTGGCCGCCGGTTGCGGATCGAAACTGAAGGTAACGGCCATCGGGCCCGACGCCGGCGAAGCGCTTGGCGATCTTCAGGAACTTATTTCTCGCAAATTCGACGAAGAATAGCCAGAGTGCAGAGGTAATGCCGGAGCCTCAACAGCCGTCCTCCCCGTCCCAGCCGGAAGTGCGCCTGCGTGCCACCCCCGTCTCCCCGGGCGTGGCCACAGGCGTTTTTGTCGCGTACAAACCGCACGAACACTCCGTTAAGCGCCGCCGTATCCGTACGGAAGATATTCCCAATGAAATCGCCCGGCTGGAGGCCGCTCTGCTGGAGACGCGCCATCAGCTTCACGATATGCGGGAGCGTCTTGCCGAAACTCTCGGCGAAAAAGACGCAAGCGTCTTTGACGCGCATATCCTGGTCGTCGAAGATGCCACCCTGCTGGAGGCCGTCCGCAAGCAGCTGGATGAGCGCCTGCTGAATGTCGACTTTCTCTATTATCAGCTGACGAAATCTTATGTGAAGAGAATGCGGGAAGTGGACGATGAATACCTTGCGGAGCGCGCGCAAGACATCCTGGACGTTTCCCGCCGCGTGCTGCGTAATCTGCAGGGGCTGAAGAACGACCAGAATCTGGATCTGGACGGCCCCACGATCATCCACGCGCACGACCTGACCCCGAGCGATACGGCGACGTTTGACCGTTCCAAGGTGATCGGCTTTGTGACCGAAGTGGGCAGCAAAACTTCGCACAGCGCGATCATGGCCCGCTCTCTGAATATCCCCGCTCTGGTGGGGCTGCGCGATCTGGCCAATCAGGTGGATCCCGGCACGGAAGCGCTTATTGATGGCTACGAGGGGCTGCTGATCCTGAACCCGACCTCGCAGACGAAGTACGAGTACGGCCAGATCTCCAGCCGCCGCCATGCCGAGGAGGAGAAGCTGGGACGTCTGCGCGACACGGTGGCTATTACTACCGATCAGCGCCGCATCACCGTTTCCGCCAACGTGGAGCTGCCCGAGGATCTGCCGCTGGTTCGCGAGAACGGCGCGGAAGGCATCGGGCTTTATCGCACGGAGTTCCTGTACCTGAACCGCGATGATATCCCCACCGAAGATGAGCAGGTGGAGATGTACCGTCAGGTGGCGCAGGCTGCCAAGCCGCACAGCGTCATCATCCGCACGCTGGATATCGGCGGGGATAAGGCGCTGGGGCATCTGGGCATTGAAGTTGAACTGAACCCCTTCCTGGGCTATCGCGGTATTCGCCTGTGCCTGGGCCGTCCGGAGCTCTTTAAGGTGCAGTTGCGCGCCCTGTGCCGGGCCAGTACGGAGGGCAATCTGCGCATCATGTTCCCCATGATTACGGAGATAGGGGAACTGCGCGCGGCCAAAAAGCTGCTGGCGGAAGTTCAGGCGGATCTGCGCAACGAGGGAATCCCTCAGGCGGAGCGCATTGAAGTGGGCATGATGATTGAGGTGCCGAGCGCCGCCCTTCTCTCCGACGTGCTGGCGCGCGAAGTGGATTTCTTCAGCATCGGCACGAATGATCTTATCCAGTACACGCTGGCCGTGGACCGCGCTAACGAACGCGTGGCGGATCTGTATCAGCCGACGCATCCCAGCATCATCCGGCTGATCCGCATGGTGGTGGAGGGTGCCCATAACGCGAACATCTGGGTGGGGGTCTGCGGCGAAATGGCGTCGGATCTCGCGCTGACGCCGCTTCTTATCGGCCTGGGCGTAGACGAACTCAGCCTGGGCTCCGTCAACGTGCCGCGCGTAAAGAAAGCCGTTCAGGCGCTCAGCCACCACGAGTGCCGCGACATCGTGGACAGCATGCTGGCGCAATCACTGACGCCCTACGAGAATCTGAAGTGGCTTGAGGAAATCGCAAAGCGCCTCTACGGCGAGCTGTTTTAGGTGGTGACGCGGGCGCTGATACTCCCGCGCACACTGCTGCTGACGCTGCAAAGCAGAGCGTGGAGATCCAAATTGCTCTAATCATCGGCCTGAGCACTTCGGATGGCGGCAAGTTGCTCTATGGCAATCGTGCAGTCCGGCTCTTTCTTGAGGAGCGCTTCGTAGTAGGCGATGATGTGCGGTTTCATACCGGAGCGGACGAGCGTTTGCGGGGAGTTCCGGGTCCAGCGATCGCGGTTTCTGGCTTGTACCCAGAACTTCATCTCTTCCTGGCGGGCGCCACTTTTGGCGGCGCACTCGTACAGATCGTCCAGGCGGGTCAGTGAATCCCGGTATAGCACGGCGTTGTCGGGCTGGAGTTCCGGCAGGAAGGCGGAGGCGCTTTTCCAGTCTTTCTTGCTGAGGTAGTCGGTGTAGAGCATCTCGGCGGCGGCCATGCGCTTTTCGCCCGGGGGAAGCAGGGAGTGAGCTATTTTGAGGCACCTGAGGCCGCGGGGAATCTGCTGATGGTTAAGCATGACGCGGCTCAGGTCCAGCAGGCGCTCAGGATCTTTTCCGGCAATAGTTTCTGCGCGATCCCAAAAGGCGGTCGTGTCCGGGCCGGGTTTGAGGTTTTTGGCCATTCCACTTAATAAGGCCCAACTCGTGCCCTCGGTCATCCACTTCCAGAAAACCTTGTCGTCCGGCTGAAGGCGGTAGATTTCCTTGTTGTCAGAGATGCCGGCCAGTTCAGAGGCAATGCGCTCGGTCATAGGGTGCCGGGGAGGCCATGCGGCGAGTTCCTGACGCCATAATTCGAAGCTTTCTTCCACTTTGTTCAGTTGCAGGAGGCATTCAGCAGCGGCCTTTACCGCGTAGAACCGTTCTCGTTCCTCTCTGTTGCCGCCTTTGCCCTGCGGAGTCTTTTCTTCTTTCGCGGGCGAAGTCAGGGAGATGGCTTTGCGGGCGGCTTCAAGCGCTTTGTCAAATTCCTTAAGATCCTTGTAGTACCTGTAGCGCTCGAGACAGTATTCCGGGGAATTCTCGTTTTCGGTGCCTGGTTTACGGTCTTCAATGACGTTAACCCCGTTGACCCTCCGAGTATTGAAGACGGGCTGGCGTACGGGGGAATTTGGAGGAATTTCTCCAAGAATTTTTTCAGCCTCATCGCTTTTGCCCATCTCCTGGTAAACACGCAACTGAGCGCTGGCGATACGGATTCGTAGATCTTTCTCGGCGGTGAAATCATTTTCGAAGTTTCCGGACTGCATCACCCGCCGCACTTTCTTCACATAACTATCGTCCGCGGGACTGTGAGGAATACTGCGGGCCTGAAGCAAGAGACGGAGGGCCAGCTCATATTGGGTACTTCCCGAGCTGGACAGGGCATAACCCACTTCATACGCTGCGGAAGCGGACGCTGGTTTGTAAACGTCGGCCAGCCATTCGATGCCTGGCATTTCCTTGGTGTTACGGAAACCACGTGCCAGTTGCATAGCCAGATCGTGATCGCCGGGGGAGGCTTCGAGACGCCGGCGATATTCTTCCACCAGCGCAGGTTGGCGATTCAGGCGCTGGGCCAGATTGAAGCGCAGGCTGCTGTAGTAGCCGGGGTTAGAGGCGGCCTGTTTCACCAGCCACGCGTCCAGTTGTTCGGGCGACTGCGTTTTGAGCCAGTCTACAAGAAGGTTAGAGCCGATGGATGGCGAGAAATTGGGGAAGGCTTCCATCAGACGGCGTGCCAGTTCAGGCCGCTCGCGTTCACTCAGCAGGTATATCAGGTTTTCCAGAAAGTGAGTCTGGCTGATGCGTAGTTCCAGACCGGGGGGAAGGTTCTGAAACTCAGGGAATTGCAGTTGAGATTCCCAGTTTGAAATCGGATCCAGGTGAGTTTTCAGCACTGGCAGAAACTCCGCGGCTTTGTCCTCGTAGCCGGCCAGGATCAGAATGATGAAGCGCTGCGCCGCTTCGTTTACATCTGTCATTGCGTTTGGTGGAACGGGAGCCATGGCCAGCGCTCCGATGTCCGTCCCTTTCAGCCGGAGGCTGACTGCCTGGAGCGTTTTCCAGTAGTCCGGATCTGCATCATCCGCTGCGGCGCGTGTGATGGGACCTATCTGCAGAGCTGTCGAAACCAGGATACACAGAGTAGCGATGAGGACGAAAGGGCGGCGCTTCGCAGTCATGCTGGCAATACTAATGTATTACGAAGCGAATTTCCATGAGTACTTCCGTGATTGTCTCATTTACACTTCTCGCTTAAACTCCCCCCTTCTGACGCATCCGTTTATCGCCCAGTTTAATACTTATACCTTGCCCATGGACGGAACGGGCGATTCCTCGCTCCTCTTATCCAGCCACGGATCTTCGGTGGAGTTGGCGCCAAGCGTGTTGCACAAATAAACGATCAGCCAGCCGAGTGTGGCAACAATGGCAGGGACGTCCAGCAGATGATTGCTCAGGGGCCACTGGGTCATAACCTGGGAATTGAACGGTATATACGTCCAGAGAGCAAAGATGATGAAGGCTCTTCCCATGTTGTCGACACGCCGGCAGTGAGGATTCTGAGCGAAGGAGACGCCGGCGCTGACGGCAGACATGAGTACAAGTGCGACATGAAGCAAGAAGGCGACGGCAACAACAATGCTTCGCTCCGGATGAAGCTCGGAACTTATCGAAACGAGCAAACAGAGGAAGGCGGCAACCATGAGCGCTATTTCCCAGCCACTATGTGAGCGGGAGAAGAAACTGGAAGGCTTGTGAAGAGCTGAGCGCGCCGTTAAAAAAACGATCAGCGCCAGGACAGGAAGCTCGACGACAAGCCAGATAGGTGCGCGGAAGCAACTTATCGGATATGCCAGCATCCATGTCCCAAAGATAAGGCGGCCCCAGGCGTCCGCTTGATGGCGGCTATGGTCGGTGTTAAAGACAGCCAGCGGAGAGGGATATTGAAAAAGCTTTGGCATCGGCATGGCGCATTGTGAGTGTCGGCGATTGGCATTCAGCGCCGCCGAAAGCCAGGCCGGCCCGACGCCCGCCTACTCGCCTTCGGGAGCCATGGCGAGGCCGGCTACGGAGAGGTCGGGGAGATCTTCGCAGTCTTTGGTGAAGAAGCTGATGAAATCTTCCCAGGCGACGTCCTGGTTCACGCGGCTGTTCCAGAGGAACTGGGTGCTGTGCAGCATGCCCCATTCCTGCTGCTCCATAACAGTGTTGCCGGTGAAACCGAGGCCGAGCTGCTTGGCCAGGTGGCTGGCGCTGTAGGCGGCGTGGCTGGCGATTTCCACATCCAGCTTGGGGCCGCCGCCGCCGAAGATGCTGCCGGTAGTGGAGAGCAGGCTGAGGCCGGCGGAAATGGGTTCGCTAGGGTACTCGTGGCTGCCGACAACGCGGAAGAGGTTGCGGCTGGCGCGGTTCTGGCGCAGCCAGAGGAAGCCGGCCTCGGCGTGGTCCATGCCAAGCACTTCACGTTCGACTTCGCACAGATCCGTATCCGTGCGCATGCTTTGCAGGATGATGCGCGGGTAAAGGGAGGGGAACAGCTCGGCCAGGACGAGTTTGCCGATGTCGTGCAGAAGGCCGGCGACATACTCCATGCCGCTCATGGGGATCTCCAGCATCTCGTACATCATCTCCATCAGCAGGCCGGTATAGATCTGGTGCTGCCAGAGGCCGTTCCAGTTGAGAGGCTGCTGCTGATTCTGCCACTGGTTCTTCAGCATCGTGACGGTCAGCGCGAGATTGCTGGCGCGGCCCATGCCGATGATCTCAAGCTTCATGCGCTCTTCCGTCACGCGCTGGCGCATCTGCTTAGCCATGAACCCGGCGATCTCGCTGATGGTAGCGTTGAAGACCGGTTCCTGGTCCATCAAGGTGACCAGCTCAACGAGATTGTGGCTTTCGGCGGGAGTACAGAGCTCTTTGATGTCCGTAAGCAACAGCTGTATCTTGAGGTAGTTACAGCGGTTCTTGATGAGGTCCTCCACGTCATTGTGGCGGGCCATTTCGCTGAATCGGATTTCGCCGATTTCAACTTCCACACCGTAGGGCAGGATACCGAAAAGCGTTTCGGGAGTCGTGCCGGTGCCGCGGGGCAGACCGCGTTTGCGGTGCGTAGGCGGGACGCAGATAAGGCCGGGGCCGTAGCGATAGTCTTCGACCTTCTCCAGCACTTCGTGGATTTCGGCGTGAGTCTGGAAGCGCGCGGCGGGATCTTTCTCCATCAGGCGGCGCATCAGCGAGATCCAGCCGGTGGAGATGTTGTAATCGATCGCCTTCTGCGTGGGGAAAGGCTCCTCCAGATGGGCGCGGGCGATAGCTTCCAGCTCTTCGTACTCGTAGGGCGGGCGGCCCACCATCATGTGGAACAGCGTGGCGCCGAGACAGTACATATCCGTACGGATATCCGGGCGGCCCTGCGTGACGTGCTCGGGGGAGGCGTAGAGAGGAGTGCCGAGCAGTTCCTGATCTTCTTCCTCCTCGCCCTCGCGACGGCGGCGGGCAAGACCGAAGTCCGTAAGCATGATGATATCGTCCGGATCGACAATGAAGTTACCGGGCTTGATATCCAGGTGAATGATGCCGAAGCGGGCGGCGTACTCCAGTGCGGAGACGGCCTGCTTCATGAACCAGTGGGCGCGCGCGCCATCCAGCCAGCCGTTGGCGGCGACGTACTGATCCAGCGTAAGGCCCTCGATGAAGGCCATGGCAAAGTAGTTGGTAAGACCCTGCTGACCAACGTAGTACAGCGGCACAATGTTGGTGTGGCGCAGCA
>JBGGNE010000325.1:0-2637 GCA_041287705.1 Methylacidiphilales bacterium | reverse complement strand
CCGTTGCGTTAAAGAAGGGTAAACGCGATGCCACACGATGCCCCGTTGCCACGTGGATTTCGTTCCCAACGCAACGGCCGCAAAGGCCGCCACGGAGCGACGACCGCTACGTGCGGAGGGGGGAGGTCAGATGAAGAAAAGCAGGAAACCGCGATTTTGCACCCAATACAGCCCCATGGTTTGCACCCGTATGCACCCGCATGCACCTTGTGCACCTTGTGCACCCAGTTGCACCCTATGCACCCTGCACCTTCTTCCTTAGACCATTTCCTCTTCTTTCCTTCCATTACTCCCGCTCCGGATAAGGAGGAGGAAGATTCGTCAGCCACATCCCTCCCCAACCTGGTGTCTTTGTGTCCTGGGGGTGAAAAATCCCCGCTCCCGCTACTTGTGCGGCCTTGCGTGGCGGCGGGCGATGCGCTTATCTTCAGGCTCTGCTCCTTTTCGCACTTTGGTTCCAGCTTATATCCGTGCAAAGAAAACGTGTAGCATCAGCAGCATCCTGCAACTCATTGTCACACGCAGAACGCTAAGCGCTTCATTACACGCCACGCGCCAAACGCATCCGCATTGCCATCCAACCCACCCTATGACCAGCTCAACAACTACGACGATGCCGATGCGCGCGCTTCGCTCTTTACGACTCTTGCCGGCCCGGCTGCTCGCGCGGCTTCTGACAGCAATGGTGGCCGTGGCCATAGCCATGGCGATACCGGGCGCGACGCCCGGCAAACTCAGCGCACAGTCCCAGCCCTCCCTCCCGACAACAGACATAAGCAAGGACACAGGCAAAGGCCAGCCGCCTGCCGTGGCCGGATTTGTGCCGCCGGATACCATAGTGTTCCTGCATCTGCCCGATATCACCGCCACCCTCAACGGCTTCCAGGGCTCCAACCTCCGCAAGATCTTCCTGTCCCCCGAAGGACAGGCAGTTGCCGGGAGCGTGTGGGCCTCCGTGGAGAAGCTGGCTACCGATCCGCTGGTGTTCTCCGACATCGAGCAGAAAGATCCCGCCGCCGTTGAGAAAAAGAAGCGCGAGTTCTTCAACGAAAAGGTCAACGCCGCAATGCAGATCATGATTCCCGCGCTGCCCCTGCTGGATGGGGAAGCCTTTATCGCGTGGTCCGGCCTGAACGCACCCGGCGCACCCATGCGCCTCTCCGGACGCGTGATTCTGGGGCTGCGCCCAAAGAACGGACCCGCCGCGTTCACCAGCTACGCCGCCTTTATTACCGGCAAGCTGAAGGAAGCCGGCCAGGACCTGAGCAGGGTAACCGGCACCGACACGGTGGAAGGCGTCACGTACAGCTACCTCGCCCTGCCCGTCGTCGCCATCGTGCCAAAAGACAACGTCCCCGCGGACCCCGCCAACAAGGATCGCCGCCTGTGCTTTGCCATCTATAAGGACTGGGTGCTCATCGCCGTGGGCGAGCGCGGCCTGGCCGACTTTATCCAACGCGCCACCGGTACCGGCGATGGCGGTCTGGCCAAAGCCCCCGACGTTGTGCAGACGTGGCAGAAGCTGTACGCCGCCCCCGACTCCCAGGGCTTTGTAGCCGTGCAGCCGCTGCTGAAAAACCTCGACGCCCTGGTGACCGATCCCCAAATCCGCGAAACGCTGCGCCGCATGTGGACCCGCGACATGGGCATCTCCGCTTTCTCGGCGCGCTTCAACGGCGCGTTGATAGAGGACCGCTACGCCACGACGCTGACATCCGGCGGCACCGGCGCGCCTGGCTCTACCGGCGCCGGCACCAACATGACGCGCAATCAGTACGACAAGCCGTGCGCCTTCACCACAATGCGTTACACCTCGCCAGCCACGGTGGGTTACCTGGCGCGCTGCATCGATTTCGCCCGAACGCTGCGCGATATCGAGGCCGACAAGGACGACACGCTGGGCATGGCCGAGCCGCTGAAGCGCTTTCGCTCCGGCCTCAGCCAGATCGGCATCAAGGTGGAGTCACTGGCCGAAGCCATGGGCGACGAGTTCGCGGTGGTAGTGGATTCCGACGGCACGGCAATACCGGAAGCCGCCTTCATCGTCCCCCTGGTCAAGCCGGAGAACTTTGCTCCGCTTGCCGAGTTCGCCACCAAATACCTGGGAGTCAACGGCCTGGAGGATGATGCCCTCACGTTTAAGCTGGGCACCATTGATAAGTATACCGTCGTGGAGGTGTCCTACCCGCGCTCCCCCATGATACCCACCACGGTGGTGACTCTGGCCGGCGGCCCGGTCTTTGGCATCTTCAGCAGCCGCAAGACCGCCGAGCGTCACCTGACGAAGCCCGCGGCCGCCACCACGGTGATGGATCAGCCGGAATTCAAAACCGCCCTGCCCGGCGGTGCCGCCGAACTGAAGGGAGCCGCCGCGCTTACCTACGTCAACACGCCCGCCGTCACCGCCCAGGCATTTCCGCTGATGCGCATGATGTACGGCATCTATATTGCGCCCAACCTGGCAGGAAGCGCTCCGGCGCTGGCCCGACTCACGCTGCCTGACACGCTGATCGTGCCACAGCTCACCACAGGGTGGGCCGCCACCGTGCGCCTGGAAGATAACGCGCTGGTCGTGCATTCGCTCTCGGGCATCGGCAATCCCGTCAGCAGCGCCATGGGCACGGCGCTGATCTCCAT
>JBGGNE010000324.1:0-12942 GCA_041287705.1 Methylacidiphilales bacterium | reverse complement strand
TGAAGTAGATCGTGCCGCTTTTTGAGACCTTGACGCCTACGCCGGTCAGGGAAAACTCGGCGCCCTCCATATTTTTGCGATGGTCAGGGCTGTTGATCCAGTTTTGCACTGTTTCACGCGCGGCGTTGGGGCCGGGGAAATTCGTCGCCACATTCTCCCCCATTGCCGCGGCCAGCGGGTTCGCTTTGCGCAGTGAATCAAAGCGGCCCTTGAAGCCGTCGTGACTCACCTTCACCTTGCCCGTCGCCATGTCCGTGCTATGGCCAAGGGCCAGACGGCGCAGGTCGGGGTCATTGGCGAGCGGCTTCAGCTTTTTGCTGACACGGTAGCTGTTGACCATATTAATGATATCCCGCTCCAGCGCGCCCTCATTGGTGTAGGTTTCCATCGCTTTCTTTGCGTTGGCGCTGTTGGTGCCTGAGCAGAAAATCTGCGTCATATAGAGACGGCCATCATCAGCCGTGCCTATGCCCAGACCGGTAATGGTGAAGTCGCCCAGTATATTCTTTTTGTGCGAAGGGCTGCGCATCCAGAGGCTGACCATCGCCTCGGCTTTGTCCCTGGCGCCGCTGTCCTGAAAGCCAATGTTCTCGCCCATGCTGGTGACCGTGGGGTTCTCCGCGCGAATGGCGGCGAAACGCTCCGCGTAGCCTTCGTGCGAGAAAGCAGAACCGCCGCCCGGACCCGAGCCGCCAGCCACCATCGTATCCGTATGCTTCTGCGCTTCGCGCCCCAGAATGGGATCGGGTGACAGCGGCGCGAGCTTGTTAAGGATACGCGTATCGTTGACGAGCTGAAGCACCTGCCGTCGAATCGCCGCAAGCTCCTGGGGATCCGCGCGCACGGAGGAGCGCGCCGCCGTGGAGCTGCTTTGCGCAAGGACAGTTGTTACACTGCCTCCAACGAACGTAATCGCCGCGCCCATCAGCACGGCCATCATCATGCATGCTTTCATCGCAGCTCAGCCTAGCTGAAAAATGCAGGCTTGTCGCGGCAAAGTTGCTCTCTGTCAAATGGCTGACCGAAGTGACTTCCACTCCGTCTGGAACCCTCGCTTGAACGGATCAGTAATGATTCCCCCAGGAAGCTAGTCATTTACTTCCAGCAGCAGGGCATCCTTGACGAGGATCGTGACGAAGTCCCACTTGCAGATGCGGCCGCTCCGGGCTTCGCGAACCTTGATTTTGCTCAGCTCTTCCAGGCTGCGGTTAAGGCGCAGGTATTCTATGAAGACCCACTCGTGGCGGAGTTCATTCTCTTCCATGGGGAAGCGAAAATCCAGGCTGATCATCACCATGCTGCGCACGCCGGTGGATGCCTTCCTGGCGGCGCGGATCCAGAGGGCGAGCCCGATGCGGTAAGCCATGGCAGACCACTCTGGCGCGTTGGAGACGCTGTCGTGTCGGCCCAGATGTTGTTCATAGACCGGTTCCAGCCGCGTGGCGCGTACATTGTAGCGGGCAGCGATGTGCATGAAACAGTCGGGGGAGGTTTCGCCGAAGCAGTTCATCCCTTTCATGTGAGTGCGAAGGTCGAAAGTGAGCAGGTTCTCATTCCCCTTGAGAAGATCCTCCAGAGTGAGGGGGCTCCCCACGCGTGCCAGGAACAACACAAGGCATTCCATTGCCGAAAGATCGGTGGTAGTCGCGCGTTGGGGTTGTTGGAGTAACATGCTCATGCTTAAGGTAATCGTCGGTTGCAGAACCCTACATGAGATATATTTATCGTAAATATAGGCATATAATTGGAGACACATAAAATTCGACCTCGTGAGGTATTCCGTCAGATATCTTATGCACCACACTTAACCCAAATTTCGTTCCTGTTTTCCCCCAAAGATTATACGCATTTTTACGTAATTATGCTTGGCATCGGCTGCAAACTTCTCCACTTTTGTATTCAGACGCTGCACATGGCAGCACACTTTCATCTTATTGCAAGTAAGCATTCCCATCCCTAATCCCCCTATGAAAGCCGTCCTGCTCTGCCTCTTCGTCTGCATTCTGGCTCTCGTGCCCGTACATGCTGCGGAGGGCCTGCTTATTCCGGAAGAACTCAACGGTATCCTGTCCAGGGTCCGTGCCGGGATGACTGTCAAGGAAGTCGAAACATTGCTTGCCACCGCCTACCCCGGCGTGAAAAGCAAGCCCGGCAACTGGTCCGGCGATGCTGGAAGCATGGAGTATAAGCTGAACGATCAACTGGTGCTGAAAATCGCCTCGAAGGTGAATGGAGATCTGGACAAGAAAGGCAGCAACGCACTGGTAAGTAAGGACTTGTACCTTGTCATCCTGAACGGCGCGGACCGCCGTCGCATCACTCTTCAGCTGGGCCTTATGGATAAAGCAGATAAAGAGAAAGCGAAGCCGGCCCGCACTCAGGCTAACGTGGATACGACTTCGCCTGCCCAGCGCTAGACTAAGTGCTTCCGCTGGACCAGGCAACTGGCCTCAGAAACGATCCCGATCTCCTGATCGATATCGTACTTCCGAGGCCATGCTTACTGACTGCCTGGTCTAAACGCCCTGCAGAAGCGCTTCCTGTCTCTCGACAATCGTGCGCTCTTTTTCGACCAGCGTGGGTTCCATGGCGCGCCATTCGGCCACCTTATCGGCGGGAGCGCGGGCAATCATGCTGGGGTCGCCAAGCTTTTTGCGGGTGCTTTCCAGGTCTTTGCGCACTTTGGCCAGCTCCTTCTCCAGACGCTTCTTCTCCTCTTCAGGATCAATCCTGGGGAGTGTCACGTAGAGTTTACCCAGCGGGGTAAAGGCGAAGGGACCGGATGAGGGCTCCTCCGTCAGCAGCCCAACCGACGCTGCGTTGAGAAGCGTGGTCAGGACCGTGGCTTCCAGAGGTGACGGCGCTGTAACGCCTTCGTTAAGGAAGAGATGAAACGGCACCTTCTGGTTCACCGCGCCACGAAGGTTGCGGCCGGCATCCACCACGGCGTACATGGCTTCGGCGCGACTCACGGCTTCTGAGTTCAGCGTGCCGGTGGAGGGCGAGGGCATCATGGAGGCGATCTCCGAGCAGGGCCATGGTGCGAACTGTATGGTGTTGGCGTGGGGCGATCCCTCCGCGCCGCCAAAGCCCAGGTTCACCCATAGCTCCTCGGTAATGAAGGGCGCGAACGGATGGAGCAGGCGCAGCACGCGGCTCAGCACGTAATCCAGCGTGGCCAGCGTACCGGCGCGCGTGGGCGAGTCCGCATTCTGGAAGTCCGGCTTGGCGGCTTCGATAAAGCGGGAACAGAAGTCGTTCCACACAAAATCGTAGAGCGCCGAGGCCACTTCGTTAAACGCAAACCGATCATACGATGCCGTGATCTGCGGCAGCAGCGCATTCAGCTTGGCCAGCAGGTGCTGGGCAAAGATGGAGAGCTCGTGCCTGGATGGATCGGCGGCTGCGTCCGGCGCACCCTGCATGGTGCGGAAGCGGGTTGCGTTCCACAGCTTGTTGCAAAAGTTGCGGCCTTCCTCCACCACCTTTTCGTCGAAACGGATGTCTTCGCCCTGCGGCGCAATGCGGATGAGGCCGAAGCGCAGACCATCCGCGCCATATTTGGCAATAAGCTCCAGGGGATCCGGCGAGTTGCCCAGATTCTTGCTCATTTTGCGGCCCTGGTTGTCGCGGATCAGGCCCGTGAACACCACGTTGTTGAACGCGATGTTATCCACATTGGCGTCCGTTTTGCCCGGAGTAAACTCCAGGCCGGCAATGATCATGCGGGCCACCCACAGGAAGATAATGTCCGGACCTGTCACCAGCACGCTGGTGGGGTAGAACTTGTCGCGAGTTTGCTCGTCCATGGTGGCATAGGCCCACAGCCAGCTGCTGGCCCATGTATCCAGCGAGTCGGTATCCTGCACCCAGCCTTCGCCGGGGCTCTCCAACTGGCAGCGCGTTTCCCCGTTCTTATACCACACGGGAATCTGATGACCCCACCACACCTGGCGGCTAAGGCACCAGTCCTCAATATTGGTGAGCCAGTGATCGTAGGTCTTCGTCCAGTGCTTCGGGTAGAACTTGATGAGTTCCTTGCGCACCACCTCCTGGGCTTCCTGCAGCTTGGGGTAGCGAAGGAACCATTGCTCGCTAAGGCGCGGTTCAATCGGCACGTTGCCGCGTTCGGAGAAGCCCACGGTGTTCGCGTAGGGCTCTTCCCTGGCCAGCAGGCCTCGTTCAGCCAGCATCACGGCGGCGTGTTTGCGCGCGGCAAAGCGTTCCATCCCGTGCAGTTCCGGCACTTCTGGGCAATTGATCTTACCATCCGGTGTCAGCACATCAATGATGGGCAGATTGTGGCGCTGGCCAATCTCAAAGTCGGCCACGTCGTGTGCGGGCGTCACTTTCAGCACGCCTGTGCCGAACTTCACATCCACATGGCTGTCGGCCACAATAGGGATCGGCGCCTCCGGGAAAGGACGGCGCGCGTGCAGGCCAGGCAGTCCGGCGTAGCGTGGATCGTCGGGATTCACGGCCACGGCGGTGTCGCCCATCAGCGTTTCGGGGCGCGTGGTGGCGATTTCCAGGAAGCGGCCGGGCTGTTCCACCACCTCGTAGCGGATAGTGTAGAGCGTGCTCTTCTGCGGGGTGGGAATCACCTCCAGGTCGGAGATGGCCGTGAGCGATGCGGGGCACCAGTTCACCATGCGCTTGCCGCGATACACGTTGCCGCGGTTATACAGATCCACAAAGGCCTGCAGCACGGCGCGGCTGTACTCCGGGTCCAGCGTAAAGGTCTGGCGCGTCCAGTCACAACTGCAGCCCAGCTTTTTTAGCTGGTTAATGATGATGCCGCCGTGCTTCTCGGTCCATTCCCACACGCGTTTTTCAAAAGCTTCGCGCCCCAGCATCTGGCGGGTCAGGCCGGCTTCGTTCTTGCGCATGTTGCGCTCCACCACGGACTGCGTGGCCAGACCGGCGTGGTCCGTACCGGGCAGCCAGAGCACTTCCTTGCCTTCCATGCGGGCTTTGCGGCACAGGATGTCCTGCAGCGTGTTGTTCAGCACGTGGCCCATGGTCAGAATGCCTGTGACATTGGGCGGAGGAATGACGATGGAGAACGCGGGCTTTACAGATGTTTCATCCGCGTGGTAGCTGTTCGTCAGTTCGAGCCAGCGCGCATAAAGGCGCTCCTCCACGGCGGAGGGCTCATAGGCTTTTGCGAGATCGTGCATGGGAGTACGTGCTTGGTTTTGTTTTCGTGCCCGGCCCGCCAACATGAGGCTGATGCTGGTGCAGAGGAAAACGGGTACCCTACCACCGGGCTGGGCGTTTGAACAGCGCGAAAATTTTTCGTCATCGTGCCGGGCAGGAAGGGAGGGATCTATAATGTAACACACTTGCACCTAACGTAGACTTTGCATTCCATGCCATAACCTGTATGATGCGCGTGAATTAAACCGAAACATGAAGCTGTGTATCGCTACTACTCTGGGACGTAAGGCGCGTGGCTGTCTGGCCGCCGCATGTGCGATGGCCGCGCTGACTTTAATCTTGTGCGGTGCCACCCTTAATGCTGTCGCGCAGAGCGAGGACGCGGCCAGTCCGTCGATAGATCCCGGCTCGCCTAACGCCGGTAAGAGCGCTGCCACTACTCCCGCCACGCCCAAAGCCGCTACGGAGAAGACGAAGGAGAAAGCAAAGCCCAAGGCAAAAACTTCGGAGACGAAGCCTGAAAGCACCAGCGTTACCTCAACCAACGCTGCGCCTAAGAAGCCGGCGAAATCCACTGCTTCAGGCACTGCCACTACAACGCGCAAGACCGGCACGGGTGGCAGTGGCGATGGTCCCTCCAAAACAGCCTCCACCAACGGCCCGCCCGCAATCATTCTGCGCGGCATGCGCTTTTCCGCCTACAACGATGGCCCTGTGCCGCTGACTCCCGAGGATCCCACCGCCACGCATCCCGCCGCCCCTGCAGGAACGCCTCCCCAGCGCACCGAGCCCAAGGAGCAGAAGCCCTCGAAGATGCCGACACCCGCCAAGAAAGTGCAGCCCGCGCAGCAGCCGCAGCCTCCCGTCCGCAATAATGGCCCCGCCATTGCCGCTCCCGTTTCGCCCTCTACAATCTCCGTGCCGAAATCCCCCACGGCCCCGCCCGAGCAGCGGGATTAGAGTCGGGCTGACAGGCAAGCGGGAGTAAGTGTGTGAGTCGAACGTTTTCACCCGGAGAATCTGCTACGAAAAAAGAGATTTCTCCGGCGGCCCCCATGGTTTTGCGGAGGCTGAGGCAGTTCGGGACGACCGTTACCAGCGCGTTTACGAAGATTTCCGGCAAACCGGGCCGGCCACGAACGCGTCCTTTCACCTGCGGCTTCCACCTCTATATCCCCAATGAAAACCCCGTTATCCGAGCATATTCGTCAGGCAATAGCTGTGTTGGCGGTGGCAACGGCATTGCTGGTGATTGGTTATCTTGTCACCAAGCATAAGTCCGATTCGATTTTCACCAAGATAACCTCCAAGCTTGGGCCCGTGGACAGTAAAGACTTCGTTCCTACGCCCGCCTTTGCTCCCCATGCTTCTACCAATGAGGCAGCCACTGGTGCGGCAAAACGGCCATGAGCGATGATCTACAGGCAGAGAGGAAACTGTGGTTACAAGTATCTTCACCAGGATCTCATCTACAAAACATTCTCCCAGAGAGCAAACCATCGGTGAAAAGCGAGGCACATGCCACTTAGATTCAAAGTGCTGCGATGGCTTGCCATCACGTCCGCACTACTCGTACTGGCCCTCATTATTCTCAGACAAATGGGCACCACGGTGACATCCGTACACATCAGGATTTCCACCAAGTCTGGTCCTGTCGAGTCCAACGATTTCGTCCCCACGCCCAAGTTTGGTGAACCTCCGCAGAGTTCGGCTACAAACTCGCCTCCACCTCCTCCCTTCAATCCATTTAAGGATCCTATACCGACTGGACCAACTCAACCGTTGCCAACGTATTCCCGCTAATTATTTCTTCACATCCTCCCTCTATGACACCGGCAACCATCCATCTTCTTGAAGCGATGTGGGGCGCCTGCATCAGCTTCCTGGTTCTTACTTTCGTGTTCTGGCCGCTGGAAAAGCTGTTTCCCGCCAGGGACGGGCAGGCGTACTTTCGGCCGGACTGGGTGACTGACCTGTGCTTTTTTCTGGGCCATTACCTTTTCTGGAACAGCCTGATGTTCAGCACGCTGATGGTGTTCAAAGGCTGGTTCGACTCCTTTACGCCCGCACTCTTGCGCGATGCTGTGCACGCTCTTCCCTTCTGGCTGCAGATGTTCCTGGCCCTTTTTCTCAGCGACCTGTGCATTTACTGGGGGCATCGATGGCAGCATAACAACGAGTGGCTGTGGCGTTTCCACTCCGTACACCACAGCAGCGAGCACCTGGACTGGCTGGCTGCGCACCGGGAGCATCCCATGGACAGCATCTTCACCATGGGGCTGATCAACCTGCCGGTCTTCCTGCTCGGGTTTCCCATCGGCGCGCTGGCCGCCGTGGGGGCCTTCCGGGGGATGTGGGCCATCTACATCCACAGCAACGTACGACTGCCGCTTGGGCCTCTGCGAGTGCTGATAGGCGCACCGGAGCTGCATCACTGGCACCACGATCGCGACCGATCCGCCGGCAATTACGCCAATATCTCCCCGATCATGGACGTACTCTTCGGTACCTACCGCTGCCCCGATCACGAGCCGCGCGCGTTCGGCCTGGGTGATCCCGCTCCAGGGGAAGCACCTCGCCCTGGTCACTACCTGGCTCATCTCGTGCAGCCCTTCAGTTGGCCGCGGCTAAGTCCTGCTGGTGCTACTTCTGCTACGCCCACGCAGCAGCCGTCTCCCGCAACCCAGACGTCCCTGCGGCCGGAGGAGAAAGGCGCTGTGCCAACATCGGCGCCGGCGCCCTCGCCCTCGTTCTGCGCTCCCCAAGCTGCTGTAGAAACACCCTGATCCCTTCAACATCCAGTAGCCCGGGATCCCCTTCGGAGCGACGGCCCCGAAGGGCCGTCAGCCAAAGGGTGCAGCGTCACGCTGCTCACGCTGCTAACGCTGCTTGTGATGCACGTGCTGCTATATTCTTGCATTTACCTCCAGAAACCCCCACCTCAGGGCTTGCTTAACGGGCCGTTGAGTTTATTGTGACCTTCTCTATGACCAGCTTCCGCTACAAAAACGAAGACGAAGACGAGGACGAAAAGGAAGAGCAGGAGGAAAAGAAGGAGAAGCAGGAAAAAGGCGCCGGACCTCTCGGCGAAAAGCTGCTGATCAAAGGACGCACTATCCTCCTATTTGGCGAAATCAACCAGAAAGTGGCGCAGGACATCTCCGCCAAGCTTCTGCTGCTGGCGCAGGAATCCGACGACGACATCAAGCTGTATATCAACAGCCCGGGCGGCCATGTGGAATCGGGCGACACGATCCACGACATGATCCGTTTCGTGAAGCCGCGCGTTAAGGTGATCGGCACGGGCTGGGTAGCCAGCGCCGGTGCCCTGATCTTTGTTGCCACGCCTCGCGAGCTGCGTTACTGCCTGCAGAACACCCGCTTCATGCTTCACCAGCCCAGCGGCGGCGTCGGCGGTCAGGCCACGGATATCAGCATCGAAGCCCAGGAGATCCTGAAGATGCGCCAGCGCCTGAACGAACTCTTCGCCCGCGAAACCGGCCAGCCCCTCAGCCGCATCGAGAAGGATACGGACCGCAACTTCTGGATGAGCGCTGTCGAAGCCCGTGAATACGGTCTCGTCAACCACATCGTAATGAGCTCCGTAGAACTGGACAACATCTAAGCGTCCTTTTCGCCACGGTTTGCTTCAGTTTTCATTCATTCATCCCCATCTGTGCCACCCGCGCGGATGGGGATTTTGTCTGGCCTGCAGGATATGACGTCCGGGAACCGGCTTCAGCCAAATCTACCCGCCAGCCCTTGCGCTACACGCTGGTAGGTGCCCGCTCGCCGCCTTCAGGCACTTCGGCGATGGGTGCAGTGCCTTCCACGGCGTGGCGCAGTTCGTGCTCCAGCTCCTTCGGCATGGAAGTTTGCAGCACACGGCCAATACCGGCATACTGGCGCAGGCCCAGATGCACCTTGTGGCTGGTCGACATCTTTATCCGCACGAAAAGAGCAGCGGTACCAGGCTGCAGCGTCTCGCCCACGTCCTTCATCAGCTGATCCGTCACGCCGATGTCCGAGAACAGCCCGGAGACTGCTCCCGACGCCGCGCCAATGACGGCACCCATGAGTGGGTTAAACATGATGAGCCCGATAAATCCGCCGCAGATAGCACCGCCCAGGGCGCCTACCACGGTCAGGTTGACAGGCTGATGCAGGCGAACCTTGCCCTTGCTAGTGCGGGAGACGACAACAGCATCCTCCAGCTCCAGAACATGCTCGCCCTGCTGCATGGCAGCCAGCACGGAGCGAATGCGGAAGGCATCCGCCACATTATCAAATCCCAGGACGATCAGATGGCTCATCTCGTATATAGTTACGTGTGGGGCAAAAAAGTTTGCGGAGGAATCTTGAATCTAGGTACAGGTAGCGTAGGTTTCCAGAGGAAACGACATTATTTCGCTGGAGATTGCAATCCATCCTTTCAGTTCGATCCCGTTCCTCTCCCCCAGCGACGGCTTCAGCAGGGCAGTCAGCCAAAAGGTTCAGCGTCACGCTGATTTTGAAAGTTTCTTGCAATAATCTCGTTTTCTTTCCTTGCGTTCGGGCTTGCGCCGTGCGTATAGTACCCGTTCCTTTTTCCAACACTGACACCGACCGATCGACCATGAAAGCCAACACCCACCCCGAATACAACGCCACGACGATTACCTGTGCGTGCGGGCATGTCTACAACACCGGCTCCACCAAGGAAGCTCTCCGCATCGGCATTTGCGCCGCCTGCCATCCGTTCTTCACGGGCCAGCAGAAGTTCGTTGATACCGCGGGCCGTATCGAGAAGTTCTCGCGCCGCTTCGGCACGATGCGCCCTACGAGCGCCAAAAAAGGCAAGTAGATCTCAGAGCCTGACATCTTTAGGGTGATCCGTGCCGCTATGGCGGTCGGGTCGCCCTTTTTGTTGTTACGCGCGGCGATTCGTCGCCGCCGCCTGCCGGCACGCTCTCGTTCCCAGATCTTTACTTCCTTTTTTCCCACTCCTCTCTCCGTTTCCCACTCTTTTACCTTTCAACGACCATGGACCTTAAACCCCACATTGAGCGTTTTCGCCGACGGTTTGCCGAACTGGAGAAAGAGCTGGAGAATCCCGATCTCTTCAATGACCAGAAGCGTGCCCAGGAGATAACACGCGAGCATGCCCGTACCAAGGAAGCTCTCGCCAAGTTCGCCAACTGGGAAAAGCTGACTGAGGAGAAGTCTGAAGCTGAAGAGCTGATGGCGTCCAAAGATCCCGACATGGTGATAATGGCCGAGGAAGAACTGGCCCGTCTTAACCCGCTGGTGGAGAAAGCTCTGCAGGAAGCGCGTTTCACGATCGTCCCCCCGGACGAGAACGACAGCCGCAATACCATGCTGGAAATTCGCGGCGGTACCGGCGGCAGCGAAGCCGGTCTCTTTGCCGCGGATCTTTGCCGCATGTACACCCGCTACGCGGAGCGCGAAGGCTGGAAGGTCGAAACCATGGACGCCAGCCCCGGTGAACTTGGCGGCCTGAAGGAAGTGATCCTCCTCATCTCCGGACAGGATGTCTACAAGAAGCTGCGCTACGAGAGCGGCGTGCATCGCGTTCAGCGCGTGCCCGCTACTGAAGCGCAGGGCCGCATCCACACCAGCGCCGCCACGGTGGCCGTGCTGCCGGAAGCAAAGGATGTCGACCTGGTCATACGTCCCGATGAGCTGCGCATTGAAGTGTGTCGCGCGGGCGGTCCCGGTGGCCAGGGTGTTAATACGACAGATAGTGCCGTGCAGATCCTGCACATCCCCACCGGCCTCATCGTGCGATGCCAGGACGGCCGCTCCCAGCTAAAGAACAAAGAGCGCGCCCTGAGTATTCTACGAAGCCGCCTGCTGGAGAAGAAGCAGGAGGACGAAAACGCCAAATACGCCGCCAATCGCCGCGATCAGATCGGCAGCGGTGGTCGCAATGAGAAGATCCGTACTTACAACTTCCCGCAGAATCGCGTAACGGATCATCGCGTCAATCTCACCCTCTATAACCTGAGCGAAGTGATGGAAGGCGATATCATGGAGCTGACCGATGTGCTCATGGCCTCCGCCCTGGAAAAGCAGCTTGCCGAGATGGACAATCTGGCCAAAGCCTGACCAGCGTGACGCTGGACTCTGTAGCTGACGACTTTGTCGTCGCTGGGGAGTTCTTCTGCTTGGCGGTAGAGAGGAAGGAGGGTAAGGGGTTGCTGGGTGGTCATGGTTTTCTGTTTCGTTTCGTGGCCGCCTGAGCTGCAACTCTTTTTTGGCCCAATATTCGGTTAATTGTGGAGGATGCTCCGCGACGGATCCTTCCTCTGCGAAACAGACGCCAAGTTTGAAATCTTTGAGTACATCGAAATGTACTACAACAACCCAACGTAAACACTCCTCCCTACGTTACCAAACCCCCACTCAATTCGAGCAAACTGTCATCCTCCACAATTAACCGAATATCTGTTATCTATAAGGAGATGGCCCCAGCTTTTCTGCGAAGTCGGAGAAACTTTTCGCGATAAAATGAATGTTGGTATGTTCTGACGAGAGTTTCTCCTCAAGAAGCTCGAATGCTGCGGGTTCATTTTCGTGATCCCAGTAGTAGATGCCTCCCCTGCTCTCTCCGAGGATACCCAGGCATACATAATTTCCATCTCCATCGTCCCCTATTGGCAGCAAATATCGAGGAATGCGACCTCCATACTCGCGATGTGTCGAAATTATTCTGTCAGTAGACAAAAAATCTTGAACCCCAATACAATTGGGCACGCCAGGAATAGCAGAATCATCTATCCAATTGTTTAAATTGTCTGGCCAGCCACCATTACATTCCTGAAGCCACGCCCGATAGTCAGCCGGAAGTTCAGCACCGAATGTATGCTCCAGAATCCGCAAAGCATCTTCAGACGCGGCGGGATTGGCTCTTAGCATTTCAATGGTTTTCATTAATTTACGATGACTTTTTACCGAACCACATCAGAGAAAATCAGCCAACTTTCATCCAACCAGAGAGGATTACAGTAAGTAAAGGCATGCTCATGTACTTTCCCCTCCGAAACTTGGTGTCTTTGAGTCCTGGTGGTTAAAATTCCCGTTTCCTGTCTGCCACAAGATGAGGCAAATCAAATCCCCGACATAAAGAGCCCAGGATGCGACGGATCGTCACCCTGGGTTTGAATTATTCAGGTAATCAGCTCGGACAATTAGCGGTAGATGAGATCGCTGAAAGTCTTGGCGACGCGGTAGGGGGTGGCTTCCAGGCAGGTGGCGCGGTAGATGCCGGGGCCGAAGCGGCCGATGAAGTAGACTTTGCGGCCACGCACCGTGGTACGCTCAATGACGGCGATGCCGGAGGGATTCGTCATGCAATCCTTCATGTAATAGTCGCCGTTGATATCCAGATTGCGCGTGAGGCTGGGAGCGCCGAGCAGAGAAACGAAATCGAACGAGCGCACAACGGAGCAGTTATGGTTACAGGTATAGCTGGAGCAGCATTCCTGCACAACAGGCATGCCGGCGCGGATAGCCTTGCGAAGACAGCCGCCATCGAACCAGATGTGAACGACTTCGGCGTCGCGGAATTGTTCAACGCCATAATAATCGCGATCGGCGGCGTAGAAACGCACGACGGGGCGAGTGTAGATGCCAAAGCGCTCCGGCTCGGCATAGCCGGCGGAGGCAGCGACGAGGAGCACGGTAAGGGTGAGCAGGAGCGCGCGCACATTCATAGTGCATATATAATGCGTATCAACAGACAGATTGTAAAGTGCGAAATAGTGCTTTGTAACAAACAAG
>JBGGNE010000323.1:0-11860 GCA_041287705.1 Methylacidiphilales bacterium | reverse complement strand
ACGGATGAATTCAAGAAGCTGTGTCGCCCGCTGGCCGGAATCTTTCTGGCCGACGAAAACGCGGTGAATGACTACATCATCTGGGTCGGTGTCGACTGCGAGCTGCCTCAAACCAGCGGTAACATTGCATTCTTTACGGACGCAAAGAACCCCGTTGGCTTCGCCGCAACCCAGGCGCGTATCCGCAAGTACTACAAAGCGATAGGCATGGTTCGCGACACCGGCGTCGTAGCCACGGCTGCCTGGGACTGGACGGCGTTTGATAAATCCGCAACGCCTGCCGTGCCCGTGCCTGCCAAGGTGCGCTTTGCCGATACTGAGGCGGTGCGTACTGCGGCTGCCGGCCAGGATGCCCGCGTTCTGCTGACCTACAACTTCTCGTTCCCCGCCAAAATGTCGGATCTGAACTGGAAGGACTATCGCTCGGTGTTCGACACCATTCACGAGAAGGTGACGCGTTACGGCGGTGCGGTCGTTCAGCTTCGCGGCCACGCGGATATCTTCTTCTACAACTTCGTGCGTATGAAAGCATCTAAAGGTGACAAAACGTATCAGCGCCGCATTGCGGCCAGCGATAAGTTTGAGGAGCTGCCGCTGCCTGCCCTTGAGGAGATAAGTAACTCCGCGGCGCAACTTTCGTACTCCCGTGCCTTCGCCATTAAGCGCGCCTATGCGCAGTACCTTCGCGAGTACGTGGGCCTCAGCCCTGCGGAAATCGATCTCTCGCGCTTCGACGTGAAGGGTATGGGTATCTCGGATCCGCTCAACCCGAATCCGGTCACCCCAACTCAGCGCGAAGCCAACATGCGCGGCGCCCTGGTCATCATCGGCGTGGAAAGCGAGCTGCCCACGAGCTTCGGCTCGGAGGACCTTAAATAAACGGCTCGGTTTCAGTACTTATTCGCCCACTTAGCTAACCTTCTACCTGAAAGCCACTTACATGACAACGCGCCAAATACGCCATGCAGTCTGCATCACGTTATGCCTCATCGTTGGTTACCTACCATCGCAATCGCTACGCGCGGAGTCCAACCTGGATGCCGAGTACGCATCACAAACCGGCACAGCCATCACCATCATCTTCGATAATTCCGGCAGTATGCAGGGAAGCAAGATGACGGAGGCCAAGCAGGCCTTTAAATGGTGGCTGGAGAAAGCCGCGCAGCCCGACGCGAAGGAAGCAAGCACCGCCTGGAGCCTGGTCACCTTTGACAACGGTGGCCAGATCGAAGTGCCCTTCTCGCCGGATGCCGCTTCAAGCCGACGGATCGCTATTGCGGTCGATCGGCTGGACGCCCGGACAAACACGCCCATTGTCGCGTCCCTGAACGTCGCGATGAAGCAGATCAACACGCGCCGCGCCAAGGTTTCCCCTTATCAGCGCCATGTGGTTCTTCTCTTCACCGACGGACAGGAAAATGCCGACAAAGGGGGAACCGAAGCGGTCATTCGGACCATCCTTGCAATGCGCGCCGCCAGTGTGGAAGTCGTGGGAATCGGCTACTACGGTGACGGCGATTACCTGGATCGCGCAGTAACCCGCTACTACTCGGCGAGCAGCGAGCGGGCGCTGCGCGCCGGGTTGGCCAAAGTGGACGCGGAGGTGGACCTGGGCGGTGAAGTTTTTGTGACGCAGGCAGATCTTCACGCGATGCAAACACTTCCCGGCCCTGCAGCCAACTCAACCCTTCAGGAAGGCTCCATTATCGTACCTCACATCCCGCGACCTGGTTCAACGCCTTCCTCCAACATCATCCCCAGGCAGCGCAGTATGAAGGACAATATGGCGCTGGCCTTTCTTTTCACCTTCGGACTGATGCTGTTCATGATTGTGGCAGCCGTGGTCACCTTTTTTCAAAGTCATAAATCCAAACATTAATCCTTCACCACCATGTATTTCCGTCGTTTCATCGTCATTTGCTCTATTGTGCTTATTGCAGGCTTTGCTCTCTATAAGTTTGAGGAGCCGTCGCGCACTGCCAAACGGCGTGCCCAAGAGCTTCTGCTCTCCAGTGACGACGGAGCGGTGGATCGTACCATCACCGTCTGGGGCGACGACTGGCTTGGCTACCTCATCTTCAAGTCACGGGCCATGCAGGATTCCCTGCGCAAAAAGCGCATCGGCATCAAGTATGAGCAAGTCTTCGACTTCCGCGAGCGCGTCAAAGGTCTGGCCGAGGGCAAATGCGACCTCATCGCCATTACCTGCGACAGCTATATTGCCAATGGCAAGGAGTTCGATTACCCCGGCGTCATCCTGTTCCTGATCGATGAGTCTTATGGCGGCGACGCCATTATCGGCGGACCCGGCGTGGCCAACCTGGACTCGCTGAATTCCGACAAACTTAACGGCGCTATGGTGGGCAATTCCCCCAGCGAATTCCTGCTGAAAAGCAGCATAGCGCACTTTCGCCTCGATCGAATGGCACCCCGCCTGAAGGTCTTTCGTCGCCCCAGTGCGGAGAATGTCTACTCGGAATTCAAATCCGGGAAGGCGGACTTCGCCGTGCTGTGGGAGCCGTTCACCTCGCGCGCGCTACGGGAAATTCCCGGGGCAAAACGCCTCATGGATACAACCCAGAGTCGCAGCCTGGTGCTGGACGTCACCGTGGCATCCCGCTCCCTTATGCTGCGCGACCCCGCGCTGGCCGATACCGTGACGCGTGCCTACTTCGTAGCCTTGCATCATTACCTTAACCACCCCAATGAGTTACGCGCTCTTGCCCAGGCCTATACCGGCCTTCAGTCCGCCGATGTAGATGAAATGCTGAGAGGCGTGCGCTTCGTCTCTCTGGACGAAAACCGCGCTGACTGGTTCGGCATTGCCTCTACGGGCAGTGGCCGTATCAACGACAGCCTTCAGGCAATTGCCGATATTCTGGTTCGCGCGGGAGATTTCCCTAACGATCCGCTGAACGGTAACCCTTACTCGCTCCTGAACAGCCGCGTCCTTGCCCGCATGACGGATATTCCCGACCTTGAGCCGGTGAATCTGGCCCAGAGCACTACCCCGTTCTCCGCAATGAACGACCGCGAATGGGATGCGCTGCCGACGACCGGCACACTGCTTGATGAACCTATTAACTTTGCCGCCGGTCGGGCAGATCTGGATGAAGACTCGCAAACACTGCTTCGCGAAGCGGCGCGACGACTGGCTTACTACCCTGGTCAGCGCGTCGTCGTTACGGCCCAGGTCAGTCCTGGCAACGATGCGACGCAGGATATGGAACTGTCTCAGGCCAGGTCGGAAGCGGTCCGCGCTTTTCTTCTGGCCGCCGGCGCCGATGCCAACCGCATCTGCGCCCGAGGCAAGGGCAGCACCGGGCTTCCCGCACAGTTTCCCACGGAAACCGAGACTGCCTGGAAACGCCGCTGCCGCCACGCTCGTATCTATTTAGTAGGAGGCCCCACCCCATGAACACGAACTTTTTCACACAACACAGCTACTACATGCCCTCCCCTGAAGCACTTCGGCGCGAAGCACTTAAAGAAGTGTTCTGGGCACCTGTCACCTGGGTGCCCTTTGTGCCTGCGATGGGGATGGTAGCCTTGGCTCCCCTGCCCCTTTGGGCCAACGTAGTGACGCTAAGCGTCCCCGCGCTCTTCGTTGCCGGCACCTGGAGCTACTACTGGCCGCGCCTCCTTAAAGCGATGGAGGCGCGCCTGCTGGAACAGAACTCCAAAACCGCCGACCAGGCCATTGAGGAGATTCTGAACAAACTGGTGCAAGCGGGACTTCGCCAGGAGGAGCTTTTCCTCGCCAAAGCAGAAGAGATCATCCACACGATGACCGAACTGAACACCGGGCAGCCAAGCGAACAGTCAATCCGCATTGAAGCCGTTGCACGCGAGGTGTTTACCCAAATGATGGCTGAAGCTCAAACCGCCATCCACGGTGTCGAAAAACATGAACTGGTTGACTACCAGGCCATCCGGGTAAGCCTCTGCAGCAGTTTGGAAACACTACAGCAGAGCCTCCACACCATTGAGCAGCAGGCCCGCCTGCTCGACAAAATATCGCACCAAAAACCCGGAGACCGCCTTGCGGAGCTTCGCAGTCAGCTTCAACAGGAAAATACGATTGCCCGCAATGTGCTGAGCCGTCTGGAAAACGACTCACCTCAGCTATGAAGTACCCGCTTCAACACAAAATGCTTTTCCATTTATCCGGTAACCACTATGAGCTACCAGAAAAAAGAACTTCGCGAATGGCACATGCCTCTGCACCGCGATGAAATCACCTTGAAAAGCGCTTATGAACTAATAAGCGCCTTTGCCAACACGCAGCAGGAGGTGCCCCTGATAGTGCGGCTCATCGAGAATCCGCACTATCAGCTTCCAGGGTTCGCGCTTTTCCAGGGTGCGGTCAGCCTGCGGCAGCACGACTACATCCACCTCATTCTGGGCCGCGGTTTCACCCTGGCCGATGAAGCGTTTGTCATCGGCTTTACGATGGGGACGACCGATAAGGTAAGTACATGGGAGGCATGGCTTTATTGCCTAGCCTCCAGGTATCTTTACCCCAAAGCTTACTGCTTCAACAAAGATCACGCCCGCATCTTCTATGATGCCGTGGCCGCTGGATACATCTCCGCCTGTCACCCGCTGGACACGTTTTGCTTTGACGACGTGGTGGACCTGCCGTTGCGCGATATCCGCGCTCGACTGGGCCTGGAAACCGACCTCCTTCAATCCTGCTACGAGGTTGAAGCGCGCCGGTTTCCGCATCTGCTCGGCTCCCGGCGCCTGGCGCGTGCGGGCGGTCGAACAGCTTTCGATAGCCCGCATGTTTCCATGCGAAACCAGCCTCAGCTTAGTTCAGCCGCTTGAAGCCATCGTGACAAATCGGCCCTTTCAGCAGGCTCATCACGTCGCGCCCCTCTTCGCAGGTCTTGATAAGAGCAAACACGGGATCCAGGGCTTCGAAATAGTCATCGACCACCTTCGACGTATGAGCCGTGCTGACATAAACGCAGGTGCTTGCCAGATATCCTTTGGCCAGCATCTCCTGCGTCATCAACGTCTTATACGCGAGACCATTCGCCCCCTCGAAGGAGAATCCGGTCAGCGCCGGCAATCCGCCGCTACTGATCGCCAGCCCGTGCTTATCCGCCAGCTTATGCCAGCGGGCGGTAATGTCGCGCCCCACGGCGGTGATGTACTCCCATGATTTCTCGCGCGCCATCACCTCAAGCGTTTTCAGCGCCGCCGTCGGCCCGATGCGTTCCGTCCAGAATGTGCTGCTGATGAAGGTGCTTTGCGCCGCCTCCATGAACTTGCGCCGACCGATTACCGCCGCGATCGCATAGCCGTTGCCTAACGCCTTACCGAACATCGCCATATCCGGCTCAATTCCATACTGCAGATGCAAGCCGCCGTAAGTCTGCCTGAAACCGGATGTGCACTCGTCGAAGATAAGGATAATGCCACGCTCCGTAGCCAGATCGCGCACGCGTTGAAGGAAGTTGTCCTCGGAATCAAAATTCCTCGCTACTTCCATCTTGATTACCCCTATATCGTTCTTATTTACAATATCAAGCAGCTCATCAAAACGATTGTAATTAAACGGCAAAATGGTTCCCGCCAGTGATGACGGCACACCATTCGGCTGCAGACCCGGGAGCAGGTGCCCAGCGAGGTTCCGGTCATCTCCCAGATTGGCGGCCAGATACCAATCATGCCAGCCGTGGTAACCGCAAATCGCCACCTTCTCCTTGCCGGCGGCTGCACGCGCAATCCGTATCGCCACGGAGTTGGCCTCGCCGCCACCGCGCGTAAATCGCGCCATGTCAGCCCATGGGTGAAGTTCCACAAGCTTCTCTGCCAGATAGACTTCCTCCGGACAATTCAGCGTGGACATATTGCCATTGCTCACCGTCTGGCGAACCGCTTCGTCCACTTCGGGATGCCCATAGCCCAGGGAATTCGTACCAACGCCCATAATGGACATGTCGGTATAAGCATTTCCATCCATATCCCACACCTGGCAACCGCTGGCTTTGCTGAAATAAGCCGGCCACTGTTCGGGCAGATACATTTCCGCGCGCTTCGAGAGCAGCATATTGCCGCCCGGAATGACATATTTGGCACGCTTCCAGAGTTTTTGTCCTGTACCCATAGTGGCTCCTTCGTTTCTTATAAGATGCTTGTTTGCCGCAAATAGCTGCGGTTGTTGGTGTAACAGCTCAATCACTTCGCGCCAGCCGAAATCGGTGCGCGGATGAAAATGCTCAAATATCGCTTTAACCACAACAAAATCCGCCGGCTCATCCACCGTCCAGCGCTCGCCGGAGTAATCCTCATTGGATTTCAGCGAAATCATGCGGTACCGAGTTCCTCCCTCTATATAGGGTGTCACGTGCTCTCGATCGTAAGGCTCCTTGCCATTTAACCATGCTTCTTCTAAAGCTTTAAACGAAAAGACCTCAGTATCCAGTCCATCGGGAAACACTGGCGGGTGTGCATTACTTGCGTAGTCTACTTCATTATTCTTATAAAGCTCGATAACACGATCAACCACTTCTGGATCTATAAGAGGACAATCACCTGTAACTCGAATAACAGTATCTGCATTAGCCAGCTTCGCCGCCTGATAATAGCGATCCAGCACATCCAGCTCACTGCCCCGGTATACTCTATAGCCCAGCCTGGCGACACAGTCGGCCAGTGGCTGATTGATGGGAAGATCCGAAGTTGCCAGCACTATCTCGTCTATATGTTTAGACTTGGCCAGGCGAGAAATCAAAATCTCAATCAGCGGGCGTCCCTTTACAACTTTAAGGACTTTATTAGGAAAGCGTTGAGAGCCCAGGCGGGCCTGAATAATAGCAACTGTCTTCATAGTATCATGTCGTCTTCCAGCGAAACGGTTCAATCAGCGTGACGTCGTCACAGCTTAAATGCTCAGGCACAGGCGGAAGCTGAACACGCGTGGCCTCCACGATCTGCGCCAATTGTGCCATAGAATCCACTCCTGCCACAACCCGCTCAACCGCCACCAGCGACAAGGGGTAGCTCAACGCAGCCTGCAACGGTGTGACCTGGTGACTTGTGCACCAATCCAGCCAGTTGTCCAATAAGGGAGCCCAGGGATCAAAGTAAACAGGTCGCAAGGCGCGATCCATGACCAGCAGCCCTTGCAGGAACGCGGAGCGCACGTGCACCCGAACTCCGCGATCTCGAAGCCGCGAAAGCCAGCCGGAATTCACCAGCCGCCGGTCCAGCACATTGCAGGGGATCTGAATCATATCCGGCACGAAACTGGGGAAAAGCAGATCAAGCTCGGCAGGCCGATAGACGGAGACTCCTACGGCCTTTACAAGCTGCTCTCCCTTAACGTATTGCAGCGCCTTTTGATACTCCTGTGAGCGAGACCCCAGCAAATCGTCCGGCTCATGCAACAGCAGCGCGTCAAGCTGAGCAATGCCCAGGCGCGCCAAAGATCCATGTACTTCGTCCAACACCCACTGGGTGATATCCAGACAATCAGTGGGAAGTTCGGGCAGTTTCGAAACAATGCGAAACCCTTCCACACCTGCACGACCGAGAACGGCCTCGCTTTCGCCATAGCCGACAGCGGTATCCAGTGTATCAATACCCGCAACCTGTGCCAGGCTGAGAATCTTCCGCACTTCACTCTCGGCAACCTGTCCGGACTGATTGGCGATGCCATACTTCAGGCCGAACTGCACGGTGCCGAGAGCAATTTTCATTTTGCGTTAAGTAAGCCGTTCCTGATGCTTTAAGCAAGAGCCCGCACTAAATGAAAAGGCTCCGCGGCCATCATGCTGGCGGCCTTTCCCCAGTAGACCGCAGCGGCACGCAACGATTCCTCGGCGCGCGGATGCGGCGGCTGCCGTTTTTCGCTCTCATAAGCTGTCATCGCATTTATTTTGGAATCAACAAAACCATCAATATCAACAAAAACGCTGGGATGGAAAGCAGGAGAAAACTGCTGAAACGCCCACTCTGTAGAAGAAGCGACTTCATACGACAGCAGGGTGCGTACCGAAGTGCCGGCCATCGGTCTGGTAGCCGTCATAGTTGCGCGGAAAGTCTGGACGTGATCGACATTGAGATCACCGCCATGCTGCGTAAAAACAACAGTAGGTTTTATATCCTGAATAACACCTTCCAACACGTGTACAATCTCCAGAAGCGGAACCTGATCAAATCGATTGTCGGGCAGATTAAAAAGGCGCACGTCCTCTACACCCAGAATGGCACCGGCTTTCCTGGCGTCTTCGTGTAATGCTTCCAGCAGTTCCTTCTGCTTTTCAACAGGAATGTTTTTACGGGAAGTAATGCCTTCACCCAAAATAACAATAGTGACAGGTACGTTGCCTGCACGCATTTTGGAAATAGTTCCACCACATCCCAGCACTTCGTCATCTGGATGCGCTGCCACTACTAACACTCTGTTGTTTTTATCAAATAAATTCACGTTACGATAATACCCCGGGTTGATCTTTCATTAATATATCGCGACTTTCTTCTCCACAATTTGCCAGAAGATCCAGGCACGCCATACCGGCTTCGAACCCCGCATATGCCTGCGGATATGTCGGGTGTCGAAAGTCATCATAAACAACCTTAATACCTGCGTCGCGAAATTTCTCTTCTTTAAGATAATTTCGCCCGAGAGGTCCTGATAAATAAGTGGTAGCCCCAGCTTCCAGGCAAAGATTCAACACCAACTCATCTTTGGCGCCTTCCGCTTTCATTTGAGAGCTGTATACAAGAGGCGTCTCTATACGGAATCGGCTCAGATACTCACCAAGCATATGCTTCATGATGTCATGAAGCAGAGCCCATTCCGTTTGATAGGTTGCCTCCAGAAATCCAGATATATCCTTAAAGCAGCGAGCCTTCGAGTAAGAATTACTTATACTCTGCCAATGCTTTCGGGACCAGTTCTTCTCACCGGCAATACCCAAGTGATTAATAGGCAACTCTCCAAATTTGCCCTTGGTCTGTACCGGTACTGTAAGCCAGCACCAGTTTTCCTTGGTGCGTATCTTATTCCGGTTCGTAAAGCTGTTTTTCTCAAATTGTACGTGATCCAGCACTATATGAAGGTCGCTCTTCTCAATTCTGCTGATGTAACCAAGCCAGGGTAAATAAGCTGGCTGATTGATAGATACGATCATACCTTCACATCCGCCTTCAGGAGATAAAGCGTAAAATCCCCGGGATGATAATCATGGCGAAGAATAACCCGGGATGTCAGAGTTCTGGCAAAATTGAGTGCTTCGGCGGGATCACAGAAAAACTCACCTTCATCAGGTTTCGTCGACCAGGTACTAAGTGTATTAACTCCAATACCTATTCTGCTCATGGCAAAAAGCTTTTGCAAGGCAGTTTGAAAGTAAAGCTTTGGCGCTTCCTGTCGGAAAGTAAATATGCCGCTGGCAAATACATAATCAAAGCTCTCAACTGAATCCTTTATATCAATGAAATTGCAGACACGAAAGGCGGCTTCAGGATATTTGCCGGATGAATGCTCGACCATCGAAGGTGTAATATCCCAGCCAGTGTATTTAATGCTTATACCTTTGCTGTTTAGCCATCCATACAGATCACCAAGACCACAACCAATATCGAGAATAGACTTTCCCTCAAGACTGCCTATATCCGCCAAAACCTGGAACCGGCGTTCCTGAGATGCGCGGCTATTCCAGTCCATCGATTTATGGCTGTCGCCGTGTTCGCTGAAAAGGCGAGCGTAATGGGCAGCATTCTGCTCATCTTCCTGCTTCCATTGGGGAGGGATTGTCGCCGTTGTATTCATTCGTTCAGGCTTTGTCTGTATATCATAAATCGTCGCGCCCAAATAGCATCAGACATATTCAGGCATAATCACGGTATGCTTCTTCATCTCGGTCTTAAGCATTTTGCCAATCAGGAAATCAACCTCCGTAGGCGGAATACCTGTACCCGGACGGCGAAATATGATGTGCTCTTTTGTCAGCAGAGTTCCGGCTTCCAGATCCCTTGCAGAGGTACATGAAAGACGAGCATCACGGCGAGAATTGATCTCCGAGGCCTGCGGCTCAATATCGCCCTGTCCTATAAGGACTTCTGCGGCCCTTACTCGCTCAACCAGCTCTTTGAATTCTGCTGGATCGGAAGAAAACCAATGGTCCGGCCCCGGCAGATTTCGATCTACAGTAAAATGCTTTTCAATAACGCATCCCCCTAAAGCAACTGAGAGTGCCGCAGCGTCGCTACCCTTTGTATGATCGCTAAAACCGGTCGCAACATCAAAAACTTCTCTCATCCTGAGCAGTCTTTTTAAGTTCGCTTCAGCTTCAGGCGTTGGATATGTCGACGTACAAACAAGCAGTATAGGATTCTTGCCCCCAGCAGCATGATACGCGTTCAGCGAGTGTCGTATTTCAGCCTCAGTGGCCATGCCGGTAGAAATCATTGTTGGCAGGCCGGTCGCTGCCATTGCCTCGAGCAAAAGAGTGTTTTGCAGGAAATCCGAACCATTTTTCATCATGGTGACACCGCAGGCCACCAGTTCCTCTACCCCCTGCCGGGAAGTCGGTGTGCTCAAAAACAGGACGCCTTCATCTCGACATACCTGAGCCAGTTTGGGTAACCACTCAGCTGGAACTTCACAGCGTTTGAAAAGATCGTACTGGGACTCCGTAACTTCTTTGCCCTGCGACGTATAGGTCAGCGAAAGCTCACCGTCGGTCACAAAATCCTCTGTCTGGTAGTTCTGAAACTTTACCGCATCGGCTCCTGCCAGAGCCGCTTCACGAATGGAGCGGCATGCGAGATCGAAATCGCCATTGTGGTTAATTCCCACCTCGGCAATCAGCAGGCACGGAGCCCCTCCGCCCAGACGGCGTCCATTCGAAAGTTGGATACAGTACTTCACTTTGATAACGTTACGTTTTAGATTGATCATCCTCAGAAATTCCGGACGACCATGCAACCACGAATTAGGAATACTTTACTGATGCGCCCATTTTTCAGGCTCAAAAACTGCGTCCGGCAGATGCGCCTGACGCCTGTGGATACCGCAACACCTCTGAGCTCACATATCCATTGTTAATAGATTAATCCTGATTATCTCATGAAATGTAATGTTAGCAAAGAAGCTGTACTGGACTTTATTTTACGCCAGCTAAGTTTTCTCTATCCATTGAATAATGAAGAAAGGGAAGGGCTGGAGCCAGCTCTTGATGATGCATGGAACAGAGCAAGTCATTGCTTCTCCTGCTGCAGTAATAAATACTTTGTACAGAACGGTGAAAGTATTTTCGATCCCTACCATGGCGGGCAATATACTATCTTCTTATATCTATTTTCAAATAGCCTTCATCAGCATAACCATACGGCAGCATCTAAAATCTATTTACTCAACCGAGCTCTCCACAGCGTGGATCTTTACCACGAGGTGGCTCTGCCTGCAATATGGAGGCTGGATCACCCACTGGGAAGCGTGCTTGGACGGGCAACGTACTCAGACTATCTTTCGTTCGCACAAGGATGTACCGTAGGCAGCATCGGATCGGATTACCCCCGTCTGGGTAAGTTAATTACATTGGCACCAGGCTCTTATGTACTGGGTAAGTGTGTTATTGGCGATTGCTGCATAGTAGCACCCAGGTGCATGGTGAAGAATGAAGTTATTCCGCCATTCAGCCTGGTGTTCGGGGAAAGTCCGCATCTCATTGTTAAACAACGTGATGCTTCCTATTTCTCCAGACACTATGAGGGTATATGGAAAGATCCCGATCAGCTGATTGAGAAAATACGCAGCAATCCGTCTATCTGACATCCTGAACCAGCACGTTCTGGTTTAGTTCAACTTTCTCTTGTTGAGAAGCATCCAGGGTGGCGT
>JBGGNE010000322.1:0-3237 GCA_041287705.1 Methylacidiphilales bacterium | reverse complement strand
GAAAATGATCTACCTTTCTGCACCGTAATGATTCACGGCTGCGAGCTTCTTCTATCAAGGAATGAAACTTGGTGAGTTCAGCTATCCTGCCCGGGACGGGAATCAAATCCAATGGGTTTTCCGATTGTCTGATCCTATCCCAAGAATATCCGAATTCAGAAAGCAGACAGTCCGACGGAAGCAACGGGCTATTCAGGCGCTCATGGAAAGCTACGCTATGCTTAGGATCATGATCAGAGTCTTCGCTTTTCGGAAGTCCCAGGACCTCCACCTCGGTAATGAGATCAATTGTCAGGCGAATACGGACAGCCAAAACGGCAAGTGCCTGAAGTTTACCGGCTAACGTCTTCCCCCACAAGTCCCTGTCCGAAATGGACGCCAGCAGCCATTCCGCCTTTTCTGTATCTTTCTCCGCTACGGCAACCGCTGCCCGTAGCAGCCTCCGATCACGACTAATCTTTCTCGCGCCCAGTTCGCGAGTGTCATTCGGATCTCCCAGGCTGGCATTGTCCAGAATCTGGCCGGCACCCAAATAGTCCCCGGCCTTCCATTTCACCCATGCATCGTAAAACACGATTGGACTCGGGCCGCTGCGCTCTCGCCTTTCCCCGAGGATCTGGGGAACTCCACGCTCCAGGCCGCGAGAGATCTGATTCCAGATGCGCTTCAACGCGTCGGCCTCCCATGTGACGATGTGACCGTGGGCGGCATTCAGCCTGCGCCTTAGCCATGCGTGGGCGGCGGGCGCCAGGTCGTCTAGTGCTGATTCGAGGTAGGGGCTGCACTCGTGGCGCCATACGGTTTCGGCTATCGCGGTGTCACCCAAGCGCAGCCGGTGGTAGATGAGTTCCGCCGTATTGATCGTCGCCCTGAGGAGATTCTCGGAACTCTGCGCGGCGTACCAGTCTGCCGCGCGTGAGTCAATTTCCCGGACGCGGGCTGCCCCGGCAAAGTCTCCCGGTTGCATATCCTCCTCCAGAAGCTTCAGCGTTGCTGCCCGCACTTCCGGACGGAGCTGAAGATCCGTTTCGCCGTCAATGGCGATTTCTGCATGAAGCGACGTGAGTCCATCGGGATCAATCAATCCCATCTCCCGGGCCAGGCGCCTGTACACGTCCTCCAGGGTGGCCGTCTTCGGTAGCTTGTCGTGAAGCACATGCCGCAGGATGGCGTGATTGATGCGGCGCAGCACCAGCGCATCCCACATCAGCGGTATGAGCTCCTTATCCTGAACGCGGTTGAGAATGCGGCGGTAAAGAAAGCCCTCCACGAACTCCCTGGGCAGCCTCTCGGGCAGATCCGACAGATCTCCACCCCGTTCGATAAGTCTCACGGCAAGCCCTAGAAGCAGGGGGATGCCCCTTGAAAGTTCGAACACGCGGTTGCGTATGGCTGGATCCTCCAGGCCCTTTTCCTCAAGCCAGTGGATAGCGTCCTCCCGGGGTATCCCCTGCAGCAGCAGGGGCACCGCCCTCTTGTCGCACAGGATAAGATCTTTGACCGGGGCGCGGCCGCTTATAATTACGCGCAGGAGGGGAGCCAGCTTCAGGATGACACCGAGAACGTCCCAGAGCTCGCTGTGCTTTTCGAAGTGCTGGGCGACTTCGAAGCCGTCAAGCACAAGGAGAACCTGCGACGATGGACCTGAGCCGCCACCACTGTCACTGCCGGCATTGCCGCGGCTTCCCGAAGCTTTTTCCAGAGCCTTCCCCATGTTCTTCGCATGTTTTTTCCATTGCTCGAAGGTGATACGCGGTTTGGCAAAGTCGGGCACCTGCGCGGATAATTGCTCCGCCATGATGTCGAGGACCGACACGGCGTTATCGGGCGCCAGGTCGGCGCGGTCGAAATCGAGCCAAAGCAACAGGGCGCTTTCCGGCTGATCGAGAAGAAACTGTGCGACAAGGCTGGATTTACCGATACCTCCGATACCGGTAACGACAATGGGGCCTGCGTCAGGATTATTCTGCCACGACGTCAGAGCTGCCAGTTCGGTGCTGCGGCCACGGACTTTGCTGCGGGTAAGCTCCCGCAATTGCCCTCGGATGCGACGGTGCGCCATCTCGCTATTAACGGCAGCGCCGCTGGGAATACCGGGCAGGCCGGTAATATCCTCGGCAAACCAGCGAACGGCCTGAAGCAGGTACGGCAGTTCCGTGTCCCCAAAGTCGGTTAGACGGATGGACGGCCCCTTAAGAATCTTGTCGAGAACGTTTTCGCCGGGATCGGCGGACGCGCCTGCGCTGGTACTCCTGGCGGCTCGCAGTTTGTCGAGAGGAAGTTTTGCTTTGAGGATGCGCTGGCGTTCGCTCGATTTCAGGATCCACTTGTCCGAGTCGTCGCTGTTCGCCACGAGTTCTTTGAGTTCCCTGCGAAATCCGAATGCATCGGGGGAAAACGACCAGTGCACCGCCGCTTTCAGCTTTGCTTCTTCCAGCGTGGCCGGCTTCGGTGGTTGCGCTGCTTCCAGGCCGCCTGCCGGATCACCCGTCTCCGGAACGCTTTCAGTGCTTTTAGCGCTGTGCGCGGTATGGAGCGGCACGGCGTCTTCCGAAGGCATGGCAATGGAAGCCAGCACCGCATTCACATTAGCCAGGCGATGGTACGCCGCGATTTCGGGCCAGATTTCTTTTTCTTTGCGGAGGTACTCGAGGACTCTGGATATGGTAAGGCCTCCGTACCTCCCCTGTTCAGCACTATAAGTACTGACGCTAACGACCTCCCAAGTTAAGCAGGAAAGGACGGGGGCTCCCGAAAAACCGGAATTGGACTCATTAGCTGAATAAATCAAGTCATTCCGCTTTAGTGAAACAGCTTTTCCTATGCTTATCAACAATTGATCGGAGTCTAAAGCGTGATATAAGACGGCTATATTATCGTTTGCTTTCGGCCTTACACTTGAGATGTGGAGAGCGTTTACAGGCAGCTTTTGCTCAATCCGCATAACCGCGTAGGACGACTCTCCAAACGGAGCCGATACCCAACAGGGGCGGGTAACGGAATCAGTTTTACTTTCGGAATGCTTGAAATTTACGTATAATGGAGAGTTCCCCATGATTCGAGAATGCCTTGTGAGTACCAAGGATTTCGTGATCATCCAGCCCGTAGCTCGTATCTGAAATATAATCAAACCGGTGCCTGGATCTTTCTCTAGAGTACCCACTTGGACAACCCCCTCCATCGCTCTCACAAGACCGTCTGCAAAAGATTTTGCGGTCTGCGGAAGGTGCCCAAATC
>JBGGNE010000321.1:0-19013 GCA_041287705.1 Methylacidiphilales bacterium | reverse complement strand
AAGGCGGCGGTACGCTACCTGCGAGCCCACGCCAAGGAACTGGGCATCAACGCCGACATCATTGGCGTGGCGGGCGCATCCGCTGGCGGGCATCTTGTTTCGCTGTTGGGCGTTACCGGCAATATCAAGACGTTTGATGTTGGTGAGAACCTGGATCAATCCAGCGCGGTGCAGGCCGTCGTCAACATTGTTGGCCCGTCGGATCTGGCCCGATTTGATGGTTACCCCAACAAGGGCATTACCAAAGTGGTGGAGGATCTCATCGGCGGCCCTCTGAAGGCTAATGCGGAGAAGGCCAAAGCGGGCAGCCCCATCACTTACATCACCAAAGATGCTCCGCCTTTCATCAACCTCTATGGAAAGAAAGATGACATTGTGCCGTACGAGCAGGGCGAAATTTTGGACAAAGCGCTGAAGGATGCCGGCGTGGATACCACCCTGAAGGTTTATCCAGAAGGCACTCATTCTCTGCCGCAGGAATCGGGCAAACTGATGCTGGACTTCCTAGAAAAGCATCTGCTGAAGAAGTAGCGGTAAAAATCGCAGGCGGAAACCCAGGAACGGAGCATGAACCGATATGAAGAAATGGGTGTTGCGCATCATAGGCTATGGGACACTGGCGGCGCTCTTTCTCGCCGTCGTGGGTGCCTGTGTCATATGGCGCTATGTCGGGGTGCCGGATGATACCAGGATTACCCGCAATATCCCGTACGTGACGGGTGGCGGCGAGCGCCAGAGTCTGGATCTGTACACCAATGCCGATCCCAACGCTCCTCTGGTCATCTGGATTCACGGCGGCGGCTGGCGCGCGGGTTCGAAGAGCGATTGCCCGGTCGGGATGCTGATTCGTCGCGGATTCTCGGTTGCCAGCATCAACTATCGCTTTACGCAGACCGATCTCTTTCCTGCGCAGATCCAGGATTGTAAGTCGGCGGTGCGCTATCTGCGTGCTCACTCGAAAGAGCTTGGTATCAATGCCACCGTGATAGGCGTGGCGGGCGCATCCGCGGGCGGGCATCTGGTGTCGTTGCTGGGCCTTACGGGCAACATCACCACCTTCGATGTGGGCGAGAATCTGGATCAGTCCAGTGCGGTGCAGGCGGTGGTCAATATTGTTGGGCCTACCGATTTGTCGCGATTCGATAAGTATCCGAACCAGGACGTCATCTTCATGCTCAACGATCTGCTTGGCGGCACGGTTTCCCAGAAGCCGGCGGAAGCAAAAGCAGGCAGCCCCATCACCTACATCGCCACAGCCGCCAGAGCAGGCGCGCCGCCCTTCCTGAATCTGTATGGCGGCAAGGATGATCTTGTACCGGCGGAACAGGGCGAAATCTTCGATAAGGCGTTACGCGAAGCGGGCATTGCGACAACACTGAAGATCTACCCCGACGCGGGCCACGAACTTCCGATCCTGTCCGCCGGCAGCCTGACGCTGGATTTTCTGGAGCAACAGTTGTTGCACCGAAAGTAGGTAAACAGGACGAAACAGCTATATAGTTCCTGTAGCTCTAACTCTCACACGTTGGGAAAAGGGCGACGCTATTATCACGAAAGTCACGAAAAGCAGCCAAAAAGCACGAAAAAGGGAGCCTGCCGGCGCTGAGTGCTCCGACGCATTCCCTTCCTCCGTTTCCTGCTTTCCTCTTCCTATATAATCCCGGGCATTTGCATGATTCACTCCGTACGTATCGGTCGTCGCGGCGTTGCGACCGTTGCGTTATGTACGGAATCCGCATCGCACTCGGTTTCGTGTGGCAGTAAAGAATCATTGCGCCATTCACCAGAAGCAGAAACTGCAACAATGTAAAAGCTGCATTTCGCCCGCCAACCAGCCGCAATCCGGTCAGTTCCCAGACTCAGAAGCAGAAGCGCTGCGGTGGCGTGCTTTTACGCTGGTCCAGAGCTCTTCCAGCTCGTCCAGGGAGCATTCGGCCGCAGTGCGATTCTGTTGGGTCAGCTCCGCCTCAACCTCGCGGAAGCGGGTGGCGAATTTCTTCGTGGCGCGATTCAGCGCTTCTTCGGGATCCAGCTTCAGGTGGCGGGACCAGTTTACGACGGCGAACAGAACATCGCCAAGTTCATCTTCGGCGCGATCGCGGGCGGACTGGGCTTCGGGCGATCCTTTGGGGGAAGCTTTGAGCGCGGGCAATTCCTGCTCGAATTCTTCCAGTTCCTCATGCAGCTTGGCTTTGGGGCCGGTCGCATCCGGCCAGTCAAAACCGACAGCGGCGGCTTTTTTCTGAACCGCAAATGCGCGCATCAGTGCAGGCAGGGAACGCGGAACGCCGTCCAGCGCGCTTGTGCGCTCGGGCTTTTCCGATGCTTTAATGGCGTTCCAGTTGGTAAGAACGGTGGCGGAATCCTCCGCCTGAACATCGCCGAAGACGTGCGGATGCCGGCGAATCAGTTTATCCACCAGCGTCTTTACGACATCGGCGAAGGTGAACTTCTTTTCCTCGCGCCCGATGTGGCTATGAAACACCACGTGCAGCAGAATGTCGCCCAGCTCTTCCCTGATGGCCGATTCCGAGCGATCTTCAATTGCCTCCACCAGTTCGTAGACCTCCTCGACGATCTGTTGCTTCAGAGTTTCGCGAGTCTGTTCGCGATCCCATGGGCAGCCGCCGGGTGCGCGCAGACGGGCCATCACTGCCAGCAGCTTGGGGAGAGGGCGCGTGTCGGAAATGGCATCGCGCAGAATTTCCTCGGCCAGATGTTCCACGCGGGAAGCGCCTGCCTTGATGATCTGCCTTACCCGCGATTCATGAAACTCGTCTAATTCCTCTTCGGCCTGCTCAGAAGCCTTGGCAGTCTCCTCAATCACCGCCTGCTCCGTAGCCGCAGGAACTTTCGGCGGCGGCACCTTGCCCAGATCGGGAGAGAGGAGCACGTCTGCTACGGCGGCAAGGGAGGCGTTGATGCTTACGTCCGCGGCAGACTTCGCTGCCGATGTTGATTGCTCAGGGGTCGGCGACGAAGTCGGCGTTGCGGCGGGTTCCATAGATCAGAGAAAATCCAACTGAGTACTAGCGGGCAAAAGGCTGCTGCTTCTCATCGCTCAGGCTCATCGAGAAGAGAGCCAGTTCCTGGTGCTTGCCGTTACCGTTGGCATTGTTGTTTACCAGCGGCTCAACCACGCGATGCCGTTCCAGCTGAAGCTTTTCCATCAGCGGATCGTAATGCACAGGGTAATCGCCGTTAAAGCAGGCCATGCAGAAATTCGTTTTGGGAATTCCGACTGCTTCCACCAGGCCATCCGTTTCCAGGTAACCCAGCGAATCCGCGCCGAGATAGCGCGCGATTTCATCCAGAGTCAGCTGGTTGGCGATCAGATCCTTGGGATCCGGGAAATCGATGCCGTAGTAGCAGGGGTGCTTGTGCGGCGGGCAACTGATGCGGATATGCACTTCCTTTGCACCGGCGCGGCGAAGATTTACCACGCGGCTGCGGGCGGTAGTGCCGCGAACAATGGAGTCATCCACTACGACAACACGTTTGCCTTCCACAGCCTCGTTGATCAGATTCAGTTTTACGCGCACACCCAGGTCACGCGTCATCTGGCTGGGCTGAAGAAAGGTCCGGCCCACATAGTGGTTGCGAACAAAGGCGTGATCGTACGGAATGCCGCTTTCCTGGCTATAGCCGAGCGCCGCGTAATTGCCGGAATCCGGAATCGGGATAACCACGTCGGCATCAACGGGATGTCGCTTGGCAAGCTCGATACCCATCTTGAAGCGCGCACGGCTTACCGTGACGTTCTGAAGCTTGCTGTCCGGGCGGGCAAAGTAGATGTACTCAAAGATGCAGAGCGCCTTGTGAGGCTTCTCCACGAAGGGCTTGATGGAGCGCAGACCGCTGTCATCGATAATGACGATTTCGCCCGGCTCAACTTCGCGGACAAACTGGGCGCCGATCAGATCGAAGGCGCAGGTTTCGCTGCTCAGCACGTAAGCATTTTCCAGCTTGCCAATAGCGAGCGGGCGGAAGCCAAAGCTGTCGCGTACGCCAATGACTTCGCGCTCTGTCATGATGACGAGCGAGAAAGCGCCGCTCAGTCGGGACAAAGCCTGGGCCAGAGCGCTCTCGTTGCTGTCCGGGGCGGGGTGGGCCAGCAGGTGCAGAATGATTTCGCTGTCCGTAGTCGTCTGGAAGATCGAGCCGCGGTTCTCAAGCTCATGGCGCAGCAGGTGCGCATTGACCAGATTGCCGTTGTGCGCCAGCGCCAGCTGTCCGCGCGCACACTCCACGGTAATGGGCTGCGCGTTCTTGATATTGGACGAGCCGGTGGTACTGTATCGCACGTGCCCAATGGCTCGCGAGCCTGTCAGCTCCTCAAGGTCTCGCTCCTTAAAGACCTGGGACACAAGGCCCATGCCTTTATGAGTTTTGAATTGACTGTGGGGTCCTGTGGCTGTGGCGATGCCCGCGCTTTCCTGACCGCGGTGCTGCAGCGCATAGAGACCATAATACGTTAGTACAGCAGCCTTCGGGTGTCCATACACAGCGAAAACGCCACACTCGTCCTTGGGATGGGAGGGGATGCTCACGGCATTAAAAGGCAACTTAGCAGACAATGTGGTAACATCAAATCGGGGGAGTTCAAGCATCTATCGGCAAAAAGGCCGAAATACTTTGGGAAAGAATTTTGCCCTTTTTGGAGCTAACTTGTATCGTGTTCTTCATAAGAGCGTTACGGGATTGTTTCCTTAACTGGCACTTCGGGTGATGGAAACAGCGACACACTGTACCCCGGGCAAAATAAATTTCTCCACTTCCACAGACACGCAGCGAACCGGGTAGGTACGGAGGACGAATCCGGCGATATCCTCGGCCAGCGCTTCAATCAGCTTTCGTGGATGATTCAGCGTCAGCGCGCGCACCTTCAGCACTACGTCGGAATAGTCTACGGTGTTGCTCAGGTCGTCGTTAGCGGCGGCATTCGCAAAGCTCTCCACATAAAGCTCCAGATTCACCAGCAGCTTCTGCAGAGTGGCGCGCTCCTCGTCAGGCACGCCAATGTGCGCAAAGACTTCCAGGCCTTTAATGCGAATGTGATCGGACATAGTCGACGAGAGTGCGGGTAGGGGTATTCAACTGCAGCTTTTCGGCTTCCTCCAGCAGCAGCCAGCGGTGTTCCTCGGCTTCATCATTCAGCACAACGTTCGTACTCGTCGCGGTGGCGGTATAGTTCAACAGCAGGAAGTGGGCTTTCTTATAGAACTCTGGCGGCAGAATGCAATCCTGCACCATCGCAAAGCGAATGTCTTTCAGTTCCAGGCCGGTTTCTTCCAGAGTTTCGCGGCGCAGCGCGGCTTCGGAAGTTTCCTTGGCCTGAATCTTGCCGCCGGGGATTCCCCACAGGCCGCTCCATTTATGGGTGCGCACCATCAGCACCTCTCCCGCCTCGTTATATATAAGGGCGCCGACCGTCGCGATCGGCTTCGCCTCGGGCTCCTGCCGGTGGCGCTCGAAGTGCGAGCTGACATGGCTGAGACTGCGGAACAGCAGCTCGGGATTGGCCGTCTTCAGCTTTTCCAGAGGATCGTAACCTGTTAAAACGCCGCAGCTTACCACTCCGCCGTGATGGGCTGTATCGATATCGTGCACCATGTCGCCGATGAAGATTGTTTCCTGCGGTTCCAGATCATGCTCGGCCAGCAGGTGCAGGATCGTCTTGCGCTTATCAAAGGCTTCCACATACGCCTTTTTGAAGTAGTGCTTGATGCCAAGGCGCTCGGCCTGCACTTCATAGTGCTCGTGATGAATGGTGCTGAGCAGGAACATGGGCATCTCGCGTTCGTGGCAGTATTCCAGGAATTCGCGCGCGTCCGGCAGCATATCGATATCGGTCTGCAGCAGCTTGAAGGAGCTGTGGTAATGATGCTCCAGCTCCACCATGGTGGCTTCGGGCAGGTATTCGCGGTAGAAATCAACAAACGGAAGGCGGAAGCGCTGCCGGAATTCGTCCGGCGTCATCGGCGGCTTGCCATAGCGGACAAAGATGTCGTTCGTGGCCTGAACCACGGGAAGAAAGTCATTCACCAGTGTCCCCGACCAGTCGAGGATCACGTTCTTGATAACAGCCATTGGCTTAATGTAGCGAGGCCGGCCCAAAAAGCCAAGCGGGGTTGAAGCCGGGCGCTGTTTACGGACGGGAAGTAGCCGGAAGAGTGGATGATGGAGCAGGGAGAATACGGATTCTGCTGCCGATAAGCTGAGAGTGAGGATGGCGCTGGTTGATGCCGATTGCCACGTAGTTGAGGTCGGGACTTATTTCATTCCAGACGAAATGCGGGGCTTCTTTTGTTTGAAGAGAGAAATCGGTACGTATGGCGCCGAGTTCTCTGCCGCTCTGCGCATCCCACCAGACTTGAAGGCTTTCTTCGCAGCCGTGATAATTTTTGCAGAGCGCAAAGCGTTTGCTGTCCGGGCTCCAGCTTATGATCAGGGTGGATTGGAACTCGGCCCCTCCAATTGCGTAATATACATAGGGCTCCGGCACCGTAATGGTATAAAGCGTATTCATTTGCGGTGCTTGCTTTACTTCAATGTACAATAACTCGCCGTTGCCGCCGGGATTCGGAGCCAGATGATGGACCAGAGCTTTGGTATTGTCCCGGCTATAATTGCCATCTGCTTTTTCTGAAAAAGGGACGAGTTTCTTCTCGTTTATGTCAATATGAAGCATTCGCGCCGTATCTTCATAAGCAGCGAGAACACGTACGATAGTGGTGCCGGGTTGCCACTGGACTGTATCCGGATATTCTGGCTTAGCTATTTTCCAGACTTCCTGGGGCGGCGTATCTGGCTGGTCGGCGCTCCAGAGCATTAAGGTGTGCTCATCCTGGTTTTCCTTGCCATAGAGAAGCGCAAGTTTGCGGCCGTCGGGGCTCCATGCATAGGGTGGATTTCCGCTGCCCTCATAGAAGTAGGAGCGGGTGTTCTTTTCCTGAAGCAGGAGGCGCCCGTCAGCCACTCTCCATACCGAGATCCCATCCTCATTGCGGCTTAGCAGCATGGTGCCATCCGGACTCCATTGAAGCCCGTTTGTGTATTCCCGGGAGTTGCTTTTTGTCAGACACCGAGGGTAGCCGCTCCAGATTCCCCTCGCGCTCCTGATATAGATGGAGCCGTCTCCGTAAGCCGCAGCCAGTTGAGTGCTGTCCGGGCTCCAGGCCAGGCAATGGAGAAAACCGCCCCGCATGTCGCCAAATGGCACGCCAAAGTTCCAGATACAGAAAGCAGAGCCGGCAAGAATTCCGATGACGATCCACGCAAGAGTGCGACCCCAGCGGCTATGAGAGTTTATTGACGTCATTCGGCTATTTAACGCTTATGATTGGTCTTATTCTTCAGGAACTGAAGCAAAGGGATAACCCACGAGGAACGCGGGCAGGCGACCTTTTCCTTGATTCTCTTTTTCCGCCAGGGCGTAAGCTTCTTTGTGCGCTTTTCGTGCGTCGTCTACTTTGCCGGACTGCATCAGGGGAATGGTGGAAAGCATCAGCTCGACCACGCGTGGGGAGCACTTTGACTTCAGTTCTGTAACGTCCTCTGGCTTGAACATCAGGCCGTAGTTCAGCAGAAGGACCTCCGGAGCTTCTGCGCCCAGTGCGTGGATACGAGGCGCGGCTTCCTGCACCGGAACAAACTGGCGGCAGACGACGTCGAAGTGCGTGTCGCCTGGCTCCATCGCGGATCGAGGAGGGGCAGGATCGCGAACTGCGGAAATGCTCAGGGCATAAGGGCTGCGCACTGCTTCAATTCTGTTCGTGCCAGAATCGCTTGCAGAAAGCCGGGAATCGAAGCCCATATTGATCACCCATCCGCGCGCTTTCAAGTCGTCGGATATAGCCTTCAGCGAGGGTTCGGCTTTTTTGTCGCTGCTAATGCACCAGCGAGAGAGGTGCGGACTCAGCACGGTTGCTCCAGCCGAAATCTGGACGGGGCGATATTCCTTTAACACGTCCAGGTCCACGGGCGGCTTGTAGTCGGGAATAAGCTTACGCAGCGCTGGTTGCATGGCAGCGTCTGCCGCCGCATCGCGCTTCTTCAACTCATTCTTTACGCACAGGGAGATCTCGCGGGCATGCTGCTCGGTTTCATTACGCTGAACCGCGCGTGCCCCCACGATGCCCATTTGCGACAAACTGGAGTATGTCGTTCCCGCGTAACCAAAAAGCCACTGGCACGCCGGTTCGTTTCCCATTTCTCTCGCCACGTAATGCCCCGGCGTCATTTCGCCGGTCATCATCTCAAAGTACGCTCGTCCGGACACCGTCGTGGTAATGGGTGGGGTGGTGGAGATGCTCTGTAGGCTCTTATCGTAGCGAACGTAAATCGTAATGGCGGGAGCTACGCCATCGGGTCGAGGCCACGGCATAGGTTTTCCATCCGGACCAGGCTCGCCGCTGACTTCCACACGCCAGCCAGAGCCAGGTTCATTTCGTAGCCGCCGCGCGACGCCTTCTGCAATCAGCCTGCTCTCCGCATATGATCCGAGTGGGACAACGAGAATAGGCCCCTGCGGCAGGAAGTTACCTTTTTCAGGATGGGGATTTTTCTCCATCGACCAACCATTTTGATTTGAACTTCTGGTCCACCAGCCAATGTCCAGATTCGCCCATGGCTCACGCATCTCCGCAAAGAAGTAGCCCGCCACCGCGAAGCAGAGTACTCCCACTACCATCAGTATCCTGGCGAATTTCGTTTTCAAGGGTATTGGGGAATTTGGCGATGCTATTTTATCCTGACGGCATACTGATGAGTGGTGTGCTATTAATGTATTAATAGCCTATAGATTTCCGATATAGAATAGATACATCATTGCTGATGCGGGTTACTTTTGTCCATCAGGTTCTGCTAAAACGTCTTTTGATGTGCCCGCAATCAGTATTGTCATGATATTGTCGCATGTTGGGAATTTTTTCCCCAAGAATGGCTCTTGCTGTTCTTGGAGGGGGTTTAGAAGCAGGACTATATCAATGGAAAGCGCTCTAATGTCCCGAGTCAGAAGTAGATATCGTCAGGAGTTGTTCATGACGGCAGCTCTATTTCCTTTATTCCCCCATAGCTCCATCTCTTCGCCAGGAAACTATTTTCTTCTTGGTCCCCCCTTCGTTCCTTGGTCCCTTCTTTGTGGTAAATTCTGTGAGAAGTCTGTTGAGCAAGAACAGACGGGGATTTACCACGAAGAAGAGACCAAGGAACGAAGGGGGACCAAGAAGAAAGCGCCCATTCTAAGATTTTCGCAGCGTGCCTTTAGATAGTAATTCCAACTGTACAAGGCGAGTTCACAAGAGCTAATACAACTTACTTCTGACTCGGGACACTAGCTAGCTCTCCGCATACGCAATCCACTTCCGATCCAAAACTCATGCCGTCCAACTTAATGCCGGGCGGGCGCGAGGCGTATCGTCTCGGACCCCAGCGCTTCGCGGGCTCCGGCGGCCAGCGCTTCGCCGTCCAGGGCGGGGCCGATGAGGAGCATGGTGGCGCCGGTTTTGGGGTGCTGGGGGAGGGGGATGAACATGATGTCGCGGCTGCCTTCCACTTTCTGGAAGACCCAGCTTCCCGGGCGATCATCCAGGCGGACTGCACCTTTGGCGCGAACGACTTCTTTGGGCAGGGAGGAGAGCCAGTTCTCCAGCCTGACGCGGCTGAGCTGTGCGGGCAGACGGATCTCCACGCAGGCAAAGCTGTGCGCCAGGGACGGACGGCGCACCGTCTGGAGAGCGGCGGCAGCATCCGGCCTGGACTCAGGAGGAGATGCAGAAGCGGTGCCGGGCGGGGCAGAAACCGTGGGCAGCGCTGTATTGCCCTTGGCTACTGAGGCCAGGAAGTCCGCGAAACTTTGCGGGGTGACGAATTGCGCACCGGGATTCTGCGTCTGCAACTGAGTACGGACGTCGTCGGCGCGGGCGGGGGTGGCTTTGTCCTGCCAGCCCAGGTGATAATGGGTGGCCGTCTGGAATTGCTCGCGTTCCAGCGCGTTGCTCCAGAAGCGTTTCTGCCAGCGTTTGGCATCGATAACCGAGAGCTGGACGGGAGCCGTGTAGTGGCGCGTCCGTTCATCCAGCGCCAGTATTTCGATGAGATCCAGGGGATCGGTAGTGCCGCTCGTTTCAATAAGCATGACGCCGGGAGCGGCGACTTCGGTCTGATACAGGGTATCGAGCAATTCCTCCCGGGCGCCGCAGCAGACGCAGTTGCCCGAGACAGCGTTCACGAGCTGGGTCAGCCCGGCCAGCGTGCCGGCATCAATGCCCGCGTTCTGGTAATCGTGAATGACCACCGACGCGGAAACGCCGTGCGCGCCGATCAGTGGAATGATTGTGCGGAGAAAGCTGGTTTTGCCCGCACCCAGAAAGCCGACCAGCAGCACCAGCGGGCAACGAAACGTTGCATCCATTTAGAGTGAAGGAGCCGGCTTCGTGGAGGTGAAGGAGGGCATGGCGGTTGCTTGGCGAGTGATTTGGCGTGCTTGGGTGAGTTGCGGTGAAGGCCTTTAGCGGCGCATACGTGGCATGACGCCGGTGGAGGCGGCAGAATACGGCATGCGGTGCGTTGGGGCGATCAGCGGGCCGGTGGTGGGGAGTTTCGGCGAATTACGAATGTCCTGATTGTGCACCATTTCCATCAGGTAATTGGGCGTGGACTCGTGGATGGTGCGGGCAGGGAACTCGGTCTCGTTATGGAAGTAGAAGAAGAGGCTCTGCTCGTGGCTCTGGCGGGTCAGCAGTTCGCCCAGGTTTTCCGGGTCCGCAACATGGATGATTTCGCCTTCCTTAAAGTAGATGCGCGGGCCGGGTTGCTGCCCTTCTTCCAGCATTAGCAGGCCGGTCTGCTTTTCCTGGTAAAGGAATTGCACCAGGGTGATGAGGCAGAACTCATTGAGGCCGCCGAAGAACTTCACACGGCGATCCAGGCGGCGCACGGAGGGGGCGGCAAGGACGACGCTGTCGTTGACGGTAACGGCCTGCGGCTTGTTCTGCAGCATCTGGAAGGCGTGGCTGACAATATTGAATGTGTCGCCGAAATCCAGGACCTGCTGTACAATGGGCTCGCCGTTGTAGAGTGTGCCGTGCGTGCTGGCCAGATCGATGAGGACAAACTGAATGCCGGTAAAGCGCAGAATACAGTGTTCGCGGCTTACCTTGTAGTCATCGATCACGATGGTGTTCGTCTCCAGTCGCCCGATGGATACTGTTGAGTTGGGCAACACCTCGTACAGGGTGACGCCATCGACGAGGACGTAGGCGGATTGAAGATCGGGATCGAGGGGCTGCTCCATGTGGGTCACTCGAGTCTACAGTTGGGGGGTTGGGAAGCGCCGCATACATGTGCTGACGGAGATCAGCCAGAGGGCAGGAGATGGGATCCAGGTGATGTGGCGATATCCAGATTCCCCTCGATCCAAGGGGAACCCCGCACACAGCGCCTGTGGGGCCGGGAGGCAGGCTTCCGCAAGGCGATTCACATCGCTTCGCTGAGCCTTGCTGCCATTCCCTGAAGGGCCGGTGCACCCGGATCTGTCCGTTCTGTTTGATGTTGGGCGGTAGTGTTGCATGCAATGCGATCAGAGTAAGAGGAGCGGATTCCTGCCGTTGTCCGATCTCTTTTAGAGACCAAACGCATCTGCCGGAAAACCGGGCAGCGACTACCCTTTCCATCCCTTCGCATTTGATACAGCACTAGTAATCTGGCCGTTAATCCGCACAATTTCAAGGATAATCGGCGGTAGTATGTGCCGAGGCAAGACATTGAACAGGAAAGGGTTATGCAATACTTAAGGGTGTGAAGGCAAATTATTGTACTTTTGTTCTGTATTCCATTGGGGAACGACTACAGAGAAGCTTGCTTAAACGTTTTTATGTTTATACACAATGGCGCAACTTGACAATCCTTTTCGCGTGATTGGATGCCGCGATGTTCCGAAATCCTGTTTACAAAAGTGAAATGATTTCTTCGTGACTCATTCCCGCTCGTACTCGTGCTTCCAATGGTGCGATACGTGCAGGCGCACTGATGAGGAACAGTGACTGCTCGGCCCCGCGCATGGCGCAGGCTGTCTGAACGCACGCCAGTTCGCGGCCGGAAATATAGGACAACATAGCGGCAAGCAAACCCTCGATCATAGGGTCCGCCATGAGGATTTCGCCCGCCTCAGGCTCGGACGATGTGGTGGCTGCCGCAAAGATAGAATCGCGCAGGCGTGCCTGTACGATGCCGCGTCGGCTGGCCAGTGCCAGATCCATCTCCAGCGTACCCCAGCCGGAGAAGCTGAAGTAGGCGGACATGTATTTGAGGTACATCTCCAGCGGCAGCTCTCCGACGCGCTTTTTCAGCGTGTCCTGGCATTCGTGGTCCAGCCGCTCGGCAACGCGGCGTCCCCATGACTGGCCGCACTTTTTCAGCACGGCGCGCCAGCCGGTACCGGCCCGCGCACGAATACCACGGCAGATGCCGGCGAGCATGTCGGCGGGGGCCAGGCAAATACGGGTGTGCTGGGCGTTCCAGATGGAGCCTTCCCGAAGGTCGAACGTGAGCCGGGTTTCATCGAAGGGCTCGGTGAAAGGGGCCGGCGGGCTGGTTTCGGTGGTCTGAACCATGGCGTCGTGGGGGGAGGAAGGCGGATGCCGTGCGGCGAAATGTCGGGCGGTTGGCTGCTATTTAACCCACGGCAGGCTGGCAAAGAGACCTTTGGGCTTTGGCGGCGTTGTGGATTCTGCCGGCGGTACTTCGGAAGTTTCCGTGGCGGCTGGTGCAGAGGCGGCAGCCGGTGCCGGAGGAGCGGGCGGGGCAGGGGGGACGCCGGTGATGCGCCCGCTTGTCGCCCCCGCTCTGCTGAGAAAGGCTGCCGGAGCGTTGGTGCCCGATTTCAGCACCGGTACGGGAGGAGGCGTGCCGGGGGCGCGCTGCAATACGGCGGGAGCAGGTGGCGGGGTGGAGACCGGCGCCGGCGCGGGGGCAGGGGCAACAGGCGCTGCCGGTGCGGGCGGAGTGGTGGGGTTGACGATCGTCGAATCGGCTTTGAGTTCCCAGGGCAGGGGCTTCGGGAAAAAATCCGCGCCAGGGTTATCCGGCATCGGGATGGCTTCGGCGATGGATGAGTTGGTTGGCAGGGCGATGGGCAGCGCCACAGGTCTCCGGCTGGTGAGCACGGGTGGCGGTGGCGGTTTGATTCCCATGGACGCGGCGGTGGGCTCGGCAGCCGGTTCGGGAGCGGGTGCTGCGGTTTCCTCGGGAGTTGCAGGGGCTGGTGACAGCCCGGAGATCTGGGAGGAGGTGAGCGGCGACCGCACGCTTTGGGAGCGGAGCAGAGGGGGCAGTGGCGGCGATGGTGCCATGGTGGAGGTCGGGACAACAACCGTGGAGCCCTGCTTATTGGGAAATATGGGCCGGACCGCAGCAGAGAGCGGCCTGCGCGGGCTGGAAAGCGTGGGCGCCTGGCGACGGAGAATGCCGGGTGCGGGAGTACTGACTATCGGCGCGGGCTGGACGTGCTCAGCAGGGGATACTGGTGTTGTCGCATGAGCATGAGCCTGGGACTGTGTCAGAACCGGGAGCGCATGTGGTATTGCCGCGGGCGTGGGCGTTGGATCGGCAGTAGCTGCCGGAGCCGCGGCTTCTTCGACAGCAGGCGCTGGCGTCGAAGGCGGGGGAGTCGTTGCGCCAGTATGCCGGAGGGGAGGAGGCTGCGGATGCGGAACCTCGTGGTGCGCTGCCTCAGCGAAGGGCGCGGCGGCTGGAATCACCGGCGCTTCTGCCACAGCGGGGGTGGATTCCAGCTTCGACTCCACCAGAGGTGTTGCGGGAACCGACTGCGTAAGACTTTTATTGCGGAAGAGAGGCGCAATGGACGCAAATCCGCCAGAGGGAGCGGGCGGCACGGATCTCGTAAGAGGCAGCATGGCCGCTGGTGCAAACACTACTGAATGAACTGGCGGCGCAACGGGAACAGATTCCTCTGCGACTGGATCAGCCGCGGTAGATTCAGCAGGTGCTTCCGAGGTGGCGGGCGCGACGTCGGTGGGTGCGGCTTCGTGCCTGGGTGCGAGGTCGGAATCTGGAGAAAGTGCGAGGGCGGGCGCAGGCGGGGCCACTGGCTCTTCGACTGGAGCTTGAGCAGGAGCCGGGGCTGAAACTGCGGCTTCGGCAAATGCTTCTTCCGAAGGGGCCGGTTCCACAGGTACGACTGCCGATGCTTCGGGAGTTGGTGTGGGTGCGGGTGCAGGCGTGGGCGCGGGTTCGGCGGAAGCTTTCTCTTCGACCGATTCCTGGCCCTGTTTGATGGCATCTGCTGCTGCCCACGCGGCGACGGCGCGCTTTTCGGCGGCGCGGGCTTCTTCCGCGGCGGCAAGCTCACGGGCGGCCTGTGATCTCGGGGTGAATGGCTCCAGACTTCTGGTATCCAGCCGGCCTGTGTCCATGAACGGAGTCTTGGCGGAAAGCGGACGGATCGACCTCATTACCGGCGCGCGCGCTGGCGCGGATGTGGGAGGGGCGGGAGCGATGGTTTCCGCAAAAAAATCTTTGCCGGAGAAGAAAGCCGAGTCGTCCGCGGCGGGTTCGACAGGAGCTGCGGCTGCTGCGGCATGCTCGGGTTTGGTTTCGGGCTCGTGTGTCAGAACGGGGATCGCTTCCTCAGTGGTTTCGGCACCGGGCGCTGGTTCCTGCTGCGGTTCCGGCGATGCATCGGGGGCGGGTACTTCCGCAATGGCGGCTTCAGGTTCCGGCATTGGCTCGGACTCCTGCTTGGCCTCTGTTTCGGCTTTTGGCTGCGATTCCGGCGCTGTGGCACCTGTCTGCGCAGGTTCAGTTAGCGCTTCGGCGATAACAGGAGACGCAATGGTCTCTGTCTCTGCGTCCGCGGGCTTTGCATCCTCTAGGGCCCTGGCTGTGGCGGACGCGGGTTCAAACTCAGACGGAAGCTCTGGCGTGGGCGCAGACACCGGCGCTGCTTCAACTTCTGGGGCAGCTTCTGTCCCGGGCTCGACAGCGGGAGCGATGACTTCGGACTCCGGCCCGCCTGGAGAGACTGGTGCGGGCGCGGCGGCGGGTGTTACGGTTGAGATTTCCGCAGGAATATTTGCTTCCCGCCCAGCTATGGAGGAGGCGACTGCATCGTCGAGCTCTTCGGCCGACACCACGTGAAGCGGTTCTGCCTTCGCTTGTATTTCTCTGGATTCCGGCGTATCCGCAGAGAGTTGCACCATCTCATCAATGCACGATGAGACGACAGCCGTCGGCTCGGAGTCTGTTGCGTAAATCTGTTCGGCTGCCTCGGTTGCCCGAGCTGGCGCATCTTCGCTGGGTTCAGCAGGCGTTTCTGCAACCGGCTCTGCAAAGAAGCCGCTGGACGATCCAAACGTTTCTTCGGTCTTCTCCTGTGTGGCTTTCGGCTCAACAGCGGGCGTGGCCGATGCCGTGGCTGTTATCGGTTCTGCGGGAGCTGCTTCTTCTTCGGGAGGAAGACCCCAGATATCCCGAGCCCAGTCTTCGCCACTCAGAATCGTGGGATCCGGTTCCGGCTTCACGGGCTCAGGTTCCGGCGCTGGCTCGGGTTGGGGCTCAGGCTGCGCTGCGGCTGCTGCGGGTACCTGCGCTTCTTCGGCAATGCTTTCGGTCGAGGGCGCCGCACTTTCATGTTCAGGCGCAGGTTCTGGCAATGCGGACGGTTCCGCGGTCGCATTCTCGGCTTCCGTCTTAATTTCCGCCTCAGCAACTGCGGGTTCCGCCTGCGTCGTAGCCGGTGTTTCGGATGCATCTGCAGATGTCGCGGCGGAGCTTTCCGTCTCTGCCGGGGCCTCTGATTTATCCGTATTGTCTTCAGCCACGGCGGCAGGTTCTTCCGCAACTGCGGGATCCGCGCTCCCCTGAGCCTCTGCTTCCGAAGGTTCCGTGGATGCGGACGCGGCGGCCTGCGCCGGATTGGCTTCTGCCTCTTCCGCGTCTGTGTCGGACTCGGGCTGCGTCAGGGGCGAACTGCCATCCACAATCATGGCGAAGGTCGGCTCCTGTGATTCCTCTTCGCCCTCCGGTTCTGGTGCCGGCGCTGCGACTTCAGCCGTGGCGGGAACAGGAGGTGTGACGGCCAGCGGATCCCCAAAATTGATCACTTCGGTGCCTGCCAGAGTGATTTCCTCGGCGGGTGGCTCGGGTTCCGTTATCGCGGCAACAGGTGCCTGCCTGGTCGCTTCCCCGTGATGCTCTTCCTCCGCAGCCGGCTGAGACGCATGAGAGAGGGATGCTTCTTCCGTATCAACGGCAGCCGAATGTTCCTCATGCTCCTGATCGCCGGAATTCGTTGCTTTAGCGGTTGTGACAGATGCGGGCTCCTCGCTGGGTGTGGCCGTTTCCATGTTCTCCAGCTCACTGGGATCTACAGCATCCGGCAGGGAGGAAGGTGCATCTCGGAAAACAGGGGTGGGATCCTGAATGGCGCGAACTCCCATGCTGGAGAACCGCCGACCCACTTCGAGCCAGCGCAACTGCTGTTGTTTGGAGAGGACTTGGAGCATATGGAAAGAAGCAGGCAAACCGCGCACGGTCGGTGTCACACCCTCGGCTAACATTGCGCGCCGCAGGGCTTCGCCAGTTGCGATATGCCCTGTTATAGCATCTTCTCGCACTCAGGTAAACCTTAGAGGACTGAGAACTTCATTAAAGCTGCCATTTGTTGCCAACAGCAAACAAACGGAGTTTCTTTCTGCAATCCACGGACGGGATCTCAGTTTAATCGTCTTCACCCATCGCCGCTTCGGGATCGCGCGGGGTGAATTCTTCCAGCTCCAGGTCGGCATTGCGCTCCTGCTCTTTTTGCCACTCCTCCAGCGCCATCGTCTTGTGCTCTTCAATCTTCTGGCTGTCGCGCACCGCCTGCTGATACACTAACTGCGCTTTTTCCAGGACTTCCTTCGCTTTCACCACGGCCAGTTCTGCATCGGCCACCTTCTTGATCTCGAGCAACTCGCGCTCGCGAAGCCAGCCGATAGCCTGCTTCACGTCGTCCAGATCGTTCAGATGAATCTTTTTGAGGATAATCTGCTCATACAGCCGGTCTTCTTCCTTCACCCGATAGATGCGGTAATCTTCCAGCGCTTTCTTCTGAGCTTCCAGTGCTTCCTCCGCTTCCCGCGCAGCTTTGCGTGCACGCGTTACCGCATTGCTTGCGTTGTTTTCGCGCAGCTTACGAAGTCGAAGGAGGTCCTGTAAGGGGTATTTCACCAGAGTGATGCCGTAAACTTGGTGGACCTGATGGGACCTTGGGCGGGACGCGGATGATGCGAAAAAACATCAGCCATCAGGCCCGCGCCCAGAATATACACTACACTACACTACACTACACTACACTGGCACTATTCCAGGATGCCATGCAGGCGCCGGACGATGTTCTCCTCCATAGTTGAAGGTGTCATCTCATTCCGGCGCCTGTGAGCTGGAATCCTGAGGAATCTTAGTACACGTCTTTCAGGTAACGCTTTTCGGTCTTGGACAGCGTGACATCGACGTACTTGGTGGCTTCTTCGATCGTCATGCCGCCGTGAGCCATGGAGATCTCGATCAGCGCCTTGTTCACATCTTTGGCCATGTTCTTGGCATCACCGCATACGCAGAAGTAAGCGCCTTCCTGCAGCCACTGCCACAGCTCCGCACCTTCCTGAATCATGCGATGCTGCACATAGATCTTCTCGGCCTGATCGCGGGAGAACGCGGTCGTCAGCTTCGTGAGGTGACCGGAGGCCTTCCAGGCTTCAAATTCTTCCTCGTACAGGAAGTCCGTGCTGCGGCGCTGATCGCCAAAGAACAGCCAGTTCTTGCCCTTGTCGCCGTTGTGCAGGCGCTGCTCCAGGAACGCGCGGAACGGCGCGATACCAGTGCCGGGTCCAACCATGATGAGAGGCGTATCGCCGGGAGGGAGATGGAAGTGCTTGGTGGGTGTGATGTAGACGGGGACCGTGGGATCGTTCAGCGGCACATTGTTTGCCAGGTAGCCGCTGGCCAGACCGAATTTCTTGCGATTGTGCGTGGTGTACTGCACGACTGCGACGGTCAGGTGCACTTCGCCGGGATGCGCATCGGGGCTGCTGGCAATGCTATACAGGCGTGGATTGCCGCGGATAAGCGTGGCGATGAAGTCGGGCGCGGTCCACTTGCCGCCGGGGAACTCAATGAGCACGTCGACGTAGTCGCGTGTGTAGGCAAAGTTTTCCAGCTCAGTTTCATCGGCAATGATGATGGAGAGCTTGTCCTTGAAGTCGCCGTCGGGAAGCTTCTCGACGTGCAGGCGCACGAACTTCTTGTTCACGCGGTTCAGCGCGAAGTTCTCCAGCAGCGCCGCTCTCAGCGTCTTCTGCACGCCGCCCTGCAGGGGGATGATCTCCTGGGAATCAAACTGCAGCATCTCAATGATGGAATCGACGATCTCCGGACGATTGCGCGGGTACACGGCCAGGGAGTCGCCGCAGACATACGACAGACCTGAGCCTTCGATGTTGACGACCAGGTGGCGGGTGTCCTTGTTGGAGCCAGGCTTGGTAAGAGCCCGGTTCTCGGTCAGTTTGGCAGGAAAGGGATTGGTACGGGAGTATGCGCTTGCGGCGGCAGGAGGTGTCGGGGTGCTCATTGTGTGTTTTTGCGTTGTAACTGGCAGAGAGTCCGGAAAGGAAAAGGGAATGGCGCTGCGCTGGCACGCAAGGCGCGTTTGGGCAGGGATTATGGAGATCGTTTTGCCGGAGAGAAATCTTTTTTATGAGTTGATTTTTTTGACCGGGGCTTTCCTTGCTTGCCGCAGATGGGTAAGCTGCGTCCTGATGGATGCTCCGAGCCAACCAGCCCTGAAACCTCACGAAAGCGGCGGGAGCCCGCCCAAACGGCATCCGGGTAAGAAGGACGGCAGCACTTCCTTATATGTCAGCATTACGCTGGTCCTGCTTCTGGCTGCATACCCGCTTAGCCTGGGACCTGTGGCGGCCTGCTACAAGGTGCTGGTCATTCCGCTGAGCCCG
>JBGGNE010000320.1:0-2507 GCA_041287705.1 Methylacidiphilales bacterium | reverse complement strand
TCGAGGTCTTCAGGGATTCGACGAGCTCGCGTTTTCCCACAATCGGGAGGAGAGGCTCCTGCACGATCATGCGGAAATAGTAGCGGGCACCCTTTCGGTAAAGATGGAAACTCCGACACGTTTCGAGAGGTTTTGTAGCAGGCTTTTGCGACATGGGAGCCTTTTCTACCTCTGAAAAACTATGGCTTACAGGGAAAACTTGAAAATACGTGGAGGTAAGGGGATTCGAACCCCTGGCCTTCTCATTGCGAATAATTAGATTTGTCGAGAGCATGTCACATTAATTTTGTCACACTCTTAGAAGCTGCTCAATGATGTCCCCCTGCAAATAAGAGTCCTGCCCCGCGTGCAGTGTTCCCTGGATGAGTGGCGTCCTCTGGAAGCGGGTCGGGCTCGCCGGTGCCGCGGCGTTCCGGCATCTCATAGGAGTCGTCCCGGTCTAAATCGTTGTCGTACGGATTGTTAGCGATAGATGTCTTGATCACTCGCGTGCGGGATTAAGCGGAGATGGGGCCGATGCACGGGGGCGGGCGGGGCTCAGAAGGCGCGCACCACCATTCCGGGACGGCAGTCGGCGTCCAGCACGGATAAAGGCGGTTTGCCCATAATGAGCTCCGTAATCAGTTCCGCCGTCTTCAGCGTCGGGTTCTGGCGAAACATCTCCATCGCCGCTGAACGCGGTGGCCCAGCTGGCCCAGAATCGTCTCGGGGATATCGAGCGGGTTCTGAGATCAGAAGATAGACGCCCACGCCCTTGGCGCGGATGAGGCGCACCGCCTGTACTATCTTGTCAACCAGCGAATTAGGGGCGTCATTGAAGAGCGGATGCGGTTCGTCGAAGATGAGGTGGGCGCAGTCCTCGTCGCTCACCTCGGGCAGCTACTCAAAGAGGTCGGACAGCAGCCAGATCGGTTTCAATACAGATGCATACAACGGGCAAAAGAAATCCTGTCGCCAGTTATGGGGTATCCTGAGATGAGACGGCTGTAGGTTTCATGGCTTTGCGGATACGTTCTATCTTGGCGTTGTCTCCGAAAGTAAGAAGAGAGGCTTCGTCAAACTGCCCTGCTTTCAGAAAAACCTCGAATAAGTCCGGAACCGTCTGGGTTGCGCCGGGATAGACAGGCCGTGTCGCACGGTCCTGCAGAAACCAGCGACAGAAGAGCGCTTCAGCGTCTGTGCCATTTTCAGCCTTCCACTTCGCTCTCAGCTCTCGGATGGTGACACCACGTGGTACTTCGGGCTCCGGCAACTGGATGAGGTTGCCGTTGTCGTCCAGTTGCAAGCCGGTGAGCACGGTGACAAGTTGGGTCAGCTTCTCGACGCTGGCCGGAGTGCCGCCAGGAAAACCGACTGCATGGGTGCAGCGATGAGCCTTGCTGCCATCGCTCACGTTAAAGGAGACTTTACCGTCCTTCCACTCCAGGGCGGAGATATGCAGACGGTTCTGAGAATAAACCCCAGCTAAGACGGCAGGGCCCAGAAGTTCGGAGCATGGCATACGCCGCTGCCAATCCCACATCAGTACATGACCGTAAGCATCTACCAGACAAAGAGTTGACGCATCTTCTCCAAAGCACATAGCAGCGACATCAAAAAATCCGTAAAGGTCGCCTTTGACACCAAAAGCTCCCACTATTTGACGGATTACAAGGGGCTGCCTGGAAGCCACATCCCAGACAGTGAGTTCCGTCTCTATGGGTTTCGCTGGGCGGTCGAAGTAATAATAGGCGGTTGCGACTGAGAGATATTTGCCGTCTCGGGAAAACGCCGCCCGCACCCAATTTTTTTCGTACCCCACAGATAATTTGGGCTCGAGGATTTCCGCCGGCAGGTCGCCCACCTTCAGGTGCAGACTGAATGTCCGCCCTATCTGGGTGGCAGTCACCTTCAGCAAGGGGTTATCCTGGCTTACGAATTCTATTGTCCGACGAGCCTGAGTAGAAAGCTCTGATTCCGACCGAGCCTGATCAGGAACAGAGATGTCTTTGACTTCGGGAAGGACATCCCCGCGGCGTGCGTCGAAGACCCAGAAATCGGTAATGCTGATTTCGTGATCGCGCAAAGGACCCGAAGGAACCCGTTCCCCCAATATGTGACCGTCACGCCCGATCCTCATGTGTAAACCTTTGGGAATCAGAGCTCCAATCCGTAATGGCGCGATCGGATCGCGAGTGCCGAACCTCATCTTTGCCAGAACCACTTGATCATCGCCTAAAAGTACATGGAAATCGCTGCCAGGCCAGCATTGTGCGAAGCCATTATCCTGCCATTTCAAACCCGCCGGTTCTGGCCAACCGACATCTTCCAGCCATTTCCTACCGTCGTATTCCAATGCGGTAAGCAGAGTTTTATCGTCAGGGCCTTGTCGTAGAAAAGCCACCCGGTCCCAGTAGGTAGTGCACGCCGGAACCTGCTCAAAGCTTGACAGTAAGCCACCCGTCGAAAAACCCAGGTAATCCAGGCCAAGAGTGCTCTCATTCAATCTGTAAATACAAAATGCGGAG
>JBGGNE010000319.1:0-5215 GCA_041287705.1 Methylacidiphilales bacterium | reverse complement strand
TGCTGGAGCTGATCCAGAAGATTCATCCGGAGCTGGCGACCGCTACGCCATGAAGCAGCCCCCGGTCCCCATCAGCATCGCGACCAAAAAGCCAGCCCGGGCCTACATGCTCGGGCTGATTCTCTTACTGGGCACGCTGATTATCCTGTCGCTGGGGATCGGCGCTGTGAAGATTGAGCCGCTGCAGGTCATCCAGATTCTGCTGCAGCGCACGGGACTCCTCTCCATCGATGCATCCAACGCCGCGCACCTTGCCGCGGGCGGTTTTACCGAGCAGCAGGCCGCAGTGCTCTGGACCATCCGCCTGCCGCGCATTCTGGGTGCGGTGATCATTGGCGCCGCGCTGGCGATCAGCGGCGCCATGTTGCAGGGCGTGCTGCGAAATCCGCTGGCCGATCCCGGCATCCTAGGCGTATCCAGCGGCGCGGCGCTCGGCGCGGTATCGGTGGTGGTGCTGGGTCCCTATATTGCGATGCCGGAGAAACTGCTGCCGTGGTCCATGTCAGTCACGGGATTTCTGGGCGGGCTGGGGATCACCTGGCTTGTCGTTATGCTGTCGCGATCGGAGGGGCGCTCCATACTCGCCACTATGCTGCTGGCGGGCATTGCGCTCAATAGTCTGTGCGGCGCGGCCACGGGTTTGCTGACCACTTTTTCCAACGACGCGCAGCTTCGCACCATCACCTTCTGGAGCATGGGCAGCCTGGGCGGGTTCGGCTGGAAACAGCTCACCGTCCTGACGCCCTTCATTATCGGACCGATGGCGCTGCTGCTGTTTCAGGGCCGCACGCTCAACGCCATGACGCTTGGCGAATCCGAAGCTGGTCACCTCGGTTTTGATGTCGAGCGGTTCAAGGCATTCACCTTTCTTGCCTGCGCCGTGCTGGTCGGGGCCTCGGTAGCCGCGTGCGGCATTGTGGGATTTATCGGACTGGTCGCGCCGCACCTCATCCGCCTCTCAATGGGGCCGGATCACCGCCGCCTTCTGCCCGCCTGCGCTTTACTCGGCGCCATTCTTCTTGTGGCGGCGGATCTCGTGGCCCGCACCATCATCGTTCCTGCGGAGTTGCCGATCGGCGTCGTAACCGCCATGCTGGGCGCCCCCTTCTTTCTCTGGCTGCTGAGGCGGCAGACGACGCAGTTTTAGGGAGTCCATTCAAGTGTCTATACATGAACAAGAACCAGCACTTTTATGACTCAGCGCCGGCCATGGCCATACGTACGGACAAGATGCGTCTGGTGCGCGGGGCGTCTGTGCTGGTGGATGATGTGAGCATCACCTTTCGCCCGGGCGAATTCGTATCGATTCTGGGCCCCAACGGCGCGGGCAAATCCTCGCTGCTGAAGCTGCTGACGCGCGAAACCGCGCCCACCTCCGGCGAGATCGCGTGGGACGGCCGCAGTCTGCGCGACTGGTCGCCGATCGAGATGGCGCGCCGCCGGGCAGTGCTGCCCCAGGAATCCGCGCTCAGCTTCCCCTTTCCCGTGCACGAGGTGGTGATGCTGGGGCGCGCGCCGCATTTGCAGGGGGCGGAGTCCGCAAGAGATCACAGGATTGTGCAGGAATGTCTGGATCTTGCGGGAATCACGCCGCTGGCGAATCGTTCCTACCTTACGCTGTCCGGTGGCGAAAAGCATCGTGTCCACTTTGCGCGCGTACTGGCGCAGATGCATGAAGCGAAAGCGGATAACTGTATCGCCCGGGCATCTGCTGGTGGTGCTGACGGTACGGGTGCCAGGGCTGTTGCTGCGGATACGTTCGTCGGCGGCAGTGCGTATCTGATGCTGGATGAGCCTACGGCGGCGCTCGATCTCTACTATCAGCATCGCGTGCTGCACACGGCGAAGAAGCTGTGCGCCACGGGCATCGGCGTCATTACCATTGTGCATGATATGACACTGGCCGGCCGTTACGCCGATCGCATCGTGCTGCTGGAAAAGGGGAAGGTGGTGGCCGATGACACAGCGGAAGCCGTGCTGTGTTCGCCCACCATGGAGCGGGTATTCGGCGTACGTATACATCGCCACGTATCGCCCGAGGATGGGTCTGCTGTGTATGTAGCGTCGCCTCCTGTTGCAACTGATTAAAAAAGTACGAAAATACGCAGGCATTTCGCATTAATTGTGCTACAATGTTCACATGAAAATGCGGCCTTCTGAACCGGACGGGCCTGATGGCCCTATGAGCCTCCAATCGCACGACGCCAGCGATGAAGAGGAAATTTTTGGCATGTGCGCGTTGTGTCGACGCCTGGAAACGCTGACGCGGCATCATCTGATCCCCAAGAGCAGGCAAAAGAAAGCGCGAATGCTTCGCCAGTACACGCGCTACGAGATGCGGGATCGCCTGATGATGATCTGTCGCCCCTGTCACACCAACCTGCACCGCTCCCTGAGCGAACAGGAACTGGGCGAACGCTACAACACCCCCGAACTTATCGCGGCCCACCCGGACGTGGCAAAGTTCACCCGCTGGATAGAACGCAAACCCTCCGGCTTCGTCCCACCTTGATCGGATGAGGTGGCTGGGGGTGTAGAGGTACGGAGAATAGAGATATGGAAGTTAAGCATCTATTCGCCGTATCCCCTTTTCGTGCTTTTCTCTGCTTTTCGAGCCTTTCGTGTTAATGCGCTGAAGCGATAGGGGTTACGCTTAATGAGTCAGAGAAGAGCAGTACATATTAACGCGAAAGGCACGAAAAGCAGAGAAAAGCACGAAAAGGGGAAGAAGGCCGCTGGAACCGGAATCCCAGCTCTTTCGCACTTCCTCCGTTTCCCGCTTTTCTCTTGTTCCTGATAAAATAAGCACGCTTACAAGAGGAAGAGGGAATCAACATGTTGTGGTTTGCCACCGAAACGTCCATACGCAACAGCACCGTAAATGCACTGCGCCTGGCCAGCCAGCACGGCTTTACCTCTATAGCTTTCCCGCTTATAGGCACAGGATACGGCAGCTTCTCCGAAAGCAAAGCGCTGGAGCTAATGAGCCACGCAATAGAACAAAGCACCGAGCGCCCGGCGGAAGTGCGGATTGTTAAGTATAAGGCTTAAAGGAGCTAACGCTACGATTGATCTAACGCCTGACATCTTGTAAGCGCAAACAACGGGGATTTTCACCACAAAGTCACGGAGACACAAAGGTCGGATTTAAGAATCTGCTTCTGTTCTTCCATCCCTGTCCCCCGTAGCGGTCGTCGCGCCGTTGCGACCGTAGCGTTAATAATGATCCGCGCTTTGCCACATCACAAGATGTCGCGGTGCACCTTTTGTTCTTAACGCAACGGTCGCTACGGCGCGACGACCGCTACGTACAGAGGGAGCCAGGTACGAATGCAACTTGAAGGGAGCCACGCCCCCCACCGTGATAATCCTTCAGACTAATCGCTGGCTAAGGCTCTCCCGCCCGGCTATAGTAAAGGCATGGTACGCCAAGGCATCCTGAAAGGCATGGCGGTGACTGCCGCCCATTTCATCCGTACTTTTACGGAGAAGGATGGGCTGGACACGGTGCAGTACCCGGAAGAGCCGGCCACGATAAACAGCCACAGCCGCAACGTCCCTTTTCTGGTTTACGATCGCCCTGCTGTGGAAGCCGGTCAGACGGCGGCGGTACCAGCCTCGCAGCCCGACACGCTGGAGACAAAGGTGGAAGGCATGCGCTGCGTGGCATGCCGCATCTGCGAGAAAGAGTGCCCCCCGCAGTGCATCCTCATCACGCAGGATCGCGACGACAAGGGCAAGCTGGAGAAGCGGCCCGCGCGCTTTGAGATCGATATCTCCGTCTGCATGGGCTGCCAGATCTGCGTCGAGCTCTGCCCTTTTGACGCCATTAAAATGAACAGCGAGTTCGAGTTCGCCACCGGCGACCGCTTCCAGGGCCTCATTCAGAAGCGCGAACAACTGCTGCGCAGCAACACCTACTACCAGCAAATCCACCCGGAAGAAGCCCAGGTAGTAGACGAAGCCCGCGCCGCCGAAGCCGCAAAAAAGGAAGCCGCCGCAAAGAAAGCCGCCGCAGCCAAGGTGGCGAAGGGGTAATGGATTGATTCCAGAGCGCTCAAGCTACTGAATCCTCCCCGAAATCATTGTCAGTCGAAGTACCGATATCCGACTGTTCGCTTTGCGCCTTACGTTCAGCAGTATCAGCCCGCTTTTTTGCCCTTTCACGTTCCTTTTCTTTTCTTAGCATTGCGGCGGATTGTTGAGGAAGGGCTGGAACATTTACCACCGCGCGGGCCAGCAAATGAAGGCGGCTTGTCTGGGCGCGGGGCCATGGCTCCACAGTATGTCCTGGAATGTCGGTTCGCTCGGCATTATCAACCGCACGGGCCAGGTTAAACAGCTCTGCGTCCAATACCTTCTCAACGTTATATGAAGTTTTGGTATATCCGGGAAATACAGTCAGTAATTGATTTTGACAATCATGATGATCCTGGAAGCTGGGTAAAGGAAGCACCCTTAAATGGAAATGAAGCCATAACTCAAAACATGGATTGCTCAGTGCGACCATACAGTGAGGAATTTTTGCGGCATTCGTACATACTTCATCTAACATAGCGTTGCTTCGACCATCGTGATCAATTACCACCCAATACCTGTCTGACTGAAGCGCCCCGTGCCTTCTTCTATAACTGACAATCTGGTTTAATACTTCGCCGGGTGACGACTTATCTGCATGATTGTAGATAAGCTCTATCTTGACCGTAAGATTTTCCCTTGCGCGTTGTCCCAGGGCGGCGAAGTATGCGTACTCCGTCTCCCTACCTTCCATCGCTATAACGTGCAGAATCTTAGGCTCCCGAAAGCCGGATTTCCTGGCATTAAAGCGATCGTTACGAAGCTTCGGCATACTTAGTCCCTTATAGCGGCAACTTGCTCAACAGCAGCATGCTCTAATTCCATTTCCTTTCTTCTGGGCATGCGCCTTACGGTTGGCAGGCCGCTTAAGCGACCTTGCAGGTACGCTTTTCGCACGTCTTTATCAAGCCGTATCTTGTAATCACTCAGTGGAGACAGAGTCGTCGCCCCATCCAGGTTCTTATCCAGAAACCAGATTTCATCCCTTCGCAATAACATCTGATCCATTAACAGCAGATCGTGTGTTGTAAAGATGAGCTGTGACCGAGATTCTGATGTACACGTTTCCAGGTAACTTTCCAGCAGCCCACGTGTAAGCTGTGTGTGGAGACTGCGGTCCAGTTCATCAATAAAGTAC
>JBGGNE010000318.1:0-22752 GCA_041287705.1 Methylacidiphilales bacterium | reverse complement strand
GGCGAGGGGGACAAACTTACCGTGGGCGCGCCTACGGTTTCGGGCGCTTCTGTAACGGTCGAGATTCTCGATAACGTGAAAGCGCGTAAGGTAGTCGCGTACAAGTACCGCCGTCGCGAGGGTTACCATCGCACCGTTGGTCATCGTCAGAAGCTGACACGCGTCAAGGTTTCCAAGATCGCTGCTTAACACAGCGTAACTCACACTCCAGCAGAGATTGCTGGAACCAATTTTTATCCGAAAGGAACAGCAGCATGGCACATAAAAAGGGTCAAGGTAGCGTACGTAACGGTCGCGACAGCGTAAGCAAGCGACTGGGCGTTAAGAAGTTCGGTAGCGAGGTCGTGGTTGCCGGCAACATCATTGTTCGCCAGCGCGGCACCCGTTTCCACCCCGGCACCGGCGTGGGCATCGGTCGCGATCACACTCTCTTTGCACTTATCGACGGCACGGTAAAGTTCGACAAGCTGAACCGCCGCGTGCACGTTCTCGCTTCCGCTCCCGCAGCAATCGCTGCCTAAGCGTTACGGGTTGGGCTCATCGCTCTCCCGCAGAGATTTTTTCGAAGACGGCAGGGAACCTGGTTCCCTGCCTTTTCGTGTCTATGGGGTGGGATTTCCGAAGATAGCTCTACTGCTTATTGATTTTCGACTCAACTTCCGCCGCATTAGCCCGAACCAGCAGTTTTAAACTAAATGGATCAGGTGGAGAAGCCGATGCCTTCTTCAGCCATTTTCTTCGCGGGCGTCTGTTTCTCTGCAAGTATTCCTCTCTCGTACGTTTGCCTCAAATGGCGAAAGTTGGGATTGGCATTCGGTGCTGTCATTTTTTGGCAAGGGAAAACAGTTCGATTTCCCACTTATCGGAAGTTTTGAATAATCTTGTTGCGGTAAGAGAGGCTCTCAGCGAAAATTGCTGGCAGCATGGTGCCAAGTGTGGCTTGCTTGATACAAGTGGATGAACTCAACATTCGTCTCCATTGCATTGACTGATTGATCTTCCCTTTTACTCATGAGCGAACTGTTCAAACCCGGTGAGCATGTCGGCCTTGAAACCTCCGGCCAGACGTGCCGGATCGAGGAGTTTCTTGGCGGCGGCGGCCAGGGAGAAGTCTACTCCGTACGCCATGGCGAACGGCTCTGGGCGCTCAAATGGTATTACCCGCAGTCCGCCACGCCGGGGCAGCGTATCGCTCTGGAAAAGCTCATCAAGATCAAGAGCTACAATTTTCCCTCCCCGGAATTCCTGTGGCCCGAGTACATGGCCTCGCGTCTGGGTTATCCCGGTTACGGCTACCTGATGCCGCTGCGCGAGAAACGGTTCCACGGTATTGTGGATATTCTGAACCAACAAGTGGATCCCAGCTTCCGCTCTCTGGTCAACGCCGGTATCAAGCTGGCGGACAGCTTTCTGCTGCTTCACTCCAAGGGGCTGTGCTATTGCGATATTTCCTTCGGCAACGTCTTTTTCGATCCCGAAAATGGCGACATCATGATCTGCGACAACGACAATGTTGGCGTGGATGGGGAGAATAACAGCGGTGTTCTGGGCACCCCGCGTTTCATGGCGCCGGAGGTCGTGATCGGGAGCAACAAGCCGAGCATCCAGACCGATCTGTATTCGCTGGCCGTACTGCTGTTTTACATGTTCTTTCTGCATCATCCGCTGGAGGGCCGCTTTGAGGCGGATATTCAGTGTATGGATCTGGCCGCGATGCAAAAGCTGTACGGCAAGAACGCCAAATTCATTTTCGATCCCAATGACGAGAGCAACCGCCCCGTCCCCGGCCTGCACGATAACGCGCTCACTTTCTGGCCGCTGTATCCGCAGTTCCTCCGCGAGATTTTTGTGCGCGCCTTTACGCAGGGCATCAAGGATCCCAAGGACGGGCGTGTGCGCGAGAGCGAGTGGCGCGCGGGTCTCTCCAAGCTGCGCGATCTGATCTACTATTGCCCCAACTGCAGCGCGGAAAACTTTGTACACGAAGGGGAAGATCCCCTGGATACCGTGCCGGAAAGCATCTGCTGGGGTTGCGGCTGCGAGCTGACGGTGCCCTTCCGCCTTTGTGTGGGGCGGCAGACCGTAGTTCTGAACCAGGATACGCGTATCTTTACGCACCACGTGGATCCCCGAAAGCGCAATGACTTCAGCACGCCCGTTGCGGAACTGGCACAGCACCCGGTCCGCCCCGAGGTATGGGGGTTGAAGAATCTCTCCAACACCAAGTGGACGACGCTGGGGCCGAATGGTAAGCGGCTGGAAGTGGATCCGGGCCGCTCAGTTTCGATCGCGTACAACACGCGCATTCACTTTGGCACGTCCGAAGGCGTTATCGTTTAATTAGGAGTCTCCTTAGAATAGAATAAGGGCTCGGCAAAGGGTATTCCTCAGATGTTCGCATCGGCGAAATCGCTGCTCAGGCATTTTTTCACCTCCTGAGCCTTTAATTATGCGAAAGATAGTGCCATATTGTCTTTTAGGCTTCCCAATTCCTGCGAGGTCTTGTTATTAGTTCCCTTTCTGCCCAACTGGCTCGGTGTGCTGACTTTCGGGATTAATCGGAAGAAGACGGGGACCGACAGGACGCAGCCGGACCGGGGAGCCGGATTAAAATAAATCACCCTTAGGAGTCACCGCTGAATAACCTATTGAACTTAGTCTCTCGCTTTTGAGCGATAGCGGCGTTGGAATTCCGGTCGAGCATTAATCTAATGCACTCCCTCCATTCCGCCTTGCTCTCCTCTCAAAATCGAGGCCTAAGTTCAATAGTTTATTCAGCGGCGACTCCTTATTCACAACGTTAGTTAATAAAGCTCAACTTATATGAAATTGCTTGTTTCGAATTCTGGTTTACTGAAGAGCGTTCGCTCGCTGATGCTTGGTCTCTCCATGGCAGTTGCCTGTGTATCCGCGATTTCCACTTCCGCTTACGCGGTTTCCGCAACGGATGCGGACGGACGCAGCGTGGCATTGAATGCCCCCGGTAAAATCTCGGTTGTTCTGTACCTGAACGGTGATCTGGAAGATGAATCCCGCAAAGTGAGCCAGGGTCTGGACGGCTACATTGGCCGTGGCGATTTTCAGTGCGTGCGTGTGGTGGATCTTCGTGGCGATGTGCCCCCCGTAGCGCGCCAGTCAGTGCAGAAAGAGACGCTTAAGCAGCTGGACCGCGAGGCGACCCGCCTCACCTCTGTGTATAAGAAGCACGGTTTCTCCGGCAGCCCCCGTCAGGATCTCAGCACGATTCTGGATTTCCAGGGCAGCACTCTGAAGGCGCTTGGCTGGAACCAGAAAGCCAGCAGCGTCATGGCGATCATCTACAATAAGAAGGGTGATGAAGTGAAGCGCCTGGATAGCGTAACGAGCGCCGGCCAGATCACCTCCGCAATCAAAGGCCTCTAATCCATCCAACGCCAGCGCCAGCGTGACGCTGCACCCTGTTTTATCCGATGGGGTCCCGTGTACAAGGGACCAGGCGGTTAAGAAATAACCCATGTCAGGACTTCTATGGTCCTCGCATGGGTTTTTTGTCCTCTTCTCTTTGTCCTCTTCTTTCCTGCCATAAGACACGTCCTTAACCGGGAAGAGGTGTGTGAGTTACAACTTTATCTCGATTGACTTCTGAAACGCTGCAAACGCCCTCATGACATAGTCCGGGGCATTGCCTGGGCGTCGCCCTGACCCATACCATAGCGCCTACTTGAGCGCCGGCACCGGCGGCAGCTCTTCCATCTTGAGGATGACCCACGGGTTATTCTCCGGGCCGCCAGGCATGACGACGACGAAGCCGCCGTCGGTGAACTTGGTTACCGTGCTGGTTTTGCCGGTGAAGCGGAAGGAGCGTGGCTGCCTATAGGGGCCGTTAGTCATGAACTCATTGACGAGCGTGGCGGTCTCCCTGTTTGCGGCGGCGACGGGAATGGACTTTGTCTGCCGGGCGGCATCGCCGTAGCCTTGCGAGGCGGGGTTATAGGGATTATAGCCGGCGTGCTGTTTGGTGATCTTGAGGTAGGCCGCGGTATCGATTACCTGCAGATAAGCGCTGAGGGCGTAGTAGGGATCGGCCGTCGCCGTGATGACGGTCCAGTTCTCATCAAAATCCTTGTCCTTGCTGGCGACGAACTGCCGATCTCCTTTGTTGATAACATAGCTGCCGTCCTTCTCGAAGACGTAGGGGAGATTGCCCGGCATTGGCGGGGGCGCTGGCGGTGGAGGGCTGTCGCAACCCGTCCAGGAGAGAGCCGCCAGGGCTGTCACTGCCGCCGCGGCAAGCGCGAGCATGGAGCGCATTTTATACGCGGAAGTACGTGCTGGGGCAGGGGAATGTTGCATCCACATATTGTGTGGATTTTATCACACTATCGCCCACTTTGGGAAGCGCTGAAGATGCTGATCAGCTATCCCAACTGAACCCACAACATCGTCGGCAGCGCAAACCCTGGGAAATCCACGGGCGGCGCGGGGATGGCCAGGCGATATCGTTTTCCAGCGGAGCGGGCGGCTTCGCTGATCAGATTCTGCAGAGTGGCCAACTGCATGGTGGAGCAGTTAATGCTGACCAGCAGGCGGCATTGCGGCGCGGCCAGGGCCATGCACGCTTCCAGAAGCTGAGGCAGATCGCGCTCCACGCGGAAGCTGCCGACTTTGGTGCCGCGCGCGAAAGTGGGGGGATCCAGAATGATCGCATCGAACGTTTCCCCGCGCTTGCGCAGATAGGGGAGGATGCGGAACACGTCGTCGGCGATAAAGCGGTGGCGTGACGAAGGCGGGCAGGGGACAATGCCGCCCGGCATGTGAACGCTGAGCCCCGGACCGGGAATACGAGGCGCAATCTTCAGCACGCCGGTGAGCGCGCTTTTGCTGGGGGTGAAATCCAGACCATTGAGGCGGAAGTTCTCGCGGCCGCGATCCAGTGATTTCTTGGAGAGATCGACGCTGCAGGTCTCTTTGCAGCCGGCAACTGCGGCGACTACGGAGAACGAGCAGGTGTAGGCAAAGAGATTCAGCAGGCGCGATGGCGGATTCAACTGCAACGCGCGGCGGTTTTCGCGCTGATCCAGGAAAAGGCCGGGCGAGTAGCCTGCGGCGATATCAATACCAAAGCGCACTCCGTTCTCCAGCACCGTAAGCTGCCCCATCTCCTCCGCGATATGAAGAGGGGTCTTCGCGCCGTTCTCGTCCGCATCCTCGGGGGTGGAAGCGAATGTGGCGGCAGCGGTGGCGCTGTCAAGACGCTGCGTGGACGCAACGAGAAACGGCGTTGAATCCTGGCCGGGATTCTTTTCCAGCAGCCGTGCGAAGATGGCGCGACAGGGCAGGCCGAGGCGGCTGGCCGTGACGCGTACGCGCTGGGTAAGGGCGGGCACGTCGGCCTTGCGCCATACGGAAAGCAGGAAGCGATCGCCATAGCGGTCTATCCACCCACGCTCGCTGGTAAAGAGGCGGTGCACGGTAGTCTGGGCCGTGCTGAGGGCCTTGACCGCGTCGTCCGAAATGGCATGTTCTCCCTCCGCCAGGATGGGCACGGCTGCGGCAGGGGGCTGATCCACGCGCGGCGGCGGGGAGGATGCTGCGGCAGCAGGAACAGATTTGGAGGCGGATTTGACGACAGGGACCGCGCCGGGCGCGGATTTGAGCGATTTTGGCATTGGGGCTGACGGCCAGCAGGATGCTGGACCCTTAATATCTCGAACGGAACCGGTAAACAGGAATCACTATCGCAGAGATAGGCATCGGGTGCAAGAGGTGGAATAGGATATAAATTGCACGGATGTGCATTTTAATTGAAGCATAAGAACTTAAACTATTGCGTAATGGCAATAGTTGAGCCTCAAAAAATCGAGCAGACTGAAAAATTCGCGTTGTTGAGTTCCCATGACGCCCGCAATCGGCGGCTCTGGAAAAACCTTGGGAGACAAAGTAAGATTCATGCTTGCCCAAATTTCTGATTTCGCTATTCAGATGTTCCCTAAGCTTTTGTTTCAAAAGTGTCTTATAATGGTGTCGTTAAGCTTCTTGCGTGACTTCATCCAAGATTTTACATTGAAACTTATGCGACGGGACATTATTCTACTTTTGCCGTGCACATGACATACGAAAACCGTGGTTACCGAGACGTTTTTGGCATCGCCTGGCTGGGTTGCGGCCTGTTTACCCTGCTGTGCGTCATTTCGTTTTCTCCCACTGACGTATCACTCTATACCACGCACCCCACGAGCACCAATTTTATTGGTCCGGTAGGGGCTCACTGGGCGGCACTTCTCGTGTTTTCTCTCGGCCTGGCGGCCTACGCATTTCCCGCGCTGGCGTGCTATCTGGGGCTGTGCCTTATCTTTCGCGAGGCGCCCGAATGGCGTTCGAAGCTCATTTCCGGTCTTTTGCTGATGGTGAGCATTGCCGGCATCCTGCACCTGCAGCCCTACATGGGCTGGGCATGGGCAAAGGAGATGAATACGATCAGCCCCGGCGGATTTCTGGGGCACACCATCAACTCATACGTCCTGACGCTGCTCTTTGGCCCGATGGGCGCGTGCTTCTCGCTGATTCTGATCTATTCCGTGGCGTTTTCGGCTTTCTTCGACCTGCAGCCGCGCCGCGTGATGCGCGAGATTAATCTGGCGATTGCCAATCATTACCGCCGTAAGGAAGAAGAGCGCCTGCGCCGCGCCACGCCAAAGGATCTGCTGGAGATGAAGCAGAAAGAAATTACGGCCCAGATGAAGAAGCTTCAGCAACAACTGGGCGGATCCAGTGCGTCCGATCAGCAGGCGCCGCCGCCTCGCGCGGAGCTTCCCCTGGCAGCGCCCACGATGGCCATTGCGGGCTCTTCGAACAAACAGGATCGCCGTGGCTCCGGCGGCAAGCGTTCGAAGGATCAGCGCGACCCGCGTGATTCTGATCGTAATGGATCAGGTTCAGACTCTGGTACTTACCGTGACCGCGAGCGCGAGCATGAAGAAGAGCCTGAACTGGCCGGTGTCGGCGCGTCAGGCTCCTCGAACCCTTATGCCAGCGCGGACTCATTCTTCTCCGGCGGCAAGACGGCTGCTTCGACTTCTCCCACCGCACCAGCGCGTCGCCGTCCCGCGGCTTCTGGTCGTTCGGCGGCTGCCGCCTCCTTCTTTGAAGATGAATCGGAAGAATCAGCCGTTGCCACCCCATCGCCGGTTGCGCCGGTTGTTATCCCTGCGCCTGCCGCTCCTTTGCCCCGGGTGATTGATGGCGCCGGACTTGGCTCGATGGCCAAGGCGCGTCCCGCCGCCGCTCCCACGGAAATTACTCCCCGCATTATATCCGCCCCTGCTGCTCCGACAGCACCCGCATCCGCTCCGGCGCCTGCGTTTGAATCCGATCACGCCAGCTTTATCAGCGAGACGTTTGGAAATCTGATGTCTGCTGCTGCGCCTGCCGCCTCTTCCAAAGCACCCGTTCCTGCCGCTGCCTACAAGGCGCATACTCCCGTAGCTCGCTCCGCCGAGCCTGCCGTCTGGCCCGCCGACTCCTTCTTTGCCGATGAAGACGTACCCTTTGCCTCGGGTACAGGTATTGCCGCGCCGGCGGCACCCGCGGAGCAATCCGCTCCCATGTACTCGCCCTACGGGGATGAACGCTATATGCCCAGGCCGCACGCGCATTCTGCGCAGCCGGTTGAGGAAGAAGAATTTGCGGAACACGACAACAATCAATCCACTAAGGAGGAGACTGACGGTTCGGAATCCAGGTATGAACATTCCACGCAAGAATTTGAGGAAGAAGAGCTTGAGTCTGATGATGACCACACAGGCGCTCGGTATCGCCACGATGAAGATGAGGGCGAGAACGAAGAAGCTGCTTCCCACAACGACCGCGAGCAGGCCGGCAATGGCTGGTATCAAAACGACACGGACGACGACACCGCCTCCCTCCACGACGACGAAGTAACGGAAAACGAATCCAAAGCGCCGACGCACGCCTTCGCACCGGCTCCGACGCCCGTGCCCGCACCTGCGTACCGCCCCGCCCAGACTGCAGCATCCGCCTACGCTCCGGTGCCTTCTCCTGATGCCGCTCAACAGCAGCGTCCGGCCCGCACGCTGGGCAGCATAGGCGTGCAGGCACCGCGTCCATTTGGTCCTGGCGCAGGATCGGGCGCTGCCGCTCCCGCCGCTCCATCAAGCCCTGCGCCAGTACAGAATGCGCCTGCCGCTCCTGTTGCGCCGACCTTTGCCGCGCCCACGCTCGGCTCTGTATCCCCGCGTCCCGGCTCTGCCTTGCCTGCACTCTTCCGCGGTATCGAAAAGCGCCCGACTGCCACCGCGGCTCCAGTGCCCGCACCTTACGTCCCAGCGCCTGCAGCGGAATATGCTCCGGAAGAAGAAGCGCTGGAGGCAGATCATGACCAGAACCAAGATCATGATCAGGAAAAAGCCCAGGCCGAAACTCCCGCACAGCACTTTCCCCAGTCGCACCTCCAGACTCAGCAGCCTGCCCCGCAGCCCCTGCCTCAGTCGCAGAGCTTTGCGCCCACACGTCCCGCGAGTGTTCCCCCTGCTGCTGCGTCCATCGTTCCTGCTGCCCGCCCCGCTGTTCCTCAGCAGCAGCCCGCCGCCGGCTCGATGTATCGTGCCGTAAGCCAGCCTGCACCAGCTCCCGCTCCGTTGCGCCCTGCGCCGCTGCCTCAGTCTCCGGAAGTCATGGCCCGCCGCGAGCGTGAGCGTGATTCCCGCAACATGCCCGGTTCCGTGCCTTCCGTGCGTCTGCCCGGCGTTGGTCTGCCGCCCGATAATCAGGCCCAGCGTACGACAGCCCAGCGCGCTCCGTTCGATCCGTTCGAAATCGTGCCCGAGTTCGAGCAGCCCCCGAAACCCGCCTTTGTCGCCGCTCAGTCCGCCGTATCCGCACCTCCCGCCTCCTCCCCTGCGCAGTACAGCGCTACACCTGCCCGGCCCAACCAGCCGGTCGCCGGCACGCCTCCTCCCGGTGGCGGCGGCAACATGGGCAATCGCATGCTGGCCACGGCACATTCCGGTGACAGCTCCGAAGCGCTCAACTTCGGCGACTACACCCTGCCCCCCATGGAGATGCTGGTCACCACCGATCCCAGCAAGATCGCCGTAGTCAACGAAGCAGAGTTGCAGAACAACGCGCGCCTCATTGTCGAAACACTGAAGCAGTTCGGCATCCAGACCACGGCCGGCGACATCACTCGCGGCGCCACCATCACCCGCTACGAGCTCTACCCGGCTGTCGGGGTCCGTGTGGATAAGATCCTGTCCCTGCGCCGCGATATTGCCCGCACCATGCGCGCCGAACGCATCCAGATCCTGGCGCCTATCCCTGGCAAAAACACGGTGGGTGTGGAAATCGCGAACAAGAACAAAGTGCCGATCGTCCTTCGCGATCTCTTTGAAGCGCCCGAGTGGATTAACAGCAAGGCCCGCATCCCCATCGCCCTGGGCAAGGATGTGTACGGCCAGGTGCTGGTAGCCGATCTCGCCGACATGCCGCACATGCTGGTGGCGGGCACCACGGGTTCCGGTAAGTCTGTGTGCATCAACAGCATTTTGCTCAGCTTCCTGTACCGCTTCCGCCCGGATGAGCTTCGCCTCATCCTGGTCGATCCCAAGCAGGTGGAAATGGCGATCTACAACACCATTCCGCACCTCGTCGTCCCTGTCGTTACGGATCCCAAGAAAGTGCTGCTGGCGCTGCGCTGGGTGATCAACGAGATGGAGAAGCGCTACAAGATTCTGGCCAAGGTTGGCGTGCGCAACATCCACGCGTTCAACAACCGCAAGCCCAAGCCCGCCGCACCTGGAGAAGGCACCGCCTTTGAAGGCAGCTCCGCAGTGGAAGTCAAGCAACAGCGCGTCTCCTTCACCGCCTCAGCCAATGATGACGATGATGATGACGGTGGTGGCGAGGAAGAAGAAATCTTCATCCCTGAGCGCATGCCCTTCATTGTGGTCATTATCGATGAGCTGGCCGATCTGATGCTGACTGCGCCCGCCGATGTGGAATCCGCCATTGCGCGTATCACCGCAAAGGCTCGCGCCGCCGGTATCCATCTTATTGTGGCGACGCAGTCTCCCCGTAAGGACGTGGTTACCGGTATCATCAAGGCGAACATCCCCAGCCGCGTAGCCTTCCAGGTTGCGAACTCCCTCGATTCCCGCATCATTCTCGACGAGAGCGGCGCGGAAAATCTGGTCGGCAAGGGCGATCTGCTCTATCTGCCGCCTGGCACCAGCAAGCTGACGCGCGGTCAGGGTGCCTTTGTCTCCGACGAAGAAGTGAACACGATTGTGCAATGGTGCTCCGCCCAGGCCCCTAACTGCTTTGAGGATGACATCAACAACAAGCTGTCCGCCAAGGGCGGCGAGCACGAGGATTTCAGCCAGGAAGATATCGAGCTGATCCACAAGTGCTGGGATGTCATCCGCCAGGAAAAGCGCGCCAGCACCAGCATGCTGCAGCGGCGTCTCCGCCTCGGCTACAACAAGGCCGCGTGGGTCGTCGACTTCCTTGAGCGCATCCTGGTTCTCGGCCCCGGCGAAGGCGCCAAGCCCCGCGAAATCCTGGTGGATCTGGACGATTTCGAGCTGCCAATCTAATACAGAAGTTCTTTTAGGCCGTCAAATGCCGCACCTGTAATGGGGTGCGGCATTATTCTTTCCATGCGGCTGGCGTTGCTTTTCCGTGGGAACGCAGCCATACTAAAGTTCAACCATGACATCCGTCGGCGAAATCCTGCGCAACAGCCGCCTTGGCAAAGAATGGACGCCCGAGGCAGCCTCGCGCGTTACCAAGATCCGCGTGCCGCAACTGCTGGCGCTGGAGCGGAATGATTTCTCCAAATTTGCCGCGCCCGCCTACGCCCGTGGTTTCGTGCGCATCTACGCCCGCTGCCTTGGCCTGGACGAAAAGGCGATACTCTCCCAGCTGGACGGCACATACGAGGGCGACGATGACGACATGTTCGTACACGCCCCGTCGGTGGATTACGTGCCGGAACGCATCAGTCTCCAGCGCACTTCCAACGCCAATGAAGTGGGCTGGAAGATCATTGTCATAGGTTTTCTCGTTTTCCTGGTCATCGCGGGCATTTGCATCGGCGTTTACATGCAGATGAACCATACCCCGGCCAAGGCCACGATTCCCGGCCTGGTGCCCTCTGCTGGTACGACTACCTCCACTTCCCCGCGTCCGCCGGCATCACCCACTGCTACGGGTCGCGTACCGAGTGCCGCGCCTGTTATCGATACCGCGTCCCCGCCATCCGCGGATGGCATCCCCACTGCGAGACCCGCTACCAGTGTTGAAGTCCCTGTCGATACGGCACCGCCCGCGCCTTCGGCGGACGGCATTCCTACCGCTCGCCCGGTGACTGATGCGTCGACATTGCCCGCTCCAGCACCTGCCGCACCCGCCGAGCCTCATACACTCCGCCTTACCGCGCAAAAGAACGGCGTGCAGATTACGGTGAAGCGCACCACAAAGCAGGGCGAAGTAACCGAGAGCTACACGCTCAGCAACGGCCAGTTCCACGAGTTCAAAGGCTCAAAGTTCCTGATCACCACCAGCGCTCCCAACGCCACCTCCTTCAGCTGGGATGGCGGCCAGAGCGATCTGATCAACGATCAGTCCTCCACGAAGGAAACGTATGAAATGCCGCCGCAACAGTAGGCGCAGTTCGGCGTATCGGCGAGGGAGGATTTGGCTTTAACATCCAGAGCGTTGCTGGTCAGTTTAGCTTCATACTCAGCTTCATTTGCAGGTATTCGTTTATATGAATTCCATCAACATTATTGCGCCTTACAAATACGAAGGCTTCTGGGTCTTTGATGATCCCAAAGTTGGTCTTGAACGCGAACCTTTCGTTCTGGGTATCGACGAAATGCTGGACAAAGTCACGACAGAGATTCCCAACGCCGCCCAGGGCTTCACGGTAATCTTCGCCGCAAAACCTTTCCCCGGCTACATGCTCAAACTGGACTGGCGCCGCGCCGAATACGAAGGCAACTGGTACTACAGCGAAAAGCTGGATATGGAAGGCTGGCTCTGCCCCGCCCTGCACCGCTACTTCGAAAAGCCTCCCCAGGAGATCTACGTTAAGGTTCAGGAGAAGAAGAGCTGAGACGCGGTCTAATTACGCGAGCTCTCATAACTGCCATGCCTGACGTTACCGACAACAAACACCGCTGCGGCTGGTGCACTAAGGAGTCCATCTACATTAAGTATCATGATGAAGAGTGGGGCCGGCCTGTGCATGACGATCGGGTGCTGTTTGAGTTTCTGATTCTGGAGAGTTTTCAGGCGGGGCTGAGCTGGCTGACGGTGTTGAAGAAGCGCGAGAACTTTCGGCGTGCTTTCAGCGATTACGATGCCGAGAAGATTTCGCGGTACGATGACGCGAAGGTTGAGGAGCTCATGCAGGATGCGGGCATCATTCGCAATCGCCTGAAGATTGTGGCCGCGATCAACAACGCATCCTGTTACCTGAAAATCCAGAAGGAGTTCGGATCGTTCGACAAGTACATCTGGAGCTTTGTGAATGGAAAGCCACTGATAAATGATCGCCCCGAGATGTCGGGCATTCCTGCGTCCACGCCGGTTTCCGACGCAATGAGTAAGGATATGGGCAAGAGGGGCTTCAAGTTCCGCGGAACAACCATTTGCTATGCGTTTATGCAGGCAGTCGGGCTGGTCAATGACCATGTCAATTCGTGCTGGTGCAAGGCGGCATGACAGAAAGCGCGCTGTCAGATGTGATCGCAGGGATATGAGTTTTAGGCATTTGAAGCACTACAATTCTTTTACAAATATTTGACGGCCTCATGACAACTGACTTCGCCAATTGGCGTAGGTTCAGGGCATGAAATTGAACTCCTTTCTGAAAGTTACCGCGGGCGCACTGGGGCTTGCTGCCATGTGCGCTCTGGGGGCTGCGTTCCTGGTTCCTACCGCCGCCAGGGCTGAAACTCTCACCGTTCGCTGCCTGCCTGAGCAGAAGAAGGTGCCTTATGGCAAATCACGCGAACTGGTGATCAAGATCGACATTGATTCCGAAAAGGGCAAGACCACGCGCCGGCTGCCGCTGAATATCGCGGTCGTGCTTGATCGCTCCGGCTCCATGAGCGGCGCGAAAATCGAGAAGGCACGGCAGGCCGCCTGCGCCCTGGTGGATCAGCTTGGTGCCGAAGACACCTTCTCCCTGGTCGCGTACGACAACGATGTGGACGTTCTCATTCCCGCCCAGCGCATTGAAGAGAAAGCGGAGATCAAGCGCAAGATTGAGCGTATTCGCCCCGGCGGCAGCACGGCTCTGTATGCAGGTGTGGAAGAAGGCGCGAAGCAGCTGAAGCGTTACTTCGAAACCAAGAACATCAATCGCGTTATCCTGCTTTCGGACGGCCTGGCTAATGTTGGCCCGAGCTCCACGGGCGAAGTGCGCGATCTTGGTCGCCGTCTGTCCGGCAAAGGCATTTCTGTCTCCACTATCGGTCTCGGCGACGACTACAACGAGGATCTGATGACTGCCCTGGCCGTGGCCAGCGACGCCAATTACTACTACGTAAAGGATGTGGAAAAGCTGCAGCAAGTCTTTGAAAAAGAACTCGGAGAACTACTGGCCGTTACCGCTCGTAACATCCGCATCCGCATCGTCCTGCCGAATGGCGTGGAACCCCTGGGCCTGATTGGCCGCGATGAAAAGTTTGATACCGACAAGCGCACTGGCGAGGTTACCTTTGCCCCCTTCTACAGCGGTCAGCAGCGCTACATCTTTCTGCGCTGCAGGCTGCCCGATAACGAAACGGAAGAGACTCGCGACGTGGCCAAGGTTCAGCTGAGCTATGATGACGAACTGAACGCCGGCAAGCGTGTGGAAACCGAGCAGGTGGTGCAGGTCTCTTACAGCAAGGACGCCGAGGAAGCCGCCAAGACGGTCGACAAGTCTGTAGTGATTGCCCGGGATCTGCAGTACAACGCTTTGGAGAAGGACCGTGCGGTTCAGTATAACGATTCCGGCAACTACAAGGAAGCCAACCGCATTCTGAAGCTGAACGAACAGAAGCTGCGCCAGCTGGCCACGGACGCCAAGAAGGATGGTACGGTCTCCGCCAATGAAATCCAGAAGCTTGAAGCCGAAGCCGACCAGATGAACGAAGCCGCCGCCGGAACCGCCGCCGCCCCGATGACGCCTTCTGCCCGCAAGGCAACCACGGAACAGTCCTACCGGACGAAGATGGCGAAGTAAGGCAGATTCCGCGACAGAACCTGGCGGAGAATTGCTCCTATCAGCTCCGGCCATTGCAAACACTTAGCCGGGTTGCGCCTCTCATGTGCGCAGCCCGGCTCTTTCGTGTCTGCCTCCCCACCCTTAACCGCCTCCCACACGCCACGCCTCCCAATCCCCAGCGACGACAACGTCGTCAGCCAAAGGGTCCGGCGTCACGCTGGCTGGCTGGCGTATCATAGCTGTGTACATTGCAACTTCCGGCCTGTTGGCGTAAACTGGTCGCCTTTTCATGAATAAACTGAAGCTGATACAGTGCGGCGTCGGCGGTTTCGGCAAAGGATGGATACTCCACCACTCCTCCAAATCCCCCGACTTTGATGTTGTCGCCATTGTCGATATATCGCCGGCCATCCTGGAGGAAGTCGGCACCGCATGCGGTATCCCGCCCGAGCGCCGCTTTACGTCCCTGGAAGACGCCCTCGCCGCCAGCCTCGGGGCCGATGCCGTCCTGACCGTCACCCCGCCTGTTGTTCACGTCAGACACGCGCGGCTCGCTTTCGCCCACGGTCTGCACTTTATGACCGAGAAACCGCTGGCCGGCACCATTGAGGATTCGCTCGAGATGCTGGCACTGGCCCAAGCAGCGGGCAAGCAGCTTGTAGTCAGCCAGCAGTACCGGTACCGCGCCCCCATGGTAACGCTGCGCAATCAGCTTAACAGCGGTGCCATCGGTCAGCTCGGCCACGGTCATATTGATTTCTACATACCAGCCGATTTCACCGGTACATTCCGCGAGAAAATGGAGTATCCGCTGCTTTTGGATATGGCCATCCACCACGTCGATCTTATTCGTGCTGTGACCGGCAAGAACGTGTTGCGAGTTATGGCGCAATCATTCCGCCCTGCGTGGTCCTGGTATCAGCATGATCCCGGCCTGAAGATGTTGCTGGAGCTGGAAGACGGCCTTTCTTTCTCCTACAGCGGTGACTGGAGCGCTACGGGCCGCACCACGAGCTGGAACGGCGACTGGCGCCTGCAGGGTCCCGATGGCTCGCTTCATCTGGACAAAGACCGCGTTTCCATCGAGCGCTGCAAGCGCTGGAGCCACGAACCGCAACGCATCGAAATCCCCGACGAGCCCACGGCGCGCGATCCTCAGTCCGAAACGCTGCATCGCTTTGCCGAAGCTATCCGTACCGGCATCCCGGCCGAAACCAGCGGCGCCGATAACCTGCACAGCATCAGCATCCTGATCGCCGCGATGGAGAGCATTAAGCTGGGTCGCCCCGTGATGGTGAAAGACATCATAGCGCAGACCGAGCCTCAGCCGGTAGGCTAGGGGGAGGAAAGGACGAGACGGACCGATTGAGCTTTGTGTAAGGTCGCGGTAGAGGGAAATTTCGGTGCGCAGCGCTGTTAATTCAGTTGGCGCTGCCACCCTTTTCTCCCTGTTCAGTCCATTCATAAGTCCAACCTGTCCATAAAAAGATCCCCAGGCGCACATGCAGCACGCGGGTCATCCGTGCAGAGATGGAAAATGTAAGTAAAAATCAATCTTTCTGCTTGTGCGCCAGTCGCATGAATGCTAGCAAAAGGCCACGTTTTTACACACATTTGCATAACTGCTCCCGGCGCACAGATTGCTTTACGTTTTTCAAGAAATCGCCATTGTCGGAGAGCTCCATCCCATCAACGCACATAAATCTCTGCTCCATGCGAGGTAACGCCCATCCTGCACGCTCCATCGCCTTCGGCGCCATCTCGCGCCCGGCCATCCGCGCTTGCCTGCTGGCGGCTATCTCCGGGCTTTTGCTTTCCATCAGCTTAAGCAGCTCCATGGCGCAGGTTTACGAGCGCTATCGCCCCAAGGTTCCTCAAAAGCCGGGCGATTCCGCCACTCCCAATCTCCCTCTCGACGGCCTGGACGACAAGCCTGAGAAATCTACTGAGCCCGATACCGGCCCGCCAATCAAAGGGCTTGTGATTGTGGCGGATCCCAAAGCGGTCAAGATGTCCGGTACGCCCAAGTCCAAAGGCGTGCAGATTTCCGGTCTTGGCGCAATTGACGCCGACGCTGTCGCCGACCTGCGCAAGAAGCTGGAGCCGTTTATCGGCAAGCCGCTGAATATTGCCCGCCTGCGCGTGGTGACCAACACCATTGTCCGCTTCTACCGCGACAAGAATCTCCCTGTTACCGATGCCAGCCTGCCTCCTCAGGAAGTGAAGGGCGAAGTCGTCCAGATTCTGGTGCTGGAAGGTCGCCTGGGCACCGTGCGCGCCGAAGGTAACAAGTGGTTCAACAGCAAGATGCTGGAGAATCAGATCCGCATTAAGTCCGGCAGCTATATTCGCGGCGATACTTTGCAGGCCGATATCAACTGGCTTAACTCCAATCCATTCCGCGAAGTCGAGCCCAGCGTGTCGAAAGGCGCAAACTTTGGCGAAACCGATCTTATTCTCAAAACGAAGGACCGCTTTCCTGTCCGCTTCTACGCCGGCTTTGAAGATACCGGTACTGATCTTACCGGCGACGAGCGTTATATCACGGGCTTCAACTGGGGCAATGTGTTTGGACTTGATCACCAGTTCAACTATCAGTTTACCACCAGCGGCGATTTCAACCTGCTGACCGCGCATTCCGCGTCATACCTGGCTCCGTTGCCCTGGCGGCATAAGCTCCTTCTGTATGGCACGTATGCAGAAAGTGGCAGCGATTCCCCTGATCCCTCACTGGACATTAATGGTATCACCTGGCAGGCTGGAGGCCGCTATATCATTCCGCTGCCCAATCTGGTCCGCAACTTTCAGCATGAAGTTCAGCTTGGTTTCGACTTTAAGCAGACAAATAATGATCTGGATTTCGGCGGTGAGAACGTTTTTGACACGACTATCGACGTCACGGAGTTTGTCTTTACTTACAATGCTTCGTACACCGATCCCTACGGCATTTCGTCGCTGAGCGCCAATGTGCTGTACAGCCCGGGCGGCCTTACCGATAACAGCAACGACAAACAGTATCAGGAAACGCGCGCTGGTGCGGATGCGGACTTTGCCTATGCCAAGTTCAATCTCTCCCGCAACACACGGCTACCCTGGAATTTCTCGTTCATCACCAGCGCTACCTGGCAGGTTGCCTCGGGCAATCTCGTCCAGATCGAGCAGCTCGGCCTTGGCGGATTTAACACCGTACGTGGTTATGATGAGCGCGAAGCCAACGGTGACGAAGGCTGGATCGTCAACCTGGAACTTCGCTCGCCTCCCATCAGCCCGCTGCGCTTGTGCGGTGTGAAAGGCGTGCAGGATCAGTTGCAGTTTCTCGCCTTTATGGATATGGGCAGCGTCTCCAATATCGAGCTGCTTCCCGGCGAAGATCCGCATATCGATGAGCGTTCTGTGGGTGTGGGTGTGCGATATACGGTGAATCCGTATCTGTCGCTGCGCTTCGATTACGGCTGGCAGATGATCGATACCGGATTGCAGACGCGCAATCCCGACGGTCGCGGCCATCTCGGCGTTGTGTTCAGCTATTAGTCCAGAGCCGCTAAAGTAAAAGTGAGAGTTGTGGGACGCGTCTGAATTTGCGTCGCTGCCGCCGCCATTGTATCGTGGCGACGCGTATTGGCATACCTATAGCGAATAAGTAGTTGCGCGTTGTCGGATGTGCAGGAGGTTAATAAATGGCGGGCTAAAGCATGAGCTCCGTATTTATCCTAAAGACCATTTCATCCATCTATCCGATCAAGACAACTTGCCATGAATACACGTCGTCATTTTTTATCCGTTTCTGCCATGGGGGTGGCCGCCGTCGCCACTTCGCATCTCTCCTCCGCTATTGCCGGGACAACGCCAAAGACACCCACGACTTCTGCCAATGACAAGCCGTTGCCCGAGAACTCCATGACAGTGCTGGGCAAGCACTACAAGCCGAAGTTCCGCCTTGGCCTGGGCGGCGTTGCAATCGGCAATGCGTTCAAGCCTACCACAGATCAGGAAGCCGACGAAACCCTGGCTGCAGCGTGGGAAGGCGGTGTCCGATATTTTGATACGTCGCCGTGGTACGGGCTTGGTTTGAGCGAGCGCCGCTTCGGGCACTTCCTTTGCAATAAGGATCGCGATGAGTATATCCTTTCGACCAAAGTAGGGCGCGTACTGAAGGCCGGGGAGCCACTCAATCATCCGCTGTGGAAGAAGCCTTCGCCTTTCCGCCATACTTACGACTATACGGCCGAAGGGGTGCGGCGCTCGGTGGAAGACAGCCTGCAGCGTCTGGGCATTAACCGCATCGATATCGTGTTCATCCACGATCTGTCGCCTGATAACCAGGACATGGGTAAGAAGTGGACCGAATACTTCGATATCGCCGCTAAAGGTGCCATGCCTGAGCTGACCCGCATGCGCGAAGAGGGGATCATCAAGGGCTGGGGACTGGGCGTCAATGAGATCGATCCTTGCCTGCGCGCGCTGGAAGTGGCGGACCCGGACATCTTCCTGTCCGCGACGCAGTACTCGCTTGTGAAGCACGATGACGCTCTGCGCCGCCTCTTCCCCGTATGCGAAAAGCGCGGTGTTTCCATCGTATCCGGAGCGCCGCTGAACGCCGGCTTCCTGGCTGGTCTCGATCGCTTCCACTATGACGGCACCATTCCTGATGGCATGAAGGAGAAGCGTGCAAAGATTGAGGCAATTGCAACGAAACACGGCACCGACCTTCGTACCGCCGCTTTGCAATTTGCCGCCGCACCCGCAGTGATGGCCTCCGTCATTCCCGGCGCACGCCATGGCGAACACGTGAAGCAGAACATCGCCTCCATGAAGGCCACCATCCCGACCGACTTCTGGGCTGAGCTGAAGAGTGAGAAGCTTATTGCGGAGGATGCGCCAACACCCAAAGCAGCGTAGGATTTCACATCCAACGCCGCCCCAGTTATAACTCCACATTATCTCGACCTGGGAAGTTCCTGAAAGGGGGATGTCCCACAGAGAGCGCGTCAGGATTGCTCCCAGCGCAACAATGTTCAGGTGATGCAAAAAGCAGCTGGAACGTCGAGGAAATGGGAAGGGAATAGCCCTTCCCCGTATCGAAATCCGCCTGACGTTTAATCCTGCGTCTGAGTTACTTTTTCTTCTCTTCCTTCTTCGGTTGGGCGTTTGTCGTTGGGGCCGAAGTCGCGGCGGGTACCGCCGGTGCGGGCGCGGGTTCTGCTGGCGGCGCGGTAGTTACGACAAGACGTGCGTCGAAGGCACCTGCGATTTTTGTGGCCAGCGGGGCGAAATCCAGGCCTTCCTTATTGGCCAGCAGTGTTACGCAGAGCAGTTCTTGCGCATCTGTGTAGCGGCTGAGGAACGAGGTGCAGCCCAACTCGCTGCCGCCGGTATACATCAACCCTTTGCGGCCCGGGAACTGCCAGGGTCCGGACGTGGGCACTTCGGTTCCATCCTGTAACTTCTGCGGGGTGTAAAGAAGGTTGCGCAGGTTGATGTCCTTGATCAGGATGTTACCAGCCAGCCCAATATCCCAGACGCTGATATCCTCGGCCGACGTGTAGATGCCGGCAGCGCGGGGCAGGACAAGGCCGTTAGGATCGGGCGGCGCGATGGAGGTGAGCGTGCTGCCCGAGCCACGATAACCAGTCACGAACTCGGTCGGATTAATGAGCTGCGGTTCCTGCAGGAACTTGCTGTGTTTCTCGTCCTTCCTGGGCCACTCACGCGGGATCTTGCCGAGCTCGCTGGCGAAGAAGGTGTTTTTCAATCCCAGCCGATCAAACTGGTTGGCTCGCACGAAAGCCTGATAGCTGCCGCCGCTCGTGGCTTCCACAAGCAACTGAAGCAGAAGATGATCCGTGGCGCAGGCTTTGATCTTGGTGCCCGTGGGGAAGACCAGCGGGGCCGAGGCAACGCTGCTGATCAGCTTATCCGCCGGGGTGTTGTTGCCGGGATCGAAATCGGGCGGCAGCGAGTAATCGGGCAGGCCGGAGGAGTGCAACAGAAGTGCGCGAACAGGCACGCCTTTCCAGGCTTCTGGAATATTCTTCAGGAATTTGCCGATGGGGTCATCCAGCCCCAGCTTACCGGTTTCAGCCAGCTGCATGATGGCTACGGCTGTGTAAGCCTCAGTCATGCGACCGATGCTGAACATGGTACGGGATGCCGCGAGCAGCTTCACTTCGCGATCCACCACGCCATAGCCAACAACCCGCGTGATGTAGGGAGCCTGCACGATGGCCAGGGTGAGCCCTGACACATCGTGCTCTTTCATGTAAGCTGCGATAAGTTCGTCGATGCTCTTGCCATCGATCTGGACCTGCGGATTGCCGCGCTCCGCCCGCGCGGGCAGGGGAGAGAACACCGCAAGACTACAGATACCGATGCAGAGAAAAGCCGGAAGGACCGCCGTGCAGGCCAGGCGCCAGTGGGAAAGGTGGGATGCAAAAGTGCGTGGCATGGGCCTAATGTGGCGCACCTCGTCCCGCCCGACAATCCTCAAAATACAAGATCTTTAATGTTCTGCACTATTTCCGCATGAGATCGCAGCGATTGCAATAGCGACTCGCTTTGGCTACTCCAGCAAACCTTTGGCCACTTCCGCAATCATCTCTTTCAGCACTTCTGCGTCGGCCAGAAACTGCTTAGGCTCCGCGTTCTGCACAAATTCGATAAGGCAGGGTACAATCTCCTTATGGCGCGAGGCCATGGTGAGATAACGTATCCAGCGGTCGCGGCCATCGGCAAGAGGCTGGCGTTCCGCGCGGGGAAACCAGTGGAACACGTGCACGTGCGAGAGTCGGGGAAGAACCGCCGCCAGTTCGTGCTCCGCCTGCTCCACAGGCAGGCCTACGGCGGGCTGCCATAGCGTCTGAATGGCGGGATGGCCGGTCTGTGCCAACAGTTCGGCGGCGGATTCAGCTGTATCGGTAAGAGTACCGCCGTGGTACTCATAGCTTACTTTGATGCCGCGCGCCTGCGCCATATCGGCGATGCGCATGGCGTCTTCCACAATTTCCGCGCGCTCGTCCAGTGTTGTGTCGGCAGAACCCTTTACGCCCGCCCAAACGCGGATGACAGGTGCGCCAAGCAACTCGGCACTGTCCAGCACCTGGCTGAAAGGAAGACCGAGCTTCTCGCTCTGGCCGAGTCGGAAATAGGATCCGTAAGCGGGGATATCCACGCCCTCCGTATCGCAGAGCACCTTTACCTCGCGTGCCCGTACCAGATCTCCATGCGGCACATGCACGTCACCGCCCCATTCCACGGCCGGCGTTCCGGCTTTGACAACAAGCTCCACCACTTCGCGCGGTGTCAGCTGACGAAACGTAATGGAAACCAGGCCGGGCAGCAGTAATTGAGGAGATGCCATGTTAAAGAATGGGAGATTCTGGATTCTGAAGAGGGTTTCATTCTAACCTGCCGTGATACCGGGAACGTCCGAATTGCCGCGTGTGCAATCGGCGGAACCCGGCCCGCAATCATGCGTCACGTAGCGGCTTCAGCAACCGCCGCTGCCGGAATTGCGGCGGGCGCAGCAGGCGCTGAGGCGGCTGCAGGTTCCGTCCGCTCGATCCAGCCGCCGCCCAGGACGTTGTCGCCCTGATACACCACGGCGCCCTGTCCTGGGGATACGGAGCGTTGCGGCTCCAGGAACTCGATGCGGGCGCGACGACCGGGGAGGGGATGCACGCGCACGGGCACTTCGGGCCAGTTGTAACGGATCTTGGCAGTGGCTTCCACCGGTTCGGTCGGCTCGCCGCCGATCCAGTTTGTGTGATTGATGAAGCACTCGCGACGCACCAGATCGTCGTACTCACCCACAATGACGCGTTGATTAACGGCATCAATATCGATGACATAGATAGGCCGTCCATGACCTCCGCCCAGTCCTTTGCGCTGGCCCACGGTATAGAACTCGATGCCCTGATGCGGCCCGATATAGGTGCCGTCTTTGTCGTAAATTCCGCCGGGATGGAAGTCCTTTTCCTCCAGGTGGCTGCGCAGGAACGTCTTGTAATCGTTGCCGGGCACAAAGCAGATTTCCTGGCTGTCCACCTTCTCGCTGACACGAAGACCCAGCTTGCGCGCTATTTCGCGGACTTCCGGCTTGGTCAGATGACCGATGGGGGCCAGAGCGCGGCCAAGCTGTTCCTGGCGCAGGCTGAAGAGGAAGTAGGACTGATCCTTACGACCGTCCACCGCCTTCATCAGTCGGGCGGAGCCGTCTTCATCATGAACGATGCGGGCGTAGTGGCCTGTGGCGACGTATTCCGCGCCCAGCGCCAGCGCTTTTTCCTGCAGAGAGCCAAACTTCAGCTTCTCATTGCACATCACGCAGGGATTCGGCGTGCGGCCCTGGCGATATTCCGACGTAAAGTAATCGATGACAAGACGTTCGAACTGATCGGCTTCGTCTATCACGTAATGGGGGATGCCGAGCGAGTGCGCAACGCCGCGCGCGTCGGCAACAGCCTGCGGGCCGCAGCATTTGTCTTCAGCGCGAGAGATGCAATCCTGCGGCCACACTTTCATCGTCACGCCGATCA
>JBGGNE010000317.1:0-7920 GCA_041287705.1 Methylacidiphilales bacterium | reverse complement strand
GGCCTGGCGGGTGAGCGTGCCGCCGAGGGCGATGAAGACAGGGGTGCCGCCCGCGTCAAGGATGGTGTAGCCGTACGTCGCGGGATCCGCATTGCCGTAGACTTTGCCCTGACCGGCGTTGGCCCGCAGGGTGATGGCAATGGCGAGGTTGGTGAGGGTGAAACTCAGGGCGGGGGCGGTGGGCAGGGCGTTCAGGACGCCGACGCCGTAGGTGCCCGGCAACATCCCGGCAGTCAGGCTGAAGGATGACTGGTACGTGCCGCCGCTGAGGGCGACGGGCTGCGTGAGCACGCCGGTAGCAGTTGCGCCAGCGCCGGGCACGGTGAGCGTGATGGTGCCGCCGGTCAGGTCGGTTAGCAGGGTATCCAGAGCGACGACGCTGACGGTCAGCGGCTGGGCAAAGGCGGTGCCGACGATGGCGCTCTGGTTGTCGCCGCCGGTGATGGTGTAGGTGAAGCCGCGGCTCTCGTAAGCGCCGATGTCGGGGGCGGAATCGCGCGTGACGCCGCGCTGGTCCAGCGTGCCTGCCAGGGCGGGATCGGCCTTGCCCAGGGCCAGGCTGCCAGGCAGCAGCGCCATGGTTTCCAGGGGGCCGCCGTAGAAGCCGAGCGGTGCCAGCAGCGGATTGGTAATGCCAGTGATGGTGGTGGGCTGCGTAAAGGTGGTCACAATTCCCGTGGTGCCGATGAGGTTGTAGCCGCCATCGGTATAAGCCTGATAGTTAGCATCCAGGTCGAAAGTGCCGCCGTTGCCGGAGATGATGGAGTTGAAAATAATGGCGGTCCCCGCCTGCACGTTGACGCCGCCTGGCGCGCCTGAACCACTGTTTTGGGAAATAGTGGAAGAGCTGATGGTCATAGATCCGGCGTTGGCATACACCGCTGTGTTCGTGTTGCGGGCAATCGTGGAAAGGTTGAGGGAGATGACGCCTGTCCCCAGCTTGTATATCGCCCCACCGATAACGCCGGCGTGGTTATGGGATAGCGTGGAGCCCGTTATCGTTACGTTACTCCCGACGAAATAAAGAGCGCCGCCGAAATCGGCATTGTTGCCGCGCAGGGCAGACGAGTTGATCGTGAGCGCTTCCACCGACGAGATAGCGCCGCCTCTGCCGGTAGCGGAGTTCCCCGCAAGGGTGGACCCGGTAATGGTAAGACTGGTGCCCGCTGCTGTGAAGAAAGCGCCGCCATCCACGGAGCGGTTGCCAATCGCGAAGCTGTCCGTCATCGTACCGAGCCCGATGCCTGACAGGGAGAAAGCGCCGCCGTTGGTGATGGAAGTGTTGGCCACCAGCAGCAGCTTATCGAAGGTGGTGCCGGCGTTCTGGCCTGCGAAGATGGCGCCTCCCCGGTCTGCGGTATTGAAGGCAAAGGTGGTGCCGGTGATTTCGACGATCGTGGCGGCGTAATCGTCAAACAGGATACCGCCTCCACGAGCGGTCGCGTGGTTGCCGGAGAGGATGGAATCGGTAATGGTGATCTTGCCGGTGCTGTAGTGACGAATGCCGGCGCCTCCCATACTGGAGGAGTTGCCGATAACGCTGGTCCGTATCAGGGTCAGCGCGGTGGAGTCATAGGTGACGATTCCGCCTCCGCCCCAGCCCGATCGGTTGGCGAAGATAAGGCTGTCCGTGAGGATGCCTTCTCCATGAAGGGTAATAGCGGCGCCACTGCCCGCAACCGAGTTATTGGATACACTGGAACTGTTGAGGCTAAGCGTGGCTGCTGTTTCGATATATATACCACCGCCAGCGGAACCGCCCATGCCAAAGGAATCAGGCACCGATGTGGCGGCGTTATTGGTGATGCTGCTGTTGTTGATGGTAGCAGTACCAGCCATGACAGCAATTCCGCCGCCGATACTATACGCGGTATTTCCGAACACCCGGGACCCATTTATCGTGAGAGCCCCGCCGCCGTTGAACCAGATACCACCGCCCGAGACGATCGTGAGCAGCTCGGGATTATTGCCGTAGATCCACGAGTCGTTAATCGTAAGATTGCCGCCGGTCGCGTAGATTCCGCCGCCGAACCTGTAGGCACCATCGAACCAGCCGCTGCCGTTGGTGATGCCCAGGGCATTAAGCTCTGCTGTCTTCAAAGATCCCGGCGCAATGTTGAATACGGCGCCCAGCTGGTTGCCGTTGACGAGGATGAGCGGGCCGGTGGCTGAGGAGTAGCCCGTCTGGGTCGCGCCGTTGATCAGCACGGCGTTGGTGACGTTAAAGCCGGTGCTGCCGGTTGCCGCGGTAATGGTCCAGCGGCCGGAGACGGGATCGTAACCGCGGTCGGTATTGGCAATGTTGAAACGGATGGTGGCGGCTTCCGCGAGACCGGCACTGTTGAGGGCGAGGCCGAAGCGCAGGCTGCCGTCAACGGCGACGGGGCCGGTGGGATTGTAATCCGCCGTGGTGGTGACGGTGTAGTTCTGGCGGCTTTCGAAAGCGCCGACGCTGCCGTTTCCGCCGGAGCCCTGGCCTCGGGCAACGCCGCGCTGATCGCCCGAGCCGCCGGTAATAAAACCGGCCGGGACAAAGTTGAGCGCCGGGCTGCCGGGCAGCAGGCCATACGTCCTGGTATAGCCGCCGTAGTAGCCAAGCGGGGCCAGCAGGGCATCGGTAACAAGAATGTTGCCGGTCGCACCCCCGGTAAAGGAGAGCGTGCCGTCGTTCTCCAAGACACTAAAGCCTCCGTTGGCCAGGGTTCCGAAGATCCGAAAAAGGTCGCTGGTGTTGTGCGAAAACAGGGATTGCCCAATGGTAACAGTGCCGCCATTGAGAGTCACTGCTCCATACCCGGACATATCATTTATGTTATAGGCAACCGTGGATCTCCGCAGTTCGAAGATACCGACGGAATCAATAGCGCTTCCCCCTGTGCCTTGCGCTCTGTTCTGGGCAAAAGTGGAGTCGAAAACACGGGCTACACCCTGGCTGTAAATGCCGCCGCCAAAATCGGTGACAACGTTGTTGTAAAACAGCGAGCGTTCCACCATCAGTGTTGTGGTCGCTGAGACGAAAATGGCGCCGCCGATATGGGCTGTATTGTTGGATAGAACCGAGTTGAACAGATTAATCATTCCGGTTGAGAGCAGGATACCAGCGCCCAAGGAGCCATCCATTCTGCCCCTGGTGATTTCCAGCGCGTCCAGATTAACCTGGTTGCCGCTTCCGGCGAGGACGTTGAACACGCGGTTGACGTTGTTGCCGCTGATGACGATGGCGGGCCCGGCGGTTGGGATGCCGCCCGGCTGGGTCTTGCCATCAATGTAGAGAGCCCGGTTGATATTAAACTGAACGCCCGCCGTGGTGATGGTCCATCTGCCGGTGGAGGAGCTGTAGCCGCTGTCGCTGGTCGGGATGTTGAAGGAGATGGCATTGGGCTTTTCGATCAGATCCCCCTGCAGTCCGAAGCGGAGGCTGCCTGCCACGTTACTGAAGGGCGTGGGCGGCGTAGCGGGATTGTAATCGTAGGTAGTGGTCACCACGTACTGGTTGCCGACCGTGTCGTCATGCGCCTCAAAAGCGCCGATATCCACCAGGCCGAAGGCGTTGGCATTGCGCGCGCGCCCGCGCTGGTCCGTGGTGCCGGCCAGTGTCGAATCGCCCGTGTTGTAAGCCGTGCTGCCGGTCATCAGCGCATAGGTGGGCGTCTTGCCGCCATAGTAGCCCAGCGGCGCCAGCTTAAGCTGGGCGGCTGTGACGCCGGTAGCAGAGGTGACATCCCCCGTAAAACTGACGATGGCGCCGGAACCCACGCGATTGTAGCCGGCATTGGTGATTAAACTCCCGTTGGGATTGTGGATATCCGCCTCGCCGTCCGCCGTATTGAGAGCCACGATGGTGTTCCCGATCACCAGCGAGGTTGTGGCGGCACCGAGGTAAATGCCGCCACCTGCATAGCCTACCCCCCCCGTCACTTGGTTGTCTACAATGGTGGAGCTGGTAAGATTAACCACGGTCAACTCTGCGACAACGATTCCTGCGCCACTTGCAATCGAACGGTTTTGCGCCACTGTTGAATTCTCAATAATGACAGGCTGACTACGAGATCTCACCCAGATTCCGCCGCCACCAGAGTTCGCCGAGTTACGTATGATACTGGAACGATAGATGGCGAGACGGCTGGTATCAGCAGATTCGATGCCGCCGCCAAGGCTGCCTGTGTTACCATCAAGCACGGAATCGGTCAGCGTAACATTGCTTGCATCAAGACTCTTAATGCCTCCTCCAAAATTGGTACTTCTGTTGTTCGAGATAACAGAGCCGTTAATGGTCACTACGGAGTTCTCTGTGTATATACCGCCGCCTGTGTCTGTAGCGAAGTTTCCGGATATGGTAGTGTTCGTTATGCCAACCGCCGTTGCGCTGTTCTTTATATAAATGCCGCCGCCTCGCGCTGCAGTGCCCGTAGTGTAGGCAGCGTCAGTGGGCCGCGTCAGGATAAGGGAGTCGCTAAGCTGGAGCTGCGCGGACTCATTATAGATGGTACCGCCGTTGTTAATAATAGTACTAACACCGCCCCCGCCCTGGACCGAATTGCCCGTAAAGGTGGAGCCGCTTATCGTCAGGATTGCGCCGCTGCCGATGTTGGCTACAGCGCCGCCCCGCTGGGAGGTGTTGGTGGTAAAGGTCGAGTCTGTAATCGTTGCCGTACCCAGATTGCTGAAAGCGCCGCCACTGGCGAGGAACGTGTTTGCCGTGTTGCTGGTGAACGCGGAGCTTTTTATCGTGATGTTGCTCTGGGTTCCGCGTGCGGCGATCGCGCCGCCATCGTCGGAGGCGGTGTTGCCGGTAAACGTGGAGCCGCTTATGGTAATCGTCCCCCCGACGGCGAACGGCTCGCTGGAAATGGCACCGCCGCTGCCGCTCAGCGCCCTGTTGGTGGTGAAGACCGAGTTGGCGATCGTGAGCGGCGTGGAGGAAGATCGCATCTGGATGGCGCCCCCGTTAGCCGCATCATTTTGGCTGAACGTGGATCCGCTGATGCGCAATGTCCCGTTGTTCTGCATCGTAATGCCGCCGCCGTTTGCCGTAGCAACGTTGAGCCTGAATGTAGAGTTGGACACCGTTGCCGCGGGATCCCACAGATACAGGCCGGCACCGCTGCCCGCGCTATTATTGGAGAACAGCGAATCCGTAATGGTAAGGGTGCCGCGCTGGACATACATGCCGCCGCCATTGGAGCCGGCAGCTCTGTTTGCGGAGATCTCGACGTTGCGGAAAACGTGGTTTCCACCGCTCAGGATTAAAATTCCGCCGCCGGTCGTCGTCGACTCATTGTTGTAGACCTTGGCGTTGCTGAGGTTAAAGCTGCCCGAGTTTACGACAATGCCGCCGCCACTAGCTGCATTCCCCCGGGTAACGCCAAGGGACTCCAGAGTAACGTTGCTGCTGATGGAGAAGACGCGTTTGGTGGTGAGGCCGTCAATGATGGTGGTATCCGCCCCCGTGCCGCTGATGGTGATCGACTTGCCCACGTTCAGCGTCGCAGCCGGCGCAAACGTGCCGCCGCCCAGATGCACATTGCCGCCAGTCGCCACCGCATCAATACCGTTCTGGATGCTGCCTGTGGGATTAACCCAAACGTTGATCAGGGAGCTGGTGCCGGAAACCGCACCGCCGCCCAGGCTTATTGCCTGGTTCAGGTATAGCGTCGAAGTATCGAAAATAAGATTGCGAGCCGAAACGGAGGTGATCGCCGCGTTCACCGTAATGAAATTCGCCGCCTGCAGCGTGACATTGCCGGAGGCCAGCAGGCTGACGAGATCCGTCACGTTAAGCACGGAATCAATCGACGAGAACGTGGGCGTGCCGCTTGTGGTCAGGCCGTTGCTGATGGTGATGCTGGCCGGATCCAGCAACAGCGTGCCGCCGCCCGTATTTACCGCGCCCGCAAAGTTCAGCACGCCCTTGCTGCTCACTTCCGCAAAACCGCCGTCGCGCGCGGTGATGCCGCCGAGGAAATCAGTGCGCTCGTCGCTCCATATAACGGCCGTGCCGCCCTGGCCTGGGTCCCCATTACCGAGTCCGGCGTCGCGCCGGCCGTCTACATTGATGACGGAGCCAGCTTCGACAACCGTAGTGCGGGCGTTCGAGATCGCTGCGTCCCTGCCCTGAAAACCGCCGCCGATGTTCACCTCGCCGCCTTTGGCGTAAGTGCTGCTCGCGTCGATGGAAGATGTCTTTGTCAGCCGCACCTGATCGCCGGTTACCGTAACGCGACCGCCGTTCCTGCCGGGTGCGGTGCCGCGGGCGATAAGCTTGCCGGAGTTCTGTACCGTGCCTCCGCCAGTACCGGATGCAGCGTCACGTTGCTCCGCCTTCAGGACAATGCGGCCGCCGCTCTTATCCACGGTCGTGGCGCGAATGACGCCTGTATTGTTAACCGCCAGTGCGTACTCATTACCGCCCGCCGCGCGCAGCTCCGCCGCCGTGGCGCGAATCGTGCCACTGTTCGATACCGAGCCGCTGCCGCTCTTGATATACACGCGCTGCCCGGTCGTTCCCGAAGGCTGCACCAGCACTTCCTGCCCGCCCGTCAGGTGCACCTCGCCGTTCCTCGCGGTAATCTTCCCCTGATTCTCCACCTGGCGCGCAATCAGCATCACATCGCCATTCGCCGCCTTAATCTTCCCCTGATTCACCACTGAAGCGCTCGAGCTGCCCTTAAAGGTCATGCCCTTCCCCGCCAGAAATTCCTGATCCGACACATCCAGCGTACTGGCCGTAAAGCCCCCGCCGGTGTTCACGCGACCCGTCTTCCCTACCACCACGCCCTGGGGATTCACCAGATAAACCTTGCCGTTAGCGTTCAGCCGCCCGTTCAGTTGCGACATCTGCCCGCCCGTCACCCGATTCAGCGTGGCCGAGGAGGAAGAAGGCTGCACAAACGTCGTCGTCTCCCCCTGCTTAATGGAGAACTGCTGCCAGTTCACCACCGCCCGCTGGCTGCTCTGATTCACCGTAACCTGCCCCGCGCCGGGATTCGTGATCGTAGCCGATCCCCCCACCACTGTTCCGCCGGAGGGATTAGCCCGCAGCACCGCCCCGTTAAAGAAAAACGGCGGCGACATCGCAAATGAAATCACGAGCACAGTCGTGACATACAAACGCAGGGCCGGCCAGGAAGGCATGCCTTTGTGAAGGAAAATATTCATGAACGGCAGGCAGGCTGGTTGACTGTCAGAGTGTATCCGGAGCATATCTGAAGATTGCAGTTCCTCGGCAACCCATCTTCTTGATGACACCTAATAATTAGGCCCATACGATAGACATCCCCACTGTGTTTACAAAATCACAAATTTTCTAATCCGTGACAATCTTTTTGTAGTTCCGAAAAGACAGGGAGAGAGTCGGGAGAATGAGAGAGGAGGAAGGGAGATGAAGAACGGATCGGGAAGCTGCGCATGTACGAAGAAGCTCCGGGCTCCCCCATCCCCCGGCATCACTTGCGCTTCTTGCCTGAGGCGGAGGTGTACTCGAATTTCAGGCCGGTGGCGGCTATGCCGGGGGGCAGGATGTCGCCGCTGTGTTTATCCTTCAGGACCAGCGTGTAGAGGCCGTCCCGGAGTTCCGCGGTAAGCTGCCAGGGATGCTCTTCTTCGAAGGAGCCCAGCGGAATAATGGCGGGTGCCCAGCGGCCGAAGATGGACGCGGCGACGTCCCACTGCGGGTTGATGAAGATCTTGTCCGGCACGTGCAGCCAGAGCTCCATCTTCCTGAAAGGATGCGGCATCCCCCATATGGCGGCCAGGTATTGATCGCACACGATCGCGCCCTCGCCGCCGAAAACGGGGGTGTGCCCCTGAAAATTCATGCTGACCAGGAAGCGCGTGCGCGGCTTGCTCCAGTTCTGCAGCAACGCTCTTATCCGGGGCAAAGCGTCCGCCCAGGGCTCAATGCGGGCGAACTCGAAGACG